>JAUMNV010000105.1 GCA_031295725.1 Collinsella sp.
CACCTTCCCGCGCATGGCCGCCAAGACGCAGCAGTATTACGACCGCTACCCCGCCGACGTCGAGCGCGTGGCAGCCCTGGCCGATGCGCTCGAGGCACAGAAGCCCGTGCTGCCCGACGGCTCGCCGATGACGGTCGAGCGTCTACAGCTCATGGGCAACGACTTTGGCATGAAGCCGAGCTTTGAGCGCATGCATTGGATTATCGATCACGCGTTTGTTGACGGCGACGGCACGCTGAACTGCGGAACTTCGGTATCCGACAGCTTTTTGATGCGCGCCTTCGAGCGCACCAACACGCGTACAAACCCGCTGTACTGGACGCTGCAGGAGTTTATCTACGCCGACGGCGACACCATGCCCATTGGCTGGGCGGCCGCAGAGGAGAAGGCCCATCGTGCCGAGTTCGACACACTCGCGCGCCCGCTCATGTTTACCGGCGAGGCCATGTTCCCGTGGATGTTCGAGCAGATGCCCGAGCTTATGCCCTTTAAGCCCGCCATGGACCTGCTGATGGAAGACACCAGCTGGGACAAGATCTACGACCCGCAGCGCCTGGCCTGCAACGAGGTGCCGCTCCAGGCCGCGGTGTATTTCGACGACATGTACGTCGATTCGGGCCTGCAGCTCGATACGCTCAGCCGCGTGGGCAACTCGCATGCCTGGGTGACCAACGAGTTCGAGCACGACGGTCTGCACGGCAGCGTGGTGTTCAAGCACCTCTTCGACGAAGCCCTCAACCGCGGAGACCTGCGCCGGATCTTCTAGCAAAGGAGTGTCCCCACCTGCCGGCACAAAAGGAACGTCCCCAAGTACCAGGTTAATGAAGTCATTGCAGAAAGAGGACGGAAAGCGAAAACGCCCCTAAGCGAGTGGCTTTAAATCGTAGGTCGAACAAAAGAAGCGAGCGCCGCCCAGAGCGAACAAGTTGGCATGAAAAAGGCGAGGCATAGACCTGATGGTCATGCCTCGCCTTTTGAATGACAAATTGTCGCTCTGGGCGGCGCGCAGCGTCGACCCGTTAGGCGAAGACGATCAAATTATCTCGGTGGATCGCCGGCTTCTCGGCCAAGTTAGCGAGCAGGCGGTTGCTGGCGATCTGGTCCTGGCGGCGGCCGGCAGCAAGCTCCAGCACGTCCGAATCGGCCTCGGCGATACCGCGGGCGACGACCATACCTCTCGGATCGCACACATCGAGCACATCGCCCTCGGCAAACTGGCCATCAACCTCGCGAATACCCACCGCAAGCAGGGACGACCCGTGGCTGACCAGCGCCTTCGCGGCACCGTCGTCAACCGTTACTGAGCCATGTGCCTTGTCACCCAGCGCGATCCACAGCTTGCGGGGTGCGATGTCCAGACGCTCCGCCGGCGGATCGAACAGGGTTCCCACGCTCTCGCCGCGGGCTAGGCGCACGAGCGCATCGGGCTCCTCGCCCGAGCAAATCACGCTCTGAATGCCCGCCGTCATCAGGATGCGGCTCGCGCGAATCTTGGTAATCATGCCGCCCGTTCCCACCGATGTGGAAGAATCGCCCGCCGAGGCAATGATCTTGGCATCGATCTTATGCACGACAGGAACAAACTCGGCCGTGGGGTCCTCATGCGGATTGGCAGTATAGAGACCATCGATGTCGGACAGCGTCACGCACAGGTCGGCGGAAACCAGGCAGCTCACGAGCGCCGCCAGCGTGTCGTTGTCGCCGAACTTAATCTCGTCGACGGTGACGGTGTCGTTTTCGTTGACGACCGGCACCACGCCAAGCTCCACGAGGCGCAGCAGGGCATCGCGCGCGTGCAGGTAGGACGTACGGCGCGCCGTGTCATGGCGCGTGAGCAGCACGAGCGAGGTGAGTAGGTCGCGCGCATGGAACTCCTCGTCGTAGGCCGACGAGATGATGCACTGGCCGGCCGAGGCGCAGGCCTGCAGGCTCGGCAGATCGCCAACCGGTTTGCGGTCGAAACCCAGAACGGGATAGCCACAGGCAATGGCGCCGGAGCTCACCACGACCAAGCGCCAGCCGAGCTTGCGCAGGGCCGCGGCCTGATCGGCCAGGCCACCGATAAACGCGCGGTTGACCTTACCGTCGGCACCCACCACCGTGGACGAGCCGATCTTTACCACCATCGTTTTATAAGAAGTCGTCATACGTCAAACCAATCGAATGCTGAGCAAGCGAGCGAACGGGTGAGCGAGAATATAATCCGCTTACCTCCGTCGCATGCGGATCATTTTGCCCAGGGGAAAGCCGATGCCGCGGCCATGTTCTTGCGCACGAGCTCGTCGCGCACCTGGGCCAGGCCCTGTTCCATACCCACCACGTAGGTCTGCGGATACAGGAAGCGCTTAAAAGCCGCGTCCAGATGGTCGAGTGCCCAAGCACAGCGCTCGCGCGCATCCTCGATGCTCTCACGCGGAGCCACCGCACTGCCATCGCGCACGATCGGCACCAGCAGCTCGCGATACTCAAGCTCCGACACATCGGTTACCAGGGCAGCATCGTTCACGGCCACGAGGGTATTGCCGCGCGCGGCGCCCTCCCCCGCCAGATGGTCCTCGTCATAGATCATGTCACAGACCGGGCCGCCAAAGCCATCGTAATAGCGGCGCACACGCTGCACGCCCGGAATCGTGCGCTTGTAGGGCTGCTCGGAGAGCTTCACCACCGGCGTCCACGGGTCCGCATCGCTCGCACGACGGGCGGAAAGCTTGTACACGCCGCCCAGCGCCGGCTGATCGTAGCAGGTCGCGAGCTTGGTGCCCACGCCAAAGCTGTCGATGGGTGCGCCCTGGTCGAGCAGCGACTGAATCGTGTACTCGTCCAGGTCGTTGGACACCGAGATCCCCACATAAGGCAGGCCCTCGGCATCGAAACGACCGCGGACATACTTGGAGAGCTTGGCCAGGTCGCCCGAGTCAATGCGAATGGCCGACAGACGCTCGCCCGCCGCCTCCATCTCCTTGGCAACCGTAATGGCGTGCTCGCAGCCCTCGCGCACATCATAGGTGTCGATGAGCAGCGTGCAATTCTTGGGGCTCGACTTGGCAAAGGCGCGGAAGGCCTCGAGCTCGGAGTCAAAGCTCATCACCCAGCTGTGCGCGTGGGTGCCAAAGACGGGGATGCCGTAACGGCGCCCGGCAAGCACGTTAGACGTGGACGAGCAGCCGGCAACATAGCTCGCGCGGGCGACGGCCAGACCGCCATCGGGACCCTGGGCGCGGCGCAGGCCAAACTCGGCGACGGGACGGCCGTCCGCCGCCAACACCACACGTGCCGTCTTGGTGGCGACGAGCGTCTGGAAGCCGACGATGTTGAGCAGCGCCGTCTCGAGCAGCTGGCACTCCAGAGCCGGACCGGTGACGCGCACCATGGGCTCGCGCGGAAAAACAAGCTCGCCCTCGGGCACGGCGTCAATGTTCACGTGCGCGCGGAAGTTGCGCAGGTAGTCGAGGAATGCGGGCTTAAACATCGCACCGCCAGCGGGAGCCTGAAGCGAGGCTAGGTACTCGATATCCTCGGACGTAAAACGTAGATTCTCGACGAGCTCGGGAAGCTCGGCGGTGCCGCACATGACGGCGTACGCGCTGCCAAACGGATGGTCGCGGTAAAACGCCGTAAAACAACCTTGCTCATTGGCTTTGCCGCTCTCCCACAGGCCCTGGGCCATAGTGAGCTCGTACAGATCGGTGAGCATTGCGATGTCGGTGGGATGCGAGATGTCGGTCAAAGCCATGGGGCGACCTTTCGAATATGCTGTACAGAGGTTGAGGGTTGGGCGGGGCGGACGTGCGGGCATGGAGCCCGGCGCGAACAGGTTAGTGCAGGCCCATGCTGCCCGTGATCGTGTAAACCATAAAGACGATAAACGCGATGAGGGCAAGGACAATGATGATTTTTTGAGCCGGCGCCATGCCAGGGATCTCGTTCTCGCCCGTAGGTTCCTTGGAGGTAACCATGCGCTGGGCAAAGGTCATCTCGTCACGGCTCGGCTTGGGCTCGACGGACTTGGGACGAGCGGCCTTTTTAGGCTGAGGTTTGGGCGCGGCAGGTGCAGGCTTCGCAGCAGCGGGCTTGGGTGCGGGCGCGGGCTTGCGCTCGGATGCGGCGTTCGAGGCGACCTCCTCGGCCTTCGCACGCTCGGCGCGCAGGGCAGCCAGCTCCTCACGCTCGCGACGGGCCTCTTCCCGAGCCTCGCGGCGGGCCTTCTCAGCGCGGAGCTCTTCCAACTCAGCGCGCTCCTCGTCGGACAATGGTTGGGACTCAAGCTCGGCCATGGTATAGCCCTTTCTTTTAAAAAAAGCCGCCGACACAATGTCAGCGGCTTATCAAATCCAAGGGTGGAGACGAAGGGAGTCGAACCCTCGGCCTCTGCCATGCGACGGCAGCGCTCTCCCAACTGAGCTACGTCCCCAGGACAAGT
>JAUMNV010000109.1 GCA_031295725.1 Collinsella sp.
GGAAAGGACGAAGACCGCTATGGAAATCTTATCAGACCCGACGCCGGACATGCTCGCCATGCCCCGTTTCGACGACGGCGCCATCGACATGCAGGAGCTGCTCAGGCGTCTCGCCGAGCAGGTCGTGAACGCCGTGATGGACGCCGAGGCCGACCAGCTCTGCGGCGGCGGGGCGAACAGCCGAAACGGCTACCGCGAGAGGTCGCTCGCCACCTGCGTCGGCACGCTGACGCTGCGCATCCCCAAGCTGCGCTCCGGCAGCTTCTTCCCCGAGGACGCGCTCGAGCGCCACCGGCGCGTCGACCGCGCCCTCGTGGCCGCCGTGGCCGAGATGTACGCCACGGGCACCAGCACCCGCAAGGTGCAGAGGGTGGCCGAGAAGATGGGCGTCTCCAGGCTCTCGAAGGACTAGGTGAGCGCCATCGCCTCGAGCCTGGACGCAGACATCGAGGACCTGTGCGCAAGGCCGCTCGGCGGCTCGCCGGTGCCCTACGTCTGGCTCGACGCGACCTACGTCAAGTGCCGCCGCGGGGGGCGCGTCGCCTCCACCGCCGTGGTCACCGCCATCGGCTGCGATGCGGGCGGCCGGAGGCGCGTCCTGGGCGTCGACGTGGTCGACACCGAGTCCTACGACTCGTGGCTCGCCTTCCTGCGGGCCATCCGCTCGCGCGGGGCGGCGGGCGTGCGGCTCGTCGTCTCGGACGCCCACCCGGGGCTCGTCCGGGCGCTCGGCGAGGTCTTCCAGGGCGCCGCGTGGCAGCGCTGCGCGGTCCACCTCATGCGCGACTGCATGCGCGAGGCCGGCTCCTGGCAGCTCAGGCGCCGCGTGGGCAGGATCGTGTCGCAGGTGTTCCGCGGGCGCGACGCCGCCACCGTGACGGCCATGTACCACGCGGCGTGCGACATGCTGGAGGGGTGCTGCCCCAGGGCGGCGGCGGTGCTGGAGGAGGCCGAGCCCGACGCGCTGGCCTACCTCGACTTCCCGCCGACCCACTGGAAGCGCCTGCGCACCAACAACGTGCAGGAGAGGACCAACCGGGAGATAAAGCGCAGGTCGCGCGTCGTGCAGGTGTTCCCCTCCACGGGCTCGCTGGTGCGGCTCGCGGGCGCGGTCATGTGCGAGCGGGACGAGATATGGCAGGAGTCCAGGTACTTCTCGGAGGTGAGGATGAACGAGCTCTACGATGACGGTCGCACTCGGGGAATCGACGGTCCCGTCGATTGGGCGCGGCTTGAGGCGGAGGCCAGGAAGATGCTCGAGTCCGGCCTCGAGCTTGCGGACAGGGTCGAGGCGGCATAGGATATCAACCGTGTTCCAGGTTCCAGGACGCCGGGCCGACTCGCTTCGGATCGGGCGCTACACCAACTTTCTCGACACTACCACCACACGGCAAACCACCAAAAGGACGACTACGACTACCGCTCGACAGACCTATCCAACAATTACTTTGTGCGAAACTGCAAGGCCGAAAAATGAGCCGAGAAGCATACCGACCGCATTCAGCAGCACTTGGATGGCAAGGAAGAGAGCTTTTCCATCGATGCCGACAACCAGTCCTTCCCGCCGAGTATCTCGGGGATTCAGAACGTGATCGTTGCTTTTGCGATGAATCCGAGGGTGCAGAAGGCTCAAGGCGCCGAGGTTGAGCTAACCGCGACTTGGAACGTCGGCAAGGAATCGATCAGCAAATGGAGCGCTAAGTACGTCCTAGCAGCAAATTTCCAAAATGCAGCATAAGAAAAATCATCGAAGACGACGCACACCGCGTCGCATCCTCCCTCGACGGGGGGGATGGCCATCGCGGTCTCCGCCTCGGGCCGCTCCCTGCCGTCGGGCGCGGGCGCGCTGACGTTCGAGCGCGACGGCGCCACAGGACTCTACAGGATCTCCTCGGACGGCGCGCTGCTGACCAAGTCGGGTGACCGGGCGGTCCTGGCCGAGGCGGACGGCTCCGCCTCACAACTCTGGCGCGTCTCGGCCTGCGAAGGCGGCTACGCCATCGTATCCGCATCGGGCATGGCGCTCGACGACTTCGCGAAGTCGACCTCCGAGGGCAACCGGGTGTGGCCCTACGCGCACAACGGGGCTACCGCCTAGGCGTGGCTACTCGCGGACCCGGCGGTCCCTGCAGCGGACAGGGTCGAGACGGCATAGGATATCAACTGTATTCCAGATTCTAGGACACAGGGCCGACTCGCTTCGGATCGGGCTCTACAACAACTTTCTCGACGCTACCCAAAATGGGTGCCGAGGCTCATACTTGCCCCGGCACCCATGTGCAATTTCTTCGGTACTGTTTCACAATATCTAGCAGTGCTCAAACGAGTAAATGCCCAATCAGACACCGCTTAAGCAGATTGCTTACGCTTTCCAACTACCTTCATGCCCTTGCGAGCAATGTCTAAGAGACCATTCCTGAGAACGAATAGAATGACAAAGAAAAGCAGGAACTCTGCAATTAGAATGCCATGAGAGAACGGTGCGAAAGACAAAGCCACTTGGGCGCCAATCAGAATAAAGCTGGCAGCAATCTCTCCCCTGTGAAAATCAAGTTTAATAAACTTACGTGTATCACGCGCACGCACCGCGGCGATAACGGCATAGCTAATAGCAGTAGCGCCAGCAGCGCCCATAATTCCAAACGCCGGAACAAGAAGCAGAGTGAGCGCTATGTTAACGATTGCTCCGATAGCAGTTGTAGAGAAGGCCTTCTTGCTTTCTTTGGTAACGACATACGTTGTTCCAAAGAAAGCGGCAACGCAGGAAAAGAGATTCGCAAGCGATAGCATAGCAACTGGCTGCCACGAGCCTTCATATGATGAACTCATGAGGAACGTGTAGACGGGGTAAGCAGACGCAGCGATAAGGGACGATGCCACAGCAAGAACCACAAAGATATAGCGAAAGACCGTCGACTGAAACTTAGCATTGTCCGCGGATTCTCGCTCTTCAATTGCGGAAATCTGCCATGCCTGCATGAAAATGTTGTAAACGATGTTCACGATCTGAGGGATTTTCTGGGCAACGTTGTAGATACCGTTTGCGCCGGCACCAATGAAGAACAGTATTACATACCTGTCGGAAGCCGACATAATCCACCACATAAGCGAGTTCGGAATTAGAGGTATGCAGTAGGTCAACATGTCATTTAGCGCATGTCTATTTAAGCTGGAGAATGCTAGGTAATTCCATAGTCTACAGGACACGATGATATGCAAAGCTCCGATGAATTGTGCAACAACCATAGAAGCAAGGTATCCGCCAACACCAAGGTGCCACACTGCAAGTGCAAGTACGTTCGAAAAGGCAGTAACAAATGTAATGACAACGCCATTTGCGGCGAATGCCTTTGAATTGCCGATTCCGCGAAGAAGCTGCATGAATACGTAGTTGAAACTGGTCAAGCAAAGCAAGAGCAGGAAATAGACAACGTTATCACCAATGACGCTGAACATGCGAAACAACGGGAACAGCAGCCAGCAAATAACCCAACCAGCAATAACAACAAGCAGCGAATTCGACGCAATGGTTTTAACATCGACTTCCTTTGAAACTGTAAAGCGAAGAACAGCTTCGTTCATGCCAACCATAGCAAACGGGACGAGCAAATTGACCGTAGTGGTAACAAGATCAGCTGTGCCATACTCTGCGGTCGTTAAATAATAAGTATAAAAGGGAACAATAAGAAAGGTAATAACCTTGCTACCCAGGTTCCCAATAAAGAAAACCACAGAGTTCTTGACTAATTTCTTATATTTACTTTCTGCAGCCATCTGCCTATCCAAACCATATAGCGAAAACAACAAATACGGCCTACTTACCGAGTATCCGTTTGAGTTTTCGCCTCACACGAATCAAAAATGTATCCTCAAAGCTCCACTTCGAAGAAAGCTCCCTTATGCTCGCACCGTCGGCAAGAGCATGCAGAAACTTATTTCTTTGAGGATGAGGGGCTACGGAAGTAGCAAGCGCAGGATTCCCGCCAATCACCTCTTCATAGCTAGAAGGCCCTATTTCAAGCTTAGGCGATACCCTGTCGAACCATTTCTTTCCTTTATCGGTATTGCACAGAACGGCAGAGACCCCCATAGAGGAATCAACTTCGGGATGAATGGAGGGGAATCCCCAAAAATCACCAAGAGTTAAATCTGACCCGCAAGAGCGCTTTGCCGGACAATCAAAACATGAAGAACGTAATGACGCGTTATCCAAAAATGCTCTCATATACCAATCGTCGCCATAACGTCCGCCGGTGACGCGGCAATCGTCTTTCTCCGTCCTTGCGTAGTAAAGGACGGAGTAAGACGACCATCCGGTCGTCTTACTCCGGAAATTGATATCATCAATTTCAGAGTTTTGGGCAGAAGACTGGAATTCAATCCATTTTCTCCAGAGCAGAGGCGATGGGGCGCCGTGGCAGATAACGTCAGCAGAAATAAAGAAAGCGGAATCTGCTAGCTTGCCCAGATAGTTCCTCATGCCGGAAACCTGACAAGCAGTGCCCGTAAAGAAAACTAAGCGTTTCGCCAGAAGATATTCCTTGACCTCTCGATAAAGAGAAGCGGGAATCTCGCTTTGAACATATTTTGATCGTTGGAGTCTTTTAAGATCCTCTAAATCAGTAGCACACTCATGTCGAACCGTATGGCAGTGCTCCCGGAAAGAAGCCCCAACGACAACGCCATCGGACTTAATAGCAGCATCGGCAAGCACACCAAAGAGCCCTCCAGACGATGATTGCTGGAGAACGTCACTTGAAAGAGACTTGGCCCAAGACACTTCAACAGGCTCGACAACGGGATTGCGACTTAATACGGGGCAAGTCGAGTCACAAGCACCACACCCGATACATAGGTCGGAATTGAAGCTGGGCCTTAAGAAGCCCACCTCGTCCGGCGTCATCGAAAGACATCCCTTCGGGCATTTGGCAGAGCAGGCGCCGCATCCACAGCAGGAATCACCCAGAGAGATGATTTCTGGTGCCCTATCAGCCCTTCCCGACTGTTCTTGCTGAGTCATTCTCATTTCCTCTTCTTTACGGCACGCAATGTTGAATTAAATGCCCTCGAAACAATTCGTGGAGCGTTAAGATACATCGCTCTACGCACCCTATCGACACCACTTAGCTGAGAACTGTCACACTCGGTAAACCTAATAGCGTTAAATAGTCGATCTTCCTCGTTGGAGCTCATTTGGCCCGAATCGATGCCCATTCCAAGAATCCTCAAAGCCTCATGAACCTTGAACTGACGAAGATGACTAACGATCTCAGGACTGTTCCCTTGATAACCAATCATCTGATCAATAGCATCGAGAGAGCTTAGCAAACTATGGTTGAAGCCGCTGGTGGTAGCGCTTCCAGGGCGATCCAAAATATTCCACAACGCAAGGGGCTCATAGTGAAGGCCGCGACATACCTTAAGATAGGTAAATACAAAAAGACCATCCTCGGTATGGGCAATCCGCTCATCAAACCTTAAGCCGCACCGTTCAATTAACTCACGAGAAAAAAGCTTATAGCAGGAACTGCCGATATGTATCGAATTGTAAACTCCAAAGCGGAGAATAGCGGCATCAGAGGATAGATCTTCAATGGACATGTCGACAATCTGATTGCCGCAAACCTCCAAGCCGTTAACCACAGAAACAAAATTTGCATCTGCAGCAATTAGGGCACCCGGTTTAAGGCTTTGCATCCGCATCATCTGCTCGCATGCTTCAGGTTCAAGCCAGTCATCAGAGTCGAGAAAGATAACATAGTCACCAGTCGCAAGATTCAGCGCATGGTTGCGTGCGCGAGAGACACCGGAGTTTTCTTGGCGTGAAAGCACCACCCTTGAATCAGCAGAATACGTCTGGAGAACACTCCATGTGCCATCAGACGACCCGTCGTCGACAACGACAACCTCAATGTCCTCATACGTCTGGGAGAGAGCAGAAGAGACACCACGCCCGATATAATTCTCAACATTAAATGCGGGAATAATTATCGATACTTTGCCTTTCATAGGCGGCAACTACCCCAAATCTTTATAACCGAATTTATATTTAAGCCGCTCGTGAGGAGCCAAATTGTTCATGAAACGAAGCCACTGAAGTATTTCCGCCGTTGCGTCACCAAACCCTGGAATGCCATTCGCCATCTGGGAAAGCCAAATAGAGCCTCCCCTAATATTGGCTTCAATAACAATCGGCGCGCCATCTTCCCCGATGGTAAAGTCCCAACTGATAAGGCCCATTTGAGGCATCAACGAATGCATGCGCTTCGCCGCATCAATAGCACCGGGAACACCAGCAATCTTATATCCCTGAAAAACAACCCCCGTGTCAGGATGTTTCTCGAACCGATCATTAAACTCAGTAAGGGCCGATGGTGCAAGCAAACCTTCATTTGAAATGCCAATGAACATGCCGCCAGCATGCGCATTATCCACCGCACTCTTTCCGCGACCAATCCTCATCAGCAGAGGTAAAGAACGGAGTTCGCCTTGCCAGCGGTATGTCATAATCCTCAGCGTATTAACGCTCTCAGGATGTAATTTAACCACTGAAGAATGGCATGAGATTACTTCTTGAACTGTAAAATCACTGCCGAGCAATTCGAATAATTCTTCAGCAGTTGTACCCGTCGCAGCATCGACACCGGAAGCAAAGCAATAAGACCCGCAGCCTTCGCCTGAACAAGTCCCTACTGTCGGTTTTGCAAAGCAAGCACCACAGTTGCCAATTAAATTAAGTGCTGTCTCTTTGGAAATCTCTTTGAAGTCGGAATTGCGAAGAACCCCAGACGTGCTTGTAACGATTGGACGTGGAGTTCTAACCCCAGCTCTTTCGGCAAACAATGGAAGAAGATTCTTATCCTCAAATACGGTGGCATACGCCACCGGCATATTCATATATCGTTCGAACTCAGGGATAAACAGGAGTTCCGGAAAAAACCTGACATCGAACTTGCCAGAAATTGCAAGATTATGCCGATGCCATGTGTAAGGGATTTTTCTACCATAGTTCTCAACATAAAAATTGTCGATGGCACGCATTTGCTCGGAAGAGAGCTCGACATCGCTGAGAATAGATTTTCTTTTGGGATCTTTAAACTTCGCAATTTCTGCCTGTCGAGCGCGATGAATCTTAACGTTCTCCAAGACATCATATAAGCCATCTTTAACATCTGATTTGAGAGACATGTGTTCTCCGATAACTGAAGGGGACGAATTTAACGTGACAAAGCGTCTAATAAGTATGAATTGGAATATGCCCTGCGAATATCTATAGCACGGTCGATTCCAGAATAGTCGCAGTTGAGCGCGCGTGTCGCATCCGAGATACCCCAACGTTCCTCGAGGCCACACAACTGCAGCAAGGTGTTAATACGACTGTTCATGTTGGAGCCGTTCGCATGTTTTCGATCAAAAACGACAAAGGGACGCTTAAACAAAATCGAAAAAACCGATGCATGAAAACTATCGGTTAAGACGCAGTCGGCCTTATCGATATAAGAAAGGAAATCCGAAGGATCACCGCCAAAATAGCGGCACTTAGGATTCATGTAGTCAACAATTTCATACCCGAGTGACTTCAACTCCGCCGTCAATTTAACCTGAGCATCAGACTGCTCGCCAAGATTAAATTGAAATACGTACTTCTGCTTGCAAGCCACGGACTTTTCTATCTTACGCCATTGATTTGCAGTCAAAAGCATAGTCGGATCTAGGGTAACCGGCACTTTTCGACCAGTCAGTTCCTCTACAATGCGAGCTCCGGCATCTTCTCGCACACTAATATCCGAATAACATTCAAGAGCTTCCTTAAAGGAAGACGCCCAATTCTCGGGAAGAGATGCCAGGCCAAAACTGGCTGAGTATGCTACTCGTTTATTAGCGTCGGCAAATTGAAGAAGATAATCATTGGCGCATCTGCACTCCAGCGAATCGCCCCACCAAAGGGGATTCCAGACCTGGTCACTTCCGACAACAAAATAGTCGTACTCATCATTCAATTGAGACGAAATACCACTGCCGTTCGTTGAAATAATTCTTGTAGGAATTAGAGAATCTGTAAACTTAGAAAAAGCAGCATCGCGACCACGCTCCTTTTTAGTCCTGAACCTTATCGCACCGTTCTCCTTTTCAAAATACTTATGAAAAATGGATTTAAGTGCAGATGATTTTTCAAGAGTAACGAGCGTATCTACATCATGCCCCATTTGGCTCAAAACGGTATGAAGCGCATAATTCTGAAGTCTATTGCCGTAATTAGAATTACCAAATAATGTAACGATACCAATTCTCATATTAATAATCACCTTATCGTGCTTCTAAACGAATTATTGATCCCCATAGGCAAGCGACAAATCAATGAGCGATCCGAGCCATAAATCGTTTTTCTCATCAATGGGATCAAGTCCGGCCCCATTAAACAGCGTTAACTCTCCGAAAACTAAGCGATCGCCCAGAACATACCAATCACAACGTACTTGAGGAATTCCCCTAGTGAGAACGCTGCTCAACTCGAGCATTTTCTCAAGCTTTTCAGGACGCTCGACCTCAACAGGAGAAACTGGGATGCCAGCCCAATCGATGGTGACTGGATTCCAATCCTGATCGTAATAGTTGCAAGTATGTTCACCAAACCTGCCCCTATGCACCTCAATTAGGCGAGGATTTCCGTTAAAGCACGTGACTTTATAGTCAACTAGGCCAGTATCGAAGCCTTCATCCTCGAGATACTCCTCCGCCATGACCATGGGGGTAACATCCTTATAGGGCCACTCCCTTGTCCACCAAAAATAATTACTATTGAGGTGTCTACGAAGAACCCTCTTGGCCGCATCAAAATCAAACGAGGACTTGTCGCGGCAGATAGCAACTCCGCCGCTGTCATGATTCGTCTTAAGCACGAATTGTTCGGGAAGATTCTCGAGGCTTATATTCTCGACACTATCCCAAGAGCTATAAGTTTTAGAAACATATTGGGCGCCAATTTTGTCAGCGACCCATTGCTTAACGGCAAGCTTATCAACAAGGATATTGTAGAGAGGGTTACGATCATGAAGCTTTAGCCAGTTCAGCTTCTCGTTAAAACCTTTGGGGTCATCGAAATTAGCTTTTTTACCGATTAGAGCTCTATACATTATTTTTAAATGAGTTTCATCGGAAACAAAACGTGTCCAACCCATTCTCGAAACAAACGAATAGAGCCTCAGAGGATGCTTTACATACTGAAGAGATTTCTCAACAAAACCCATAAATAATCTCCGTAGCTAATTAGCCGATTTCGAATAACTAAATAACGCAGCACCGAATGCAGTAAACAAAGCCTCCGAAACCAATGTCAATTTGAAAGACAGGATGGTGGCGCTGTTTGCAATTTCGATCAATCACAATAGCTTCAACACAAGGCCAAATAAGTTCCCTAAAAATGATTGTCTGCCCGAAAGAAAACCAAGTGAACTTGAATCACATCAGAAAAGCCTAGTTAATTAGTCATGAACGAATAGCTCTTCCCGATGAAATAGCAAGACCCATACACATAGCGATATAAACAGCACTGGGATTGAAAAAAGCACTCTCTGAAGTACTTGAGATAAGGAGATATGCAAATGCGCAGACAACCGCTAGACGAGACCCCTTTTCAGCCAAATAGCACATGGCAAACAGAGCAATCAGAAGCACTGTGAAAACAATAAATCCAAAATAGCCAAATTGCGCCATCACGGTAGGCCAAAAGGTATCACTTAAAAATGAAGAGGCACCAGGTGCAAGTCCCCACACCGAAGATAGGCCATAGCTAAAATAAAGTGGCGAATAATAACACAATTGTGCAGTGACCGCCGATCCATAGGAAGCAAACCCAGAACCCAATGGGAAGAAGTCACCTGCAACGGCTACAGATTGCCGAGCAAGCTCGGCTCTAGCAGCTCCTGCAGACTGGTAATAATTCACAAACTGATCATATCCAATGAAGAGCACCACCATAAAGCCGAATAAGAAATGCCAGAAAGACAATCTGCCGCGCTTTCCAAAGGTGATTAGAAGAAACAGACAGATGCCAGCAAAGGCAAATGCCTTCGACCTAAGCGAAAGACATGCCACAAACAAACCAACAGCAATATACGGCAAGTTGTCCTCCATGCTTTTCATGAGATATGCAACGAGTCCAGCCACGCAAAAAACAAGATAAGTAGGGTGATCAAACACAAATACAAACGAAGCCCTTAAGCCAAAACGCGGCTCAGAACCCATACCGAAATCGAAAAACAAATTAGCAAGGCCCAGAAATGCCATAATTAAGATAAGAAGTCTTGCCTCAAATTCAAACGCAGACGAAAGAACGCGCGATGATGGACAAGCGTAAATTGAAGCAATGAGGGCAACAGGGAATTTACAGCAGGTAAATAAGTCCGTAAGAATCGCCGGCATTGCCACATTAACGCCGCCGAATAGGTTTCCAAATACTCCAATCAAACATACAAAAAATAAAAGAAGAAGTGAGCATTTCGAGACTGTCGAAATGTGCTCGAGATGTGCCCTCCGACCCCCATTAGTGAACACCGCACAAACAACCAAATAAATAGTGGCAATTTCATCACAATAAGAAAAGCCGGTAACACGCTGAATCGCCTCGCCAAACAACGCGACATTTACAATAATGAGGAACATGAGATCAAATATTCGAATATCCGAAATACGATAGCCATATCGCACTTCCGCTACCGGCGTAGGATCTAGCAATTCCATATGGCTACATCGCCTCATGCGTTTCATACACGTGAGAGTCCACCTTCGACGCCTCGGACAAACCATCGTTGATCTTGGCACACAGGTCACAGGTGGAGCAGGCGTCGAGCTGCTCCTTGGTCACACGGCCTTCCTCGTAATCGCGCACGACCTTGAGCTCGTGCATGTCGTAGGGCCTCCTGGTGAACAGGGCCTTCACCTTGTGCTTGAGCACCCACCAGCCGGGCTTCCAGATGTACTTGTGCATGGCCGGGCTCACCGAGCCGATCATCCAGCAGTTGCGGTCACAGTGGCGGACCTTCGCGCGGACCCTCTCGGCCTGGTCCGAGTTCCAGAGCTCATCCCAGGACCCCTCGTTGAGGTTGCCCATGACCTCCTTGTCCTTGGTGCCGTTGCAGGGCATGACGTCGCCGTAGGGGTCGATGAAGAAGGTGTCGAACGCCATGTCGCACGGCAGCAGGCGCGGCTGGCCGTAGATGTAGTTGATGAGGCCGTGGTTGAAGTAGGCGCGGAACCACTTCTTGGGGCTGTTGGACTTGAGAAGCTCGTTGACCAGGTCCTCGAAGTTCTTGGCCACCATGGGGCGGTCGTGGATGATGTTCTTTGCCTCGACGAAGTAGAAGCTGTTGTGCAGCGACGCCGTGGCGAACTCCATGCCCAGCTCGTCGGAGATCTTGTAGAGCGGCACCAGGTCGGGCGCGTTGAGGTCCTGGACAGTCATGCCGAAGCCAACGTCGGGGTGCTTGAGCTCGACGAGCTTCTTTAGCGTGGCGTAGCCGCGGTTGTAGCCGTTCTCCAGGCCGCGAATCTTGTCGTTGGTCTGCTGCAGGCCCTCGATGGAGATGCGGATGCCGACGTTGGGGAACTCTTCGCACAGGTCGATGATGCGGTCGGTGAAGAAGCCGTTGGTGGAGATGACGATGCGGTCGGACTTCTTGTAGAGCTCGCGCACGATGTCCTTGAGGTCCTGGCGGATGAAGGGCTCGCCGCCGGTGATGTTGGTGAAGTACATCTTGGGGAGCTTCTTGATGGTCTCGATGGAGAGCTCCTCCTCCGGGCGGCTGGGAGCCTTGTAGCGGTTGCACATGGTGCAGCGCGCGTTGCAGCGGTAGGTGACGATGACGGTGCCGTTGAGTTTCTTTTCGGCCATGTGGATTAGTCCTCTTTCTTAGCGTAGGCAGGGTTCAGGATCGCTTCGAGCTTTTCGAGATGGTTCTGCGGTGTATATTTCGTAAGCACGGCATTGCGGCCATTCATGCCCTGGCGTTTGGCCTCATCCGGATTCTCCAGGTAAATAGCGATGGTTTTCGAAAGGGCATCAACGTCGCCCAGGGGAAGCACGGATCCCGTCTCCCCGTTCTCCACCAGCTCCGGCATGCAGCCGATATCGAAAACAACAACCGGCTTGCCATGTGCGTAGGCCTCTAGCACGGTGTTGGGCATGTTCTCAAACCAAGTCGATGGGCAGAGAACGCAAGCGGCGCCGTCAATGAGGCGCTCCTTCTCCTCGCCCTTAACGAAGCCTACGAAATCTACGCGGTCCGATATGCCGGCCTCTTCTACAGCCGTTTTAATTGACGCAGCGTACTCGTCGTCGGTACGACCAGTGATCTTGAGCCTAACACCGCTGTTGCGCATGGCGGCATCTACGGTTAGATCAACGCCCTTTTCGGGACTGATCCTACCAAGATAGAGTGCGTACTTTCCCGTGGCAGGACAGACCTCAGGCCGAGAAGGAGCCGTAGTAAACGTCGGAACAACATAAATCTTCTCCCCTGGTACACCGGACTTCTTGAGAAGGGACGCCGTGAACGCGGAGGGGCAGACGAATGCATCCACATAATCAAACAGGCGATTGCAGCGGTGGAACTTCATCGACGCGATGCGTACTGCAGTTGTGGCCCTCGAGCCATGGCAGCAGGACATATCGGCAGCCTTGGAGTAATCACCGTTGATACAAGCAGTACAAACCTCCCCGTTGCAAAGGAAATCGGAACGGGGGCACATGATATTGAAATCCGAAAGCCTGTGGACAACCCTTACGCCTTCATCGTGACACGCTTTGAAGATGCTCGGAGAAAGCGCGTTAATCTGCTGCAGAACGTAAACGACGTCCGGCCTCTCGTCCTGAATGAGACGGCGGAGATTCTTATATGCCTCGCGGTTATAGAAAGCGCAGGAGAGCAAACGAGCGACGTTCTTCGGAGTCTTCTTAACGTTGTTAAAGTAGGCGTCACCCGACTCGCTCTTCCCATGGGGAAAATAACGAGAATATGGCGTATCCTCATTGAGCGGGCTGCGGACCGAAAACGGAATAACAGTATGCCCGGCGTCTTCGAGAAGGCGCTTAACGTTGAACATATAAATCTCGGGACCGCCCGAGACATAGTAGCGATAATTCGCCAAGATTATCTTCATCGGGCCTCTCCTTGATAAAGCTCGAGGGTCCGTTCGACGACGGAATCCCAGTCATAGTTATTTCTCACGCGCTCGCGAGCACTCTCGCCGAGCTTGTTGGCCCTTTCCGGATTATCCAGAAGGCCACGAAGGACGCGAGTAAGCTCAGAAACGTTGCCTTTGGCAAAAGTTGCGCCGGCGCTTCCAAGAACGTCAGCGCATTCGGGCACATCGCTCGTAACGCAACATGTACCGTAGGACATGGCTTCCATAAGAGAAAGTGGCATACCTTCCACATCGGAAGGGAGCACGTAGACATATGCATTCGAATAGAGCTCGGCGAGAAGGTCACCCGTGACGAATCCGGTAAAAATAACGCGCGGGTCAGAACCAGCCCGCTTTCTAAGCTCAATCTCAAATGCATCGGTGTCAGAACCTCCGCCAGCAATGACCAAGCGCTTATCGGTATCGAGCCGACGGAAAGCATCAACGGGTAAATCACCGCGCTTCTCGGGCACCAGTCGGCCAAGATACAAGATGTAGTCGCCACGAGATAGGCCCCAACGCTCAGCGATTAAACTGGCATCAATACGCTCACGGATTTCCACTCCATTGTGTATGAGAGTGGCCTCACGACCGTATTCCTGCTTGAAGTAGCCCTCCGCAGACGACGACAGGACAATCAGCTCATTCGATTGGGTTGCAGCCGCCTTCTCACCCATCTTGATACAAGTGCTAGCAAGTCGTCCCCACTTGGCCCTCTGCCAGTCAAGACCGTGGATCGTTGCAACGGTGCGAATTCCTGCCCGACGGGCAAGGGGCAGTGGAACACAGGGCCCTTCGGCGTGGTAATGAATCACGTCAGGACGGTCCTTAATCGCCCGTCGAGTCGCAAAATAGGACGAAGAAAGTGCAGCAAGGCCCTTCTTATCAATTGTCTTTACCGGCACAATACGAACACCGTCAGCGATGCGCTCTGAAAGGGATGTCGCCTCGCCGGTCATTACGTCGGAGCCGGAGCGATCGTAACATGTAACCTCATGCCCAAGAGCAGCCATACGACGCGCCAGTTCCGTAACAACGACTTCGACCCCGCCTTCGCGAGAGCCAAACCGCTTATGCCCAATCATTGCGATTCGCACGCTAGCAACAGCCCCCGTAATAGCGCTTATACCACTTGGCGAAGGCCCTCAGACCGTCCTCGAGCGGCGTCGCGGGCTTGTAGCCCAGGTCGCGCTGGAGCGCCGTGGTGTCGGCGTAGGTGACGGGCACGTCGCCGGGCTGCATCGGCACGAGCTGCTTGTGGGCCTCAAAGTCGTAATCGGTGGGAAGCACGCCCTCCTCCACCAGCACGCGCTGCAGCGTGTCGACGAAGTCGAGCAGGTTCTCGGGATGAGAGTTGCCGATGTTGTAGACGCGGTGCGCGGCGAGGGGCAGCCCGTCCTCGCCCATCTTCACCTCGGGGGCGGCGTCCATGACGCGCTTGACGCCCTCGACGATGTCGTCGACGTAGGTGAAGTCGCGGCGGCAGTCGCCCATGTTGAAGATCTTAATGGTCTCCCCGCGGCGCAGCTTCTCCGTGAAGCCGAAGTAGGCCATGTCGGGCCTGCCCATGGGGCCGTAAACCGTGAAGAAGCGCAGGCCGGTGGCCGGGATGGAGTAGAGCTTGGAGTAGGCGGCGGCCATGAGCTCGTTGGACTTTTTGGTGGCGGCGTACAATGACACCGGAGAGTCAACGCGGTCCTCCTCGGAGAACGGCACCTTCTTGTTGCCGCCGTAAACGGAGCTGGAGCTCGCATAGACCAAGTGCTTCACCGGGTGGTGGCGGCAAGCCTCGAGCACGTTGAAGAAGCCGACGAGGTTGCTCTCCAGGTAGGCGCGCGGGTTCTCGATAGAGTAACGCACGCCCGCCTGGGCGGCGAGGTTCACCACGACGTCGAAGCAGTTCTCAGCGAACAGGCGCTCGATGAGGGCGGCATCGCACAAGTCGCCACGCACGAAAGTAAAGCGGCTCTCAGGGTCGGCCTCGGCCAACATGCGAAGGCGCGCGTCCTTGATGCCGGGGTCATAGTAGCTGTTGAGATTGTCGAGTCCGACAATCACGTAATCGGTTTCCTCGAGCAGCTTCTTGACGAGGAACGCTCCGATGAAGCCGGCGGCTCCGGTGACGAAGACTTTTTTATTTGCCATTCATACCACCTAGTCTCGTTTGAACAGGTCGCGTGTATAGACCTTGTCCGCCACGTCCGCAAGCTCGTCGCTCCAGCGGTTGGCGACGATCACGTCGCAGCCGGCCTTGAAGGCCTCCAGGTCGTGGGTCACCTCGGAGCCGAAGAACTCCGGCGCGTCGAGCGTGGGCTCGTAGACCACCACGGGCACGCCCTTGGCCTTCACGCGCTTCATGACGCCCTGGATGGAGCTTGCGCGGAAGTTGTCGGAGTTGGACTTCATGGTCAGGCGGTAGACGCCCACGACCGGCCTCTCCTTGCCCTCGTACACGCGGTCCCACACCATCTGCAGCACCTCGTCGGCCACGAAGTCCTTGCGTGTGCGGTTGGCCTCCACTATGGCCTCGATCAGGTTCTGGGGCACGTCCTTGTAGTTGGCCAGCAGCTGCTTGGTGTCCTTGGGCAGGCAGTAGCCGCCGTAGCCGAAGCTGGGGTTGTTGTAGTGGGAGCCGATGCGCGGCTCCAGGCACACGCCGTCGATGACGTCGCGGGTGTTGAGGCCGCGGACCTCGCAGTAGGTGTCGAGCTCGTTGAAGTAGGCCACGCGCAGCGCCAAGTAGGTGTTGGCGAACAGCTTGACAGCCTCGGCCTCGGTGGTGCCCAGCACGAGCTCGGGGATACCCACGGTGCCGTCGGCGTTGACGCGGTCGAGCTCGGCGGGGTCGGCGCCCTGCGCGAGCAGGCCGGCGAATTTCTCTGCAGCCGCGACGGCCTCGGAGTCGTCCTTGGGCGCGCCAACCACGATGCGGCTGGGGTGCAGGTTGTCGTAGAGCGCCTTGCTCTCACGCAGGAACTCTGGGCTGAAGAAGATCTTGCTGTCGTCCAACCTCTCGCGAAGCCCAGCGGTGTAGCCGACGGGGATCGTCGACTTGATGACGATCCACGCGTCCGGGTTCACCGAGCGAACGGCGGCGATGGCGGCCTCGACGGAGCTCGTGTCGAAGAAGTTCCTATCGCTGTCGTAGTTGGTGGGCGTGGCGATGACGGCGTAGTCGGCGCCCGCATAGGCCTCGGCCACGTCGACGGTGGCGCGCAGGTCTAGCTGGCGCTCCCCCGCCTCGGCCTCCGCCAGGAAGCGCTCGATCTCGTCGTCCTGGATGGGCGACACGAAGTTGTTGATCTTCTCGACCTTCTCGGGAACGATGTCCAGCGCGTGCACCTCGTTGTGCTGCGAGAGCAGGACGGCGAGGGACAGGCCGACGTAGCCGGTTCCGGCGACGGCAATCTTCATTTTCTTCTCCGATTCGAATCGGGTATTAAAGTTAGGCATTAGTACGCATCGCTTCCGTTGAAGACCTCCAGAACCGTGAGGAGGACGATCTTGAGGTCCATGACGATTCCGCGCTTGGCTATGTATTCGAGGTCCCGGCGGACCATGCCGTCGAAACCGGTGGAGTTGCGCTCCGTAACCTGCCAGAGCCCGGTGATGCCTGGCTTCACGGCGAGCCGTTGCAGGTCGTACTCCGTGTACTCTGCGACCTCATTCGGCAGTGGCGGCCTGGGACCGACGACGGACATCTGGCCCAGGAACACGTTCAGGAACTGCGGGAACTCGTCGATTGAGTGCTTGCGGATGAACCTGCCGATCCTGGTGACGCGCGGGTCCTCCCTCATCTTGAACATGGCGCCGGCGATCTCGTTCTGCTCCTTGAGCTCGGCGAGGCACTCGTCGGCGTCCCTGTACATGGAGCGGAACTTCCACATGCGGAAGGTGGACAGGCTGCCGTCGGGGCGGGTCTGGCCCACGCGGATCTGGCTGTAGAACGGGTTGCCCTCGCTCTCCAGGCGGATAGCGGCGGCAAGAATCAGACTGGGGATGGCGATGGCAGCGAGCACGACACCGCTGAACACGATGTCGAACGTGCGCTTCACGGCCCTATAGACAAGGCGCGAGCGATCCCAGTCCATGATGGATTGCATGGCCTTGTAGCGGCCGGCGCCCTCACGCTGGTCCATGGCCTGAGCAATCAGCGCCGCCCCCACGGGCGCATTGCTCTCTGTTACTTCTTTAGCAGCCACAGTCAAACTTACGTCCCCGTTTCCCAGGGACCCCCCCATCGGTAAATTCAAAATTGCGAACGAACAACTAGTGCAACGTCTCCCTTTACGTTTTGCTGGGAACGTCAAGCGGTAGCAGCTCCCTAAAAGCGGAGTCGCCTTCGCCCACGTCCACCAGGCACCAGCGCTTATGACGGTCAATCTTCTTTACGCGGGCCTCTTGCCCCACCAAGGGACCCTGCTCTATGTGCAACACGCCGTCTTCTATGCGCGCGACGCTGTTGCGCACCACGCCGTCATCGTCCAGAACGCTGCGATACCAATCCTGCGCATCATCCGGCATGGGCATGTACGCCCGCTCCCTACTGCCGGAGATGCGACAGCCAAAGCTCAACTGGGCCAGGGCCCTATCGAGCGCGGCGGCATCGTGCGTGGCGACGAAGAAGTATTCCTTGTACATGGGTTTGGTTTGGAGCGACCAGGCGCCGTCCTGCTTAAACCAGAACTCCTTTTGCATCACAAAAGCGTCCTGCATCAACTCGTGCGGGATAATTCGACGGACCTTTTCACAGGTCTCGCGCTCTTTTCCATTGGGGGTGTGAACCAGATACCAGCGGACGCGGCCGTGCTGGCTGTTGGTGGTGGCGCCGTTAAAAGCGCCCGGCAGCTGCTCTTGGCGCCGTGCCGTCTGTCCCATGTTCTCGCCCCCCTCTTTTGGCTTTGCGATGTACGCAAATGCAGAGGCGTTTAGAACAGGCTTCTCGCTCGCAGCTTGGCGCAGTCGCAAAAGTACAGGTTTTTGTAGAGGGGTATGTAGATGTACCTACTAGCAGTACATTTTGCGTAATCTGGGCAAACGCTGATTAATTGCTCGTATAATGTCGTCTGTCGAAAGATACAAAAACCTGTACCTTTTTGTGCAACAAAAAAAGCCGCTCAACCAGCGGCTTTTCTTATTTTGGTAAGAAAAAAGGCGACCGCCCTTTGTGGACGGTCGCCTTTGTTAATTGTTGTGCAGCTTGCCTTAGGCGCGAGTCTTGATCTCCTCGGTCACCTTGGCAACAAACTCGTCAACGCTCATCTGAACGGTCTCGTTGGAGCGATCGCGGACGGAGATGTTGCCGGCCTCGACCTCCTTCTCGCCCAGGATGAGCATGTAGGGCACGCGGTCGATGCTGCGGGCCTCGCGGATCTTGTAGCCGATCTTCTCGTCGCGGTCGTCGCAGACCACGCGAATGCCGGCCTCCTCCAGCTTGGCGCACACCTCGTGGGCGTAGTCGCGGCTCTTCTCGGAAACCGGAAGCGCCTTGACCTGCACGGGAGCCAGCCAGGTGGGGAACTTGCCCGCAAAGTGCTCAATCAGAATACCAATGAAGCGCTCGATGGAGCCAAAGCACACGCGGTGCAGCATGATGGGGCGCTTCTTGGTGCCGTCGGCGTCCACGTACTCCAGGTCAAAGTTGAGCGGCATCTGGAAGTCGAGCTGGACGGTGCCGCACTGCCAGGTACGACCGAGCGAGTCCTCCAGGTGGAAGTCGATCTTAGGGCCGTAGAAGGCGCCGTCGCCCTCGTTGACCTCGTAGTCCATATGCAGCTGCTCCAGAGCGGTGCGCAGGCCCTCCTCGGCGCGAGCCCAGTCCTCGTCCGAACCCATGGAGTCCTCGGGGCGGGTGGAAAGCTCAACGTGGTACTTAAAGCCAAACTTTTGGTACACGGAGTCGATGAGGTTGACCACACCCACGATCTCGTCGGTCAGCTGGTCGGGACGTACAAACAGGTGGGCGTCGTCCTGGTTAAAGCAGCGCACGCGGAACAGGCCGTGCAGGGCGCCGCGCAGCTCGTGGCGGTGCACCAGGCCAATCTCGCCGGCGCGAATGGGCAGCTCGCGATAGGAGTGCGGCTTGGAGGCGTACACCAGCACGCCGCCCGGGCAGTTCATGGGCTTAATGCAGTACTCTTCGTCGTCGATGACGGTGGAGTACATGTTGTCCTTGTAGTGGTCCCAGTGGCCCGAGGTCTTCCACAGCTGCTTGTTCATGATGAGCGGCGTGGA
>JAUMNV010000155.1 GCA_031295725.1 Collinsella sp.
CAGATAATGCTGCGAATATGATTGAGTCGATACCGACTGGAGCGCAGGTTTCTTTTAGATACTTTGCTCCGCAACTTGAGGATGAGCTTGCTTCTCTGGTGTCTATATGCACCGATGACAACTAAAAGGCCTGAATTCAAAAGGCCTCGGATGGTCAATTGGCTATCCGAGGCCTTTTTTACTCGACCGGGGCTTCGACCTTGTCGATGACCCAGATGGCTCCGAGGCCGCCGGTGGTGTTGCGGCGGATGCGCACGGTGACTTCGTGGCGCTCGCCGGCCTGCGTGTAGTGCAGGGGGAAGCTTGCGCGGTTTCGCGCGGCCTCGATGGTACCGCGCTCGCGGGCGATCCAGTAGTACTCGCCGACGATACCGAGCGTGTCGGCGCCGTAGGGGAGATAGGTCGATAGCTCGTGCAGAAGCGGGCCGGGGCAGAAGACCTCGGTTGCGAAATCGATGGGGAAGTCCTTGGGGATGGTCGGTGCTGCGGGTGCGGGGGCCGGTGCTGCAGCGGGGGCCGGAGACGGTGCCGGTGCGGGAATTTGGTCGCAAACAGCGGCGGGCACGGATTCGATGACGGGTGCGGGCTCCGGCGTCGCTTCCGGCTTGATCGTGGAATCTGCGGGCTCCGGCGTCGTCTTCGGCTTGGTTGTGGAATCTGCGGGCTTCACGGTGACGGGCGCGTCTGCAACTGCGGTTTCAACCTCAACCTGCGTCGCGTTCTCGTTCTCGACGCTCGACTTTGCCTCGATGGGCGTGGATGCCATGGTGGTGATGCCGGCGTTTGCGTTCTCGGGGTCATAGACGACCGTGAGCGAGATGGCGGGCTGCGGCGTCTCGGGCTCCGGCGCCGACTCGGTAGCGCCTTGATCGTCGGGCTCGTCGGGCTGATCGTCCTCGGTCTCGTCGCCAAAGACATCGCTGTTTTGGAACGCAGGCGTTTCGGGCTGGTCAGCG
Source organism: Collinsella sp. (assembly GCA_031295725.1). Lineage (GTDB taxonomy): Bacteria > Actinomycetota > Coriobacteriia > Coriobacteriales > Coriobacteriaceae > Collinsella. The sequence continues at coordinate 957 of JAUMNV010000155.1, forward strand.
GCTTCTTCGGTTGTCGACTTGGGAGCTTCGTTGAGCTCCGCAGTGGCTTCCTGCTCGGATATGACTTCGGGATCGGTCGTGGCGGTGATTTCGGTGTCGGCTTCTGCCGTTACCTCAATAGCGACTTCGATCTCTGCCTCGGGCTCGGGCTCCGGAGCGACTTCGGCCACGGGCTCGGGCTCGGCGCGCTTAACGTGCTTGGGGCGCACGGCCTTGAGGTCCTTCTCGCCGCGCTTTTTCTTTTTGTAGGACTGCTTGGCACCCTTGGCAGCCTTGGGCTTGTCCTCGCCCTTGGCAAGGGCGGCATCCCAGGCCTCGTTGGCGATGAGCGTGGCATACAGGCGACCGCCCTTAAAGACGGTCAGCCTTATGCAGTCGTCGAGCTCCTCGAGCAGCTCGCGCGTGGACTCGAAGCCCAGGTCATAAGCGGCCATGTCACCAGCAGCGAGCGCCTCCTCGACCTGCGTCATAAACGTTTGCTTGCCGCACCCAATCGCATCACGCAGCAGACGATACAGATAGATGTGGTTGCCCAGCGATAGCGTGGGCTTAACTATTGTCTTGCTCATGGCAAATCTCCTCTTTACACACCAAAGCATCTTACCATCGCGCGGGGCTTGCTACCTCGGCGCCCAAGGCAAACGGGCGCGACCGTTGCCGGTTCGCGCCCGTTATACAGGTCGATTATCTATGAGGGGCAAACGTGCTTAGTTGCCCGATGCCGTGCCTTGGCTCGAGCTGTCAGATGCCGTGCCGGACGCGGTTCCACTCGAGCTGTTCGAGTTGCTGGTGTTGCTGCTGTCTGCTGAGCCCGTTCCCGACGTGGTGTCGCTCGTCTGGTCGCCCGTGCTCGGTTGAGAGCCGTCAGTCGTTTGGCTTGAGTCGGTTGTGCCGGATTGCGTACCGTTGTTGTTCACAGAAGAATCGGCGCCCTGCGACTGATCGGGGGTGTTCGAGGACGAGTCGGTGGATGCGGAGGTGCCCTGCGAGTCGTCCTGCTGGCTTTGCGATTGACCAGTGCTGTCCGCGTCGTGCTCGGTCGTGCGTGACGACAGAATCGGCTCGGGACGCTCGCCCAGACCCTCACCGGCGGTGGTGATAAGGATGGCAGCGGTGCAGGCGATAACCGCGACGATGGCGATGGCGATCGAGAAGATGATGACCTTCTTTTGCGTCTGGCTGCGCTCTGCCGCCGCCTTGGCGCGCAGGCTGTCGGGGGCGACGCGCGCCGTGGTCGCGCGCCCTGCAATCTGGCGCATCTCCTGGGTAGTCGCGGCGCCGCCTAAGTGCTCCTCGGCATTTAATTCAACGGGTTCATAGGCGCCGGCGGGGTAGTCGACGGTGGCGTGCGTACCTTTGAGGGCTTCGGCGCTGGCAGAGATAAAGTGGCGGTAGACCTGCGAGGACACAACGGTGATGACCGAGCTCACGGCGGCACCGATCACCGATCCGGCGATACCGATCTTGGAGGCAAGCGCGACGCTCGTGGCGGCAGCTGCGGCGCCGGCGATGATTTGGGGAATGGAAATGTCGTCAAACAGGCCCTTTTTGGGCGCGATGGCCATGGTCTGTCCGATGGAATGGTTCTCGTGCACGCCGTTGTTGAGCGATGCCGGCGTCATGACGCGCGTGCGCGGCGCGTCGGTGTACTTGGTTGTCATACGGGGTCCTCCCGGT
>JAUMNV010000143.1 GCA_031295725.1 Collinsella sp.
CTCGCCCAGGCGGGAGATGTGGTCCTCGGCAACGCCCAGAGAACGCCACACGTCGTGGGTCTCGTCGTCCTCGGTAAAGACGGTAAAGTACAGGCGGTCGAGCGGCAGCTTGAACTCCTTGGTGATGAGCTCAAAGGCCCAGGCGCAAGCCTGCTGCTTGGAGACGCCGCCAAAAGAGAAATCGCCGAGCATCTCGAAGAACGACAGGTGACGGCCGTCCTCGCCGATGCAATCGATGTCATTGGTGCGGACGCACTTCTGGCAGGAGATCGCGCCGATCTCCTTCATGGTCTTCTTGCCCTGGTAGTACTCCTTAAACTGGTTCATGCCGGCGTTGGCAAGCAGCAGCGAAGGATCGTCGGGGACGAGGGACGAAGAAGGATAGAGCTTAAGACCGCGCTCCTCAAAGAAGTTGAGGAACTTAGAGCGAATCTCGGCCGTAGTCATTGACGGGTAGTCAGCACTCATAGAGGGAATCTCCTCGGTTTCACATCGAAACAGTTCAAACGTAACGATATTACCATCCCACCGCGCCCATGCAAAAAAGAGGGCCGGCACAATGCCGGCCCTTCAGCGAAATTGCATGTTGCGCGTATGAATGTTAACCCGAATTACCCCGCTAGTTGTCGTCATCGTCCATGGAGCCGTCGATGCCGGTTTTGGTATCGTCGTCCGAGTTGGAGTCATCGTCCTTGGCAAAGGGGTTCTTGAAGAAGCCCGTGGCATCGGGTTGCAGACCCGAGAGCTTGATCCAGTGGTTATCGAGCTCGGGCTTGGGCATGGCCTTGGCCTCGGGCGCGGTCTCGTTGCCGATGAGCTCGGACTCATAGATGAAGGTGTCGTCGCCGAGCGCGTCGTAGGCGGCGACCGGGTTGCCATCGGCATCGCGGTACGGTGTGCCCTTAAACACGGCGCCGTCATAGGCCACAAGCTGGCGGCCGGTCTCATTCTCGAAGTAGTACACGAAGATACCCTTGAGGGCCGCACAAAGCGGGATGGCAATAATCATGCCGATGGGGCCCATGAGTGCCGAGCCAATAACGAGCGCCGTGAGGCTCATGATAGGATGCACCTGTACAGAGCTCTGCATAACCTTAGGCGAAATCACGTTATCGGTGACGTTTTGCGCGACCATCGTCACGACGAGCGTCCATAACGCCAACATGGGGCTGAACATGAAACCGAGCACTGTGGCGATTGCTGCGCTCACCCAAGGGCCGACGACCGGAACCAAATGCATGATGCCGGTAAAGATAGCCATGAGCGCCGCATACGGATGGCCGATGATCATAAAACCGATAAAGGCGAGGAAACCACCGCAGATGGACGTCACGACCATACCGCGCATGTAGCCGCCGGCAGAGCGAGAAAGGATGGCGACCATAAAGCGGTACGAGGTCTCCTTCTCCTGACCGATGATGGTGCAAATCTCGCGGTGCATGCGAGGGTAGTCGCAGGCCATCCAGTATGCAAGCACCAGACCAAGGAAGATCACGAACAACTGCGAGGCCGTATTGGTGATGAGCGGGAACACGCCGCGGCCAAGCTCGGCAGCAATCTGAGACACATACTTCGATGCCACGGCAACCAGCGACGACAGGTTGTCGTCCAAATACTCCTTGAGCGGCGTGTTGTTGAGCGTCTTGGCATGCGAGATCATCTCGTTGAGGTCGCCACCCGCAACACGAAGCTGCTCGGGTAGGCGGCTCAGGACTTCCATGATCTGACCAAAGAGAATCGGCGACAAGATGCAAACGACACCGACGAGCACGGCAACAACAACAATAAGCGCGATAAGCGAACCAATGCCGCGATTCACGCCATGGTGCTCGAGCAAGTTGGTGATCGGGGACATCACAAAGGCAATGATGGAACCAACAGCGAGAAACTCGATAACCGGCGCCAGGATGCCCATAAGGTTAAAGATGACAGCGGCGATGACAATGCAGCCGACAACAGCCCAAATGCGAAGCGTCAGAATGCGGGTGTCGCGCAGCACGCGATCGGTTTGTTGGGGGTGCTCACTCATGAACGAATCATCACTCCGTCGGGGTCGATCTTGTCCTGAATCTTCTTAAGCGTGCGGCGCAGCAGACGCGAAACCTGCACCTGAGAAACACCCAGCTTCTTGGCGATCTCGATCTGGGTCATGCCCTTCACAAAGCGCAGCTCGATCACCTCGCGCTCGCGCGGCGAGAAATCACGGATGGCTTCCTCGATCACTAAGCGGTCATCAGTAAAGTCGAGCTCGTTGTCGTCGTCGGCGTAACGGTCGAGAATCGAGGGGGCATCGTCGGAATCGGACGCACCAGGAGCCTCGATGGGCACCGAGGTATAAGCCGAAGACGATTCCATAGCCTCGAGAACCTCATCGACAGTCACATCTAGATACTCAGCGATCTCCTCAACCTTGGGCGAACGCTGCAGCTCGTTGGTAAGTTTGTCAGTAGCCTGGTTGACCTTGGCCGAGAGCTCCTGCAGACGACGCGGTACGCGCACGCTCCAGCCCTTGTCGCGGAAATGGCGTTTGATCTCTCCCAGGATAGTGGGTGTCGCAAACGTCGTGAACTCGAGTCCGCGCTCGGGATCAAAACGGTCGATAGCCTTGAGCAAGCCCAAATAGCCGACCTGCATGAGGTCGTCGAGCGGCTCGCCGCGATTCTTAAATTTGTTGGCAAGAAACCTTACCAGGTTCATATGGGACATGACGAGCTGCTCGCGGACGTCCGGATCACCGGTCTCCTTGTAGCGACGAAACAGCTCGCGGGTTTTCTCCTTGTCCCAAGCGGTCTTACCGCTCCGGGAACGTTCGGTCATATTAGATATCCGCCTTGAGGTCGAGGGAAAGCGTCAGGGGCGCCGCAGTCTTTTCGTAGGAATCGCACACGCTCGCGAGGATGAGCTCGGCATACACCGCAGCCTGGTCGTCTTCATCGACCGTAGCCTGGTCACCAAAGGTAATAGTCATGCCAACGTGGGTCTCATCGACATCGAATTTGATGGTGATGTCGTCGCAGTCGACCGCGGTGCAACCAAAGATGAAAGCCTCCTCGGCAGCCATGCGGATGTCCTCGATGCGATCGACAGACATAGAGCACAGGGCACCAACGTTGGCTGCCGTCATGCGCACAAGGCGAGCGAGACGCGGGTCACCGGCAACGGTCAGCGTGATAGGGCAGGTTGCTTCGCTACTCATCGCAGGACTCCTCAGAGGTCTCGGCGGGCGTATAGGTGTAATACTGAGCCGGCTTGGCTACAGAATTCTGAGCCACATCCGCGCCATCGGCGGCCTCGTCCTCGCCAATTAGGACGCGCTCGGTAGGCTGCTCGGCCTCCGCAGCGGCAGCGGCGAGCTTGCGATCGGCATCGGCTGCAGGAGCCTTCACCTTATTGAAGAGCTTCTGCACAGCACCAGCGGCAGAGTCAGTCACGCTCGACACAGCATTGCTGGCCTCGGCCATGCTGCCCGTAACCTCGGAAATGTCGCGAACCACGGCTTCGACCTCTACGAGATTGGAGGTAAGGGCATCAACTGCCGTCTTGCTCGACTTAAGCAGCGGCTCCATCTGGGCAAGCGCCGGCGTAAGCTCATCGACAGCGCCATCGAGCTTTGCCACCACAGGCTGAGCCTCGGCGATGGTGTTGTTGAGGTCGTTCACGGTCTTATCGAGCGAGTCGACAACATTGCGGGTCTTGCGCAGGGTAAGCGCGAGCTCAACGATGGCCCACACGCCGGCAACGGCGAGCAGCAGCAGGGCAATCTGAATGGGACTCATACAAGCCTCCCAAAGGAATCGATATACAGACGGTTTCCATGGTACCCCAAAGGGGACCGAACATGCCAAGAGCAGCAACGTGGGACAAAATTATCAGCAGCTACTTCGGTGCATTCCCGCTGCGGTCACGTTCACTTTGCTCTACGCGCCATTCTTCCCAACCGCGGCCGGCAGGCTGCCAGAACGCGCCGCGCTCCAGTCCCTCGGGCAAATAGCGCTGATCGACCCAGCCTTCGGGATAATCATGTGGATACTTATACATACCGTATTCATCGCTGCCCGGGCGATGGCGATCGCGCAGATAACTCGGCACCTCGCGAAGCCCACTAGAATGGATATCGGCCAGCGCCGCATCGATCGAAGCCTCGCACGCGTTGGATTTTGGCGCCAAGCACACATAGAGAGCGGCCTGAGCCAGGTTAATGCGGCACTCGGGATAGCCAATGACCTCGGCAGACTTAAACGCGGCATGCGCCACCAAAAGCGCCTGCGGGTCGGCGTTGCCAACATCCTCAGAAGCGTGAATCATAATGCGGCGAGCGATAAACTTAGGATCCTCCCCAGCATCGATCATGCGCGCGAGCCAATAGATCGTGGCATCGGGGTCACTACCGCGCATGGACTTGATGAACGCACTGATGATGTCGTAGTGCATGTCGCCGTTTTTGTCATACGTAAAGCCGCGACGCGGGTTGGCAATCTTCACGTCATCCACGGTGATGGGATAGCGCTCCCCCGCCGCAGGCGCTGGCGTTCCCTCGGTATCGGGACGCGTGACGGCAATCTCGCTCGCAAGCTCGAGCGTCGTGAGCGCCGAGCGAGCGTCACCCGCTGCCAGCGTGCAAATGGTCTTGACCGTATCCTCATCGGCCGAGAACTTTCCGTTCAAGCCCTGTGGTGCCTCGAGCGCACGCTCAATAAGCGTGGCGATATCCTCATCCTTCAGATGTTCAAGCTCCACCACGCGCCCGCGCGACAACAGTGCCGAGTTGACCTCAAAGTACGGGTTCTCTGTCGTAGCGCCAATCATAATGACGGTACGGTTCTCAACTGCATGCAGCAGGGCATCCTGCTGCGACTTAGAGAAGCGGTGAATCTCATCGATGAATAGAATGGTGCGGCGGTCGTAGGTATTCAGGCGCGTCTTGGCCTCGTCAATCACGCGACGCAGGTCCTTCACAGTACCCGTGACGGCGCTGACCTCGACAAACTCGCTCTTGGTATGGTTGGCGATAATGTGGGCCAGCGTCGTCTTACCCGTACCGGCCGGCCCGTACAGAATCACGCTCGAAAGCACGTCGTGCTCGATCGCGGCACGCAACCATGAGCCCTTACCGACGGCCTTTTGCTGGCCCACATACTCGTCGAGCGAATTGGGGCGCATGCGCACCGCAAGCGGCGCATTTTTAAAGGAACGCTCGCGCGTCGAGGCAGAAAAAAGGTCGTCCATAGCCATCCCGTGCATCCATCAAAATCGTTGTTCCTCAACAGTATACCGAAAATATACGAACTACCGTTCGTTAATATAGGTACGATGCGGAAACTTGTGCCCCGGGAACAGCTTGCTCGTCAGCTCACAGAAATAGCCGTCCGTCATGCTCGAAATGTAATCCACTACGGTCTGATCTTTATCATCCTGCCATGCATAGGTGCGATTGTAGTAGGAAAGCTGCCGCTCAATGCGCGAAATGTGATGCTTAAAGATATACGAAGACTCGTCGCCTTCGTTTATATCCTGCAGGCAACGGTCATAGAGCTTTTCGAACGCCTCGCGCAGCTCCGTTTCGGAGTCGCCCTCGATGCCGCCCTTGCTATAGATCTTCTCGTAGTTTTCGCGCTTAGCGCGGCGGATTTCCTCGAACAGGTCCTCGCTCATCTCGATGCGCGGCTTGCCATAGCTGTGCTCGACGATATCGATAGAGGCATGCGTGAGAATCCAGCTGTTGTATGCTCCGCCAAGCCCATCGTCAAAAGCGTCGGGTGACAGCAGGCCCGCCGCAATGGCGTCTTGGCGATCACGCCCCACGTAGGCAAGGATATCCGAGATGCGGACCACGCAGCCTTCGAGCGTCATGGGACGCAGGTGCTCAATTGCGCCGTAACCCGCGGCAATGCAATCCTCAACCGTCTGATCAAACTGTTCAAAAGAGCCCATGTCCGAAAGCTCAAAAACACGCTGTTCGTACTCGCCGTTGTGGCAGAGCACGCCATCGAGCGTCTGAAGCGACACGTTGCGACCGTACAGCGCATCGAGCACGCGGACCGACTGCACGTTATGGAAAAAATAACGACCCGTGCGCTCGTGATAGATATCGTTGAGGAATCGCTCGCCGGCATGGCCGAAAGGCGTGTGCCCCAAGTCGTGACCCAGACCGATCGCTTCAATCAGATCGCAGTTGAGCCCGAGGGCGCGACCGATATCGCGCGCAATGCGCGAGACGAGCTGCACGTGTAGACCACGACGCGACAAGTCGTCGTTGCTTCGAAAGCTAAAAACCTGCGTTTTGCCTGCATAACGGGTGTACGCCGGTAGATGGAGGATTTTTTCGGTATCGCGCATAAACGCCGGACGCATAAGCGTGCCTTTGTCCGCATCGCGATCGACACGACGAATGACCTGGTCGTCGTTGCAACGATACGGATTGACAGTGCCCGAAGCACGATTGGCGGCAATGCGCTCGACGAGCTCGGGCGACAACGCCGAAGGAATACGGTCCATACGTGCCTTGATGGCGGCCGTTTCTTGATTAGTTGCCATGGCATGCTCCTTAAGAACGATGCGCAATCGGTTACAGAGTGCAGCCCACGACCTCGATTATGGCAAAAATCGGCACTAAAAACGGGAGCAATGGCAGGGAGCGCGATTTTGTGAAGAGGCAGGAGAGGGCCAGGGCCAGGAGTGCGACGGCAAATGCCACGATGCCACCCATAGGGTCGAGCGTGCAAAGCGCGAAGAGTGCTTTGGCGTCCCCCATGCCAATCCCCGGGGCTTGACGAAGGCGCCGCCAGAGCGACTCAGTAAGCACAAGGGCAAGGTAGACGATGACCGCAAGACCGGCATGATCAAGTGCAGTGTTAACGCCCCTGTCGAGCCAAACGCCTGCTAACGCCGCCACGGCACATGCGCCGGCAAGCTCATTGGGAAACCGCCGCTCACGGGCATCAATCCACGCGCCGGCAAAGATGCAAATCCAAAACGGGATATAGATCATCGAAAACCTCCTTGAGCAGCTGCTCAAAAGCAAAAACCACCACAAAGGTGCCTGTCCCCTTTGCGGTGGTTTTGGTGGTGGTTATTTGGCGCCTTGCATGACCTCGTCAAGGGTAACGCTGACGGCGTGCTGCGTCGGGACCCAGTCGACCTTCAGGAACAGCGCGGCCACCGTGATGGGGATATAGCTGAACATAAAGATCGGGAAGGTAAACAGGTTAGTCACCAGACGCCACTTTTGCGCGCAGTGAATGTGCTTGTACTCAAAGATAGTCGTGAGCAGCGCCAGGATAAAGAAAGTCAGATACATCATGGCGAAGGTCATAATGAGCGAAGCGGCACAGGCCTGCATCTCGACTTCGGTAGCCAAAAAGCCGTGCGAGAGTCCACCCACGATCAGGAACGTCGCATTGGCGAGCATCGAGATGAGCGACAGCAGCATACCCGGGGCGATCGTCATGAACATGTCGTAGGCGGCAAAGCGATGGTAGCGGAAGGTCGACTTGACCAGGTGCTTACCGTAAGTAAAGAACACCTGGTAGAAGCCCTTGGTCCAACGCATGCGCTGTTTCCAGGACGCCTTAAACGTCACGGGTTGTTCGTCAAAGAACTCCGCCGGCGCATAGCCAATGCGAATGCCGTGAATGGCGCAGAACGTGGTGAACTGAATGTCCTCGGTCAGCGTGTGGAACTGCCAACCGTGCATGCCCTCGATAACGCTGGCGGAGATGAGGTAGCCCGAACCCGAAACAGCGCAGGACGTCTTGCAGATATTACGCGCGTTGTTGAGGAAGCGCGCCTCGCGTAGATACCACGTGGCATTAGCAGCCGAGATCCACGAGCTGCCGAAGTTCTTGGAATTGCGATAGCTCGTGACCACATGGAAGCCCTGGTCAAAGGCATCATTCATCTTGGAAACATAATCGCGGGAGATAACGTTATCGGCATCGAAGATAAAGTAGCCCTCAAACGTGTCGGGATACTCGTTGAGAATGCGGTCGAAGCCAAAGTCCATGACCCAGCTCTTGCCCTTGCGGGCCAGGTCATTGCGCTCGTAAACAATGGCACCGGCCTCGCGCGCGAGCTGCGCCGTGTTGTCGGTGCAGGCATCGGCGACCACGAAAACCTCGATGAGCTCGGACGGATAATCCTGGTCCTTGATGGAGCGAACGAGGTTGGCGATCACGGCCTCCTCATTATGCGCCGCGATAAAAAAGGCATAGCGATGGAGTTTTTTGGCCTTGGGAGGCGCGACCTCGCCACGAAGAGCGCCAATGACAAAGAAGACCACCTGGTACAGAAAGCAGACCGTGAGCAGCGTGACGACAATCTGGTTGAAGATCACGATGGGTGTGTTGGTTTGTAAAAAGGCGAGCATGCAGGCTCCCAGCAACGCGTAACGTAAACAATCGTATATCTTACCGCAGGCTTACCGAGTTCAAGAAACCACCTAATACTGGCTAGGCTTCGAGAAGACCGAGCTGCGGAACGATTTCATCTCCAACGGCCGTGCGACCGAGCGAGCGCGGGGCCAGGTCGTCAAGAACCGCGGCAAGATCCCACGGCAGCTCATCACGGCACTCAATGCGCTCCCCCGTCACGGGATGGTCGAATGCGACGCGCCAAGAATGAAGGAATTGCCTGGTCAGACCCTGATCGGCACGCGCATCGCACTTACCGTAGAGCGGATCGCCCACGCAGGCGTGGTTGATATGGCGCATATGCACGCGAATCTGATGTGTGCGGCCCGTAAACAGGTGGCACTCGACGAGCGTATAGCCGTCGTCGAAACGCGTGGAATCGAAGCGCTCGAGGACCTTAAAGGTCGTGATGGCCTGACGGGCAAAGGGGTCGTCCGAAATCGCCATCTTGACGCGGTCGCGCGTCGATCGGGCAATACCGGTATTGATGGTGCCCTCGTCCATGGCGATGTGCCCGTGGACAAGCGTGATATAGCGACGATCGAGCGTGCGCGTGCGAATGAGATTTTGAAGCGCGCGCTGTGTGTCGTCGTCCTTGGCCGCGAGCATAAGGCCAGAGGTATCGCGGTCCAAACGATGCACGATACCGGGGCGATCCTCACCCTGCACGGTCCCCAGATGGTCGATGCCGCAGTGATAAACCAGAGCATTGGCAAGTGTGCCGCTCTCATGGCCATGGGCAGGATGGCACACCAGGCCACGCTGCTTGGAGAGCACAATGAGGTAGTCGTCCTCATAGCGAATATCGAGCGGGATGGCCTCAGGAATCACATCGGTCGGATCGTGAGGCTCGGGCAGATCAACCGAAATACGGTCGCTGGCTCGCAAGGCGTACTTTTTAGAGAGACAAGTCTCACCGTTGACGGCAACGGCGCCTCCCTCGATCAGATGAGCGCAGGCAGAGCGCGTAGGGCAGCCGTCATTGGCGCCCAAATAGGCGTCAAGACGCTGACCAGCGGAATCGTCGGCAACAAGAATATGGATGTCGGCCATTAACGCTCATTCCTTTCGCGAATCTTGCGGGCACGCTCCCCACGCTGCTTGGCTTTGCGCTTAGCGCGGGCCTCATCACGGGCATTGAGCTCGGCAGTCGCATCAACCTCGCGGGCCGCGGGACTCAAGAACATGTAGCCGAAGAGGGCGAGCACAACGCCAACGGTAATGCCGATATCGGCCACATTGAAGACGGGAAAGTCGATGAAGGTGGTGGCAATAAAATCGGTCACGAAGCCAAAGGCCAGACGGTCGATCGCGTTGCCAATGGCGCCGCCCGCGACCATAGCCATGCCCACAACCTCCAAGCGAGCAAGCTGGGGCGCGCGAAGCAAGTACACGGCAATGGCGACAATGACCGCAAGCGCCAGCAAAGCAAACGCAACGCCATGCCCCTCGCCCATGCTAAAGGCAGCACCGATATTGCGGACAAACAGGAAGTCGATCAAACCGGGGATAACAGTCACATGCAAAGCGTCGCCCACGGCACGAACCGCAAGCTTGGTCAGCTGATCAAAAAGCAGCACAACCAGCACCACCCCACCAGCAACACCTAACCGCCAGCGCAAAGGCGGCGTCATATCCCCAGCACGACCCAAAGAAATCCCCTACCCTCAAGAACATCGAATAACGTTTAACGCAAAGCAATATCTTATATTGACCAGCAACGAAATAACCGATGATTCGTTACCGACAGCGAAAACCCGCCAGAGGGAGCAAAGTGCCTTGAAGCAAGGCGGCATAGATCTTTTGATCATGCCGCCGAAGCTGAAAGGCAGATTGCCGCTCTGGCGGGTTTGCAGCGTCAACCGGTTACGCGGTTTGGTAAAACCGCGTAACTACAAAGCGTCAGCGCAGCGCTTGCAGATATGCGCGTGGCCGTTGTACTCGCCGACGGTGGTGCGGTAGTTCCAGCAACGGTCGCAGCACTCGCCCTCGGCTGCCTCGATGGCAACGGAGAGCTCCTCGCCCTGGGTCAGCTCAACATCGGAGACGATGTAGAACTCGGCCAGGTCGACGGCCTTGTCGCCGGTCAGCAGCGCGTACATCTCGGCGGGAACGACCGCCTTGACGCGGACCTGCTGGCTCTTGGTGAAGGTGCCGGCAGAACGGGCATCCTCAAGGGCCTTGGTCACGGCGCTACGGAGCTCGAGAGAAGCCTCGAGCACGCCCTCAAACTCGTTGGCCTCATCGACCGTGATGGGCGACTTGTACCAATCGAGCAGCGCGGCGTACTTCTGGTGGTCGACGCAGCCGGCGGGCGCATAGGCCATGGCCTCGTCGACGGTGTAGGACAGAATCGGCTGCAGATCGCGCATGAGCATCGAGAAGAGCTCGGCCAGCACGGTCTGGGCACTGCGGCGCTCGAGCGAGCCGGGCTTGTCGCAGTACAGACGATCCTTCAGGGCATCGAGATACACGTTGGAAAGCTCGGTAACCACAAAGTCGTAGAGCGCACGGTAGGCGCGCGGGAACTCGTAGCTGGCGTAGGCGTCGTCGACCTCGGCCTGGACCTGGGTCAGACGAGCAACCATGAGCTTGTCGAGCGGCAGCAGGTCGGCAAAGGCGACGCCGTCGGTCTCGGGCTCAAACTGGCCCTCGAGCTCGGAGAGCAGGAAGCGCAGCGTGTTGCGGAAACGGCGATAGGCATCGGACGTACGAGCGAGAATCTCGTAGTCGATGGAGACGTCGGAGCTGGTGTCGACAGAGGCAACCCACAGACGGATGATGTCAGCGCCCATCTCGTCGCAGACCTTGTTGGGGTCGATGACGTTGCCGAGCGACTTGGACATCTTGCGGCCCTGGCCGTCGAGCGTGAAGCCCTGCGAGACGACAGCCTTGTACGGAGCGTGGCCGTTGGCACCCACCGAAGTGAGCAGCGAGCTCTGGAACCAGCCACGATGCTGGTCGGAGCCCTCAAGATACACGTCCGCCGGGTACTCCAGCTCGGGACGGTACTCGCAAACGGCCTTCCAAGACACGCCGGAGTCCCACCACACGTCGAGGATGTCCTTATCGGCCTTGAGGTGATGGCCGCCGCACTTGGGGCAGACGCAGGCATCGCCCAGGTAGCTCTCGGGAGCGTCAGTGAACCAGGCGTCGGAGCCCTTCTCGTGGAAGAGCTTGATGACGGCGTCGAGCGTGGCGTCGTTCATGACCTTCTCGCCGCAGTCGGCACAGGTGTAGCTGGGGATAGGCACGCCCCAGTTGCGCTGACGGCTGATGCAC
>JAUMNV010000145.1 GCA_031295725.1 Collinsella sp.
TGCGTTGCTAAAGCTGTTCACGCTGCTATCCCAAACGTGCTCGATAAGCTCCTCTTGACTTACCGGACGCCCCTGATTAAGCATCAGGTATTCCAAGATTCCCGTTTCCTTGCGCGTAAGAGATAAAGCCTCGCTGTCCACGGAAGCGATGCGCGCCTTGGTGTCAAAGCGGAGGTTTCCGCAGGTTAAAACTATGTCGCTTTGTGTAAAGCGTCTGAGGGTAAGGCTGCGAATTCTTGCCGCAAGCTCGTCCAGATGAAACGGCTTGGTGAGGTAATCGTTGGTGCCGGCATCGAGTGCGGCGACTTTATCGGTTACTTCGCCACGTGTGGACAGAATCAGCACCTTAGTCTCGCAGGCAGTTTTCCTAAGTTCCCTGAGTACGGTCATGCCATCAATGCGGGGAAGATTGAGGTCGAGTACCACGAGGTCGAAGGCCTCAACGTCCAGTAGGTCGAGCGCCTCCTGTCCGTCGTGACAGCAGTCGACGCTGTACGCCAAGTTTCGCAAACTGCGCGCGATTGCATCGCACAGCGCCCGCTCGTCCTCGACGATCAAAATTCGTATAACAGTCTCCTCGCACATTCCAAATCGCGCTTAACACGGATTTTATAGTCGATATGGTCCAATGGTCGCGTAACGAAAGGAGTGGTCAGGTTGTTCAAAGAAGTAAAACCCGTGGTACAGGTCGCTTTGTTGATCGTCGGAATTGCCATGGTGTGCTTTGGCGTTATGCGTGGCGAGGCGGATGCCGTGCTGGCCAAAGCGATTGGGCTGTGCTTGGAGTGTATCGGAATTGGATAAAAGAGAAAACACTGCGTCGCATGTTTTGGCCCGATTTCGCGGATTCATTCAGGCGGCGGCGACGCTCATCACCAACATTCACCTGCCAAACTTTGCCAAAGGCGGCATCTATCAGGGCGCGGGAAAACAGTCTGCGTACCTGGACTTAATTGCTATTCGTGCCCCGCGGCATCGGGTGCGTGCCCCATCGGGTCGTTCCAGTCGGTGGTAGGTTCATCCAAGTTCAACTTCTCCTATTACGTTGCCGGTACGCTCATTTTGCTCGGCGTGCTGCTGGGACGATTTGTATGCGGGTTTTTGTGCCCGTTTGGCTGGTTGCAGGAACTGCTTCACAAGATCACCGGCAAAAAGCTTTCGACGAAAAGGCTCAAGGCGCTTACGTATGTCAAATACGTTGTGCTGCTATTTGCCGTGGTATTGCTGCCTGTGCTGTTGGTCAACGATCTGGGGATGGGCGATCCGTTCTTTTGCAAGTACATCTGTCCACAGGGTGTGCTCGAGGGCGCCATTCCTCTGGCCATTGCCAATGCCGGCATTCGATCTGCGTTGGGACAACTCTTTACTTGGAAACTTGTCGTTCTCATTGTCGTGGCAGTGCTGAGCGTTTTGTTCTATCGCCCCTTCTGCAAATGGATTTGCCCACTCGGCGCATTCTATGCGCTCATGAATAAAGTGTCCTTGTTAGGGATTCAGGTTGACGCGTGCAAATGCGTCTCGTGTGGCAAGTGTTCAAGGGTTTGTCAGATGGACGTCGATGTGGTCCGCGCGCCCAATCATGCCGAATGTATCCGGTGCGGAAAGTGCATCGGGGCCTGTCCCGTCGATGCCATCAGCTATCGCTACGGCCTGGATGTGTCGGCGGAAAAGCTCCCCTTGACCGCCGATAAAAAGAAACAAGCTTCGACAAAACGGAGGAATGACCATGAAGCTTTCTAAAATTGCGGCCCTGTTTATGGTGCCGGTGCTGGCCTTGTGTCTTGTGGCGTGTTCGGCGCCTGGTGGCAATGCGAGCGAATCTGCGAGCTCCGATCCCAAGATCGCGGAGCTCATTGCACAGGAGCCGACCAATGCCGACGAGGCCGCCGAGCTGTATGCGAAGCTCATGAAAAAAGAGAACGATATCCTTTCGAGTGATAACGCGCTGTGGGAAAAGGTATTCAATGCGGCAAATAAAGACTCGGCAATGATTGAGGACGGCAGCAATTACGGCGATTTCCTGCTCAAGACCATCGACGGCGCCAAGGATGAGTTTACGGCGGATGAGCTCAAGACGCTCAAGGCCGGCGCACAGCAGATCAAGGAGATCGAGGACAAGCTCGAGGGCCTGGAGAAGGAGTTTCCCGGCTGTGGAAGCACGCCGAGCGCAGGCGAGAGCGTCGACGCTTCGGCAGCGGGCATGACGGCTAGTGCCAATGCTTCGAGCGAGGCGACGAAGTTTCCCAGCTTTACGGGCAAGGACCTGGATGGCAACGACGTGAGCAGCGACGAACTGTTCTCTAAGAACAAGGTCACCGTCATGAACTTCTGGTTCACCACTTGCAAGCCGTGCGTGGGCGAGCTGGGTGATCTTGAGAATTTGAATAAGGAGCTTGCCGAGAAGGGCGGCCAGGTCGTGGGCGTCAATTCCTTTACGCTCGATGGCAACAAAGGCGAGATTGCAGATGCTAAGGACGTGCTGAGCAAGAAGGGCGTGACATATAAGAACATCTGGTTCAAGTCGGATAGCGAGGCCGGTAAGTTTACGTCAAATTTGTTTTCGTTCCCGACAACGTATGTCATCGATCAGAATGGCAACATCGTAGGGGATCCAATCGTGGGAGCCATCAGCTCCGCCGAGCAGCGCGCAGCACTCAACAAGCTTATCGACCAGGCGATTGCGAATAGCGAGCAGTAAAAAACGCGTAAAGCATGGCGAGGATCGTGCGCCACTGTGCGAAGTAGTCCGCTACCTTTCAAGATGAGCTCCACCATATAGAGGTCCCGCTCGGGACCTCTTTTTTGGCACTGCCCCGTTCGTTTTTTGGCGCGGTTCGTTACATTCCTCACTGGCGCCGGCAAAAAATGGGGATAGAGTAGGACAAGCGCGTCGAATACGAACGGCGGAGGAGAGCGGGCAGAGTGCCCGCGCGGGAGAGGTTGCCGTCCATGCTGGAGCTCAAAGGTATTTGCAAAAGGTACGTTACGCAGTCGTTTACGCAGGTGGCGCTCGACAACGTAAGCCTGTCTTTTCGCGATAACGAGTTCGTGGCCATTCTGGGTCCCTCGGGTTCGGGTAAAACCACGATGCTCAACGTTATCGGTGGGCTCGATCATTTCGATTCCGGTGACCTGCTGATCGATGACATCTCGACCAAGGACTTTCACGATCGCGATTGGGATGCCTACCGCAATAACCGCATCGGCTTTGTGTTCCAGAGCTATAACCTCATTCCGCACCAGACCATCTTGGAAAACGTGGAGCTGGCGCTTACGCTCACGGGCGTGGGACATGCCGAGCGCCGCCAGCGTGCGCGCGAGGCACTCGAGGCAGTTGGTCTGGGCGAGCACGTGAACAAGCGTCCGAGCCAGCTTTCGGGTGGACAGATGCAGCGCGTGGCCATCGCCCGCGCCCTGATCAACGATCCCGAGATTGTGCTGGCAGACGAGCCGACCGGCGCCTTGGATTCTACAACGTCCGTGCAGGTCATGGACTTGCTCAAGGATGTTGCACGCGACCGCCTGGTCATCATGGTCACGCACAATCCCGAGCTGGCGTACCAATACGCCACGCGCATCGTCAACCTGGCGGATGGTAAGATCACCGACGATTCCGATCCTTTCGATGTCGCTGACGCCACGCGCCGCGAGGCCAAGCCTACGCGCAAAACCTCGATGAGCTTTGTGACGGCGCTGGGGCTTTCTGCCCGAAACCTCATGACCAAGAAGGGCCGTACGGCCATGACGGCCTTTGCGGGCTCGATTGGCATCATTGGTATCGCGGCGATTCTGGCGCTGTCCAACGGCGTAAACGGCTACATCAAAAAGGTCGAGGAGGATACGCTCTCGAGCTACCCGCTCACCATTTCCAAGCAGGATTACGACCTGTCGTCCATGATGGGCGGGCAGGGGGCTGCGGATGATGACTCGCCTGAAAACGTGGATTCGTCCGACGACGGTACCGGCGGCAAGGCTAAGGGAACCGATAAGATTCCTGTGGTCACGGCCGTAAAGGATATGTTTGCGAGCGTTAAGTCCAACGACATGACGAGCTTTAAGGCATGGCTCGATGCCGGTGGCGACGGCATCGATAAAGAGGTCA
>JAUMNV010000094.1 GCA_031295725.1 Collinsella sp.
CCGCAGCCCGTGCAGATGGAGAATGCTCCTCATGTTGAGGAGCCGGCGTGCCACCCCCATCCAGGACATAGTCGACGGTACGACGACCGAAGACCGCGCAGACCGTCGGCAGGACCACCGACTGCGTATCGGCGCGACCGAGCATCTTGATGGCAAAAGTCGAACCCGCGGGGAACGAGACCGTGAGCTTGGAGCCGTCGTCGGCCGTGGCGCGGGCGTTGAGCAAAAGCCCTGCGTAGGAGGCCTGACGAGCCTTGACGCGCTCGACGACCTCGGCCCATTTGCGCTGGAGCTCGCCGGCGTCCTCAACCGCGGGGGTCTCGGCAGCACCGGCGGCGGCAACCTGGGCGGCGTTGTTGGGCTTGGACACCGACACGGTCGATGCAGCAGGCGCGGAAGCCGGAGCCGCAACGGGCTGAGGTGCAGGCGTTACAGGTCTGGGCGCCGGCGCAGGAGCCGCGGACTTGGTCGCAGGCTGGGCAGCCGGAACAGCAGCGCCGCGGTCCCAAGGCATACCGCCCTGGCGCGCGGACGTAGCAGCGGGGGCAGCGGATGCCGCCGGAGCGGCAGCACGAGCGCCCGAAATGAGCGTCGGCTGTTGGGCAGCAGCGGGTACGGATGCTGCAGGCGCGGCGGCCTGAGCAGCAGCCACGCTCGCCGGCACGGCGCCGTTGGCAATCATGGCCTCCAGGCGTGCCACGCGCTCGGCCAATGCCTCAATCGTTAAATCGGCCTCGGGACGCGCCAGACGCGTGCAGGCAATCTCGAGCACCAGGCGCACGTCGCTCGCGCCCCTCATCTCCAGTGCGGCATCGTCGAGCACCGTCAGCACGCGGGCCAGGCGGTCGGCAGGATGCTCGCCAAAGGCAGCGGCCTCGGCAGCAAGCGCCTCGGCCTGCTCGGAGCCGCCCTCAAACAGCTCGGCACGGGCACCGGCAACGCAGGCAACGTACACGTCGCGCACATGCGCCACCAGGTCGCGCGTCAGCTCCAGCAGGTCATTGCCCTCCTCGACCTGCGCACGGATCAGTCCATAGAGCTCGGCAACATCGCGATCGGCAATGGCGCGGGAAAACTCGCCCAGAATCTGGTCCGAAACCTCGCCCAAAAGCGAGCGGGCGTCGTCCGCATGCACAGAACCGTTGCCAAAGACGCTCAGCTGCTCCAGCGTGGAAAGCGCGTCGCGCATACCGCCCTTGGCATGGCGCGCCACAATGGCGAGTGCCTCGTCGTCGTAATCGAAGCCCTCCTGCTCGCACACGTAAGACAGGCGATGCTCGATATCCTCGTTGCCGATGCGGTGGAAATCGAAGCGCTGGCAGCGTGAGAGAATGGTCTCCAGAATCTTTTGCGGGTCGGTGGTGCACAGCACAAAGATCACGTGTGCCGGCGGCTCCTCAAGCGTCTTGAGCAGCGCGTTGAACGCCGCCGTCGTGAGCATGTGGACCTCGTCGATGATATAAATCTTGTACTTGCCGCGCACTGGGGCAAAGTTGACGGAGTTGATGATCTCCTCGCGCACGTTGTCCACGCCGGTACGGCTTGCGGCATCGAGCTCGTAGACATCGGGGTGGTTACCCTCGGCAATGAGCTCGCACTCCTCGCAAGTACCGTCGGGCATGCAGCCGCTTGCACCCTCGGCGCGCGCCGCCTCGGCATTGCGGCACAGCAGCGCCTTGGCCAGAATGCGCGCCATGGTGGTCTTGCCCGTGCCGCGCGGTCCGCAGAACAGGTAGGCGTGGGACAGGCGCCCCTCGGTGATGGCGTGCTCGAGCGTCGAGACGATATGCTGCTGGCCCACCACGGAGTCAAAGGTGAGCGGGCGATACTTTCGGTACAACGATTCCATGGGTGCTCCCCCGGGTATACTGAGTCTTGTTGCCGCGGCGGCCATGCGGTCGCACGGCATACTGCATTCCATAATAACCCGTACGGCGAGCCCGCCGCGATAGGAGTCCAAAGAGCATGGCAGACGCAGAGAGCAACCTCGTTCCCTCCGAAGCAGCCGACCAGGTCGAGGTCGCGCTCGAGGAGCAGGCCGCAGCCGATGACGGCATCCTGTACCTCAACGAGTACCAGTACGAAAACGACCTGGTCACCGACTTCGCCCGCCTGGTCGCCTCGCCCAGGCGTCGCGGCTCGCTGTATGTCGCCGCGGCAGTTGCCGCGCTCATCGGCATCGGCATGCTGGTGGCCGGCGGCAGCTGGATCAAGTTCGGCGTCGTGTTGATCGTGTTCGGCGCCTTTTTGGCCTGGTGGAGCAAGAACCTGCACCACACGCTCGCCCGCGACTTTATCGACGCCGTCGAGGCCGACGAGTCCATGGGTGGCCGCTATCGCCGCGTCGCCGCCAACGAGGACGGCCTGATGGTTTGGGGCAAGAGCGGCAAGTCGCAGTTCTTCCCGTTTGACAAGCTCGACCACGTACTCGACGGCGAGCGCATCTTTGTGGCCATGTTCGCCGACCAGGGCGTGACGATCCCCAAGGACACCTTCGTCCGTGGCGATGCCGAGCAGTTCGGTCCCTTCCTCAAGGCCCGCATCAACAAAAAACTCCGCATCGAGACCAAGAAGAAGAAAATGAAGGCCGAGAAGGCCGCCGCCGAGGCCAAGCAGGGCGACAAGCCCCAGGAGACCAAGGGCAAGCGGCGCAAGCAGAAGAAGAACAAGAAGAAGCGCTAAGGCCAAGCCAGGCAGGCAGCCTCGCATCCCGCTATCCTCCCCATGCACCCGAGCGTGCTACACTAGCAGCATCTATGCCACCGCGAACGGCTCGGCCCCGCGCCCGCCGCTCGCAAACGAACTTTAAACGCACGAGGGTTGGCCATGCCGCTTTTCTCGCAACATACCGCCCGGTTCTCGCCGGACGTTCCTTTGGAGGGCACCAGCTCTCGCGAGCTGCTCAAGCGGTACCAGCCGCTCGAGACACTTGCGACCGGCGGTTTTGGCTCCATCGAGATCTGCCGCGACACGCACCTGCGCCGCCGCGTCGCCATTAAGCGCATCCCCCTTATTAACGGTGTCGGCATGCCCGCCAGCGACATCATGGATGTCCTGCGCGAGGCGCACACTGCCGCCATGCTTCAACATCCCAACATCGTGCAGGTCATCGACTTTACGCACGACACAGCCTATGCCTACCTAGTTATGGAATATGTCGATGGCATGTCGCTGGCCGAGTTTTTGCACCGCGTGGACGGTCACTCACTTACCTTTGACGAGGCCGCGGCCATTGCCGATGCCCTAGGCCAGGCGCTCACCTTCGCCCATAGTAATGGCGTACTCCACCTGGACATTAAGCCCGCCAACGTGCTCATCGACCACTCGGGCAATGTAAAGCTCACCGACTTTGGCATGGCGCGACTGTCGTCCGCCGGTGGCTTTGGCGGCTCGCGCGGCGGCACCATCGGCTACATGCCGCCCGAGCAGCTCGATATCGAGACCGGCACGGTCGATGAGCGCGCCGATGTCTTTGCCCTCGCCTGTGTAATCTATGAGGGCCTGTGCGGCAGCGCTCCCTTTATGGCGGCCACGCCCGCCGACTCGCTCGACCGCATCATCGGCGGCGCCACCTATCCCAGCGAGCTGATACCACACTTTCCCCCGGGAGCCGAGGCCGCGCTCATGAGCGCGCTCTCCCCCATGCCGCAGGACCGCCCCAGCAGCGTCGAGACATTTTGCGACCAGCTCCTTGCCGGTCTGGGCAGCGTGCGCGAAGGCCGTCGCAGCCTGGAGCAAATGGTTGGCGAACTTTCGGATGACGAGCAGGAGCTCGACGATATCGAGCCGTCGCACTACGAGGACGACGCCATCGAGGTCGACCCCGCACTCGGCTGGGCGGGCACGCGCTGGAGCCATGCGCGCGACTACACCATGCGCACTATCTCGGCGCTAACGTGCGGCACCTTTAGCTTTTTGCTGATGCAAACGGCCGGGGTCGCGGCGCTTCCCGGCCTGGTCATTGCGGCCATCGCGATCGGAGTGGCGGCTGGCCTGGCCCCCCAGATTGGCTCGGCCATCTCGGCTGTGGGCTTTTTGGTGCTCATGGCCAACGCCACCATGCAGGCACAGGGCATCCTGTCGATGCTGCCCGTCGCGGTGATCTTTGCCGCCGCCATGTCCGGTTGGTGGATCGCCTGGGGTCGCACCGAGACTGCCGCGAGCGCCACGCTCACCTGTGCACTCGCGCTTGGCTGTCTGACCGGCAATACCTTCCTGGCAGCTGGGGTCGCCGCCGGCGTCGCGTCATTTTGGCTCGGCCCGGCAAGCGCCGCCGCGGCAACGGGCATGGGCGCGCTTTTTGCCCGTCTGGCCACGGTCGCGCTTTCAGCCGGAGGCGTACTGGGGCTCGGTAACGTTGCCGCAGCGCTGGGAGACCCACTCCTTTGGGCTGCCTTTGTGCTGGTCGCGGCAACTGCCGCGGCGTCATCTGCGCTGCTCAATGCCCATGCCAAGCGTGCCAATCAGGGCTCAAACCTTGCCGCAATCGCCGCCATCGCTGTCACCGGCATCGGCTGCGCAGCGGCGTCCTGTCTTGCACACCATATGGAAATTGCCAGCCTTGCAGCCGCGGTCGTCGCCAAGGCGGCGGTTGCGGGAACCCTATCCTCTATAATCGTTGGGATATGCCTATATTTGCTCGGATACCAAAGAACCTATACGGAGAGTGATCTTTCGTGAACTTCCTGAACATCTTCGAGGACCACGTGGCCGGCATCTTCGGTGCCACCCGTGCCCCGTTCTCCTTTAAGAAGCTTGCCAAGCAGGCCGCTCGCGACATGGAGGATCAGACTCTGGTGATCAACGGCGTCAACACGGCGCCGGCACTCTATACCATCCTTATCGCCGCCGACGACGATCCCATGCTCGCCCCGTTCTACCCCGAGCTTTCGCGCGAGGTCCGCGAGTTTGTGAAGGCGCAGGCCGAAAAGCGCCGCTATGTCTTTGTCGGCGAGCCCCTCGTGCGCTTTATGATCGATCCGCAGCTGCGCGCCGGCAAGTTCTCGGTCTTTGCCGAGAACGTCGATGCCCCCACGCTCGGCCGCCTGTACGAAGAAGAGCGCGCCTATCAAAACGGCCTGGGCCAGAACAACTCCGCGGCAAGCCGTGCCGCCAGCGCCCCGCGCGCCGGCCAGCAGCAGTTTGCTGCCCCGCAGCAGCAGCGCCCCGCCGCCATGCCCCAGCAGCAGCCGACGCCTCGCGCCGCCGCTCCCGACCCGCTTGCCGTGGCAGACCCCTTCGCGCCTAGCGTCCCCGACCCCGCCGCAGCACCCATCCCGGTGCCGCAGACCGTCTCGCGCGACGCGCTTGCCGGCATGGGCGGAGCCGCCGCGACCGGTGCCGCCGTGGGCCTAGGCGCCGCAGCCGGCATCGCCTCCAACATGGCGAGCACTCGCGCCCCGCAGCGCCCGCTCGCCCAGCTCGTCGACGTCGTGAGCGGCGAGAGCCATAGCATCACCTCCGCACAGGTAACCATCGGTCGCGAGCGCTCAGTTTCCGACATTGCCCTGCGCGACCCCAACGTGTCGCGCCGCCACGCCCAGCTCACCTTTACGGGCTCGGATTGGTCGATCGAGGACCTCAATTCCACCAACGGCACGCTCGTCAACAACCGCCGCATTACGCGCTGCCCGCTGCGCAACGGCGATCTGCTGACGTTTGGCCTGAGCACCTTTGAATTTAGGGGATAGTCGCTTATGAACATCGATATCGTCCTTTTTGCAGGCCGCATCGTCCTGGTCGCCCTGCTCTATATCTTCCTGTTCGCCGTCATGAAGACCGGCGTGGGACTTGTGCGCGGGCAGCGCCGCGACTCGGCTATCTGGACGATTGATGTGGACAAGGGTCCGCGCGGTATCCGCGGCATCCACGTAGACATGCTCGGCCCCGTCATCGTCGGTCGCTCGCCATCTTCGGACATCTGCATCAACGAACCGTTCGTCTCGGCCTCGCATGCGCGCTTTTCGCTGCAGGGCCCGGCGCTCATCATCGAGGACCTCAACTCGCTTAACGGCACGCTCGTCAACGGCCGCCAGCTCGTGGAGCCCGCGACGCTGCGTGAGGGCGACGAAGTCCAGATTGGCGACGTGGTCATGAAGGTGAACCGTCGATGATCGACGAGGAGAACAAGTCCGCAACTATGACCGAGGCACCGGCTGCCGCCGCAGCTGCGCCGGCCCACGCCGCTCCGGCGGGCTCCGCACCCGTGGAACCCGAGGACACCGTGTTCTCCCTGCCTCTTTCGCATGTAACGCATGATATTTCGGATCTCGCCGATAACGAGGACGAAGAGGATGCCGTAGCGGCGCCCATCGGCGCACATGCTGCGGAACAGCCCACAGCGCCCGAAGCAACCCCGGCGCCGGCTCACTTTGCAGAGCCCGTCGCCGCGGCAATCAACGAGAGCGCTGCGGTGTTTGCGGCACCCGAGCCCGCCGCGCCGGCGTTTCCCATAGCCCCGGCATCCGAGGTTGCGCCCGCGTCTACGCCGGCGCCCGAGGCGGGGACATCCCCCGAGGACGGCCCTGCACCCAAGACCCCGCAGCCTGCGCCCGCAAGCGAGTCCGATGCCGTGGCCGAGCCCGCCGCCCAGTCGCAAAACACGCCCGCGCCGTCGCACTTTGCGACGCCCGAGCCTATAGACGTCAGCCCGCAAGATGACGAGTCGACCGCCCGCGTTTCCGAGGAGCCCGACTCCCCGGACACCGGCGATTCCGAATCAAACGCCGAGACCGACACCGTCTCTCCCGGTGACACAGCCGAGATCGACGTTGCCGCCGTTGAGGCCAAGCTCAAAGACCCCGGCTCGACCATGAGCTTTGAACCCCTAACCGAGGAGCGCATCGAGACCGACTCGACCTATGATGCCGGCACCACCACGCAACTCATGTGGGGCGCCCGCTCCGACGTTGGCTGTGTGCGCCCGCACAATGAGGATTCCTACCTGGTGCAGTCGCCGCTCTTTTGCGTATGCGACGGCATGGGCGGTCACGCCGCCGGCGAGGTAGCCTCCTCTATCGCTGTCGAGACCATTGCCAAGACAGCTCCTCAGTCTGCCGACGCCGCACGCCTGGCGGCAGCCGTCGAGGCCGCCAACGCCGCCGTAATCGAGGCTGCCTTGAATGGCCTGGGCAAGCCCGGCATGGGCTGCACAGCCACTTGCGCCTATATCGAAAACGACACGCTCGCCATCGCCCACGTGGGTGACTCTCGCGCCTACCTGCTCCACGAGGGCACGCTCATCCGCGTGACCCGCGACCACTCCTACGTGGAGGAGCTCGTGGACGCCGGCGAAATCACGGCAGACGAGGCTCGCGTCCACCCCAACCGTTCGGTCATCACCCGCGCGCTGGGCTCGGACCCCGCTATGTATGCCGACCACTTCACTCTGCATATCGAGGAAGGTGACCGTCTGATCCTGTGCTCCGACGGCCTTTCGAGCATGATTCCCGATAGCGATATCGAGAACATCGCCACGCAGTCCTCAACCGCGCAAATCTGCGTCGACAACCTAGTGGACGCGGCGCTTGCCGCCGGCGGCCACGACAACGTGACCGTAGTAGTCGTTGACCTGGTTGACGATGGCGTCATGCGCGAGGCGCAACGCGTGCGTCGCCGCAACGTTACTATCGCCGCCATCCTGGCCCTCGTCTTTGTGCTGGCAGCTGGCATCTGGGCCTACACGGGTGTCACCGGCTCGTACTACCTGGGTACCTACCAGGGCAATGTCGCCGTCTGGCGCGGCCTGCCCGGCAAGCCACTCGGACTCAAGCTCCACTGGCTCGAAAGCGAAACCAGCATCAAGCTATCCGACCTGCCCGAAGACACGCAAAACCGCCTCAAGGCGGGTATTCCGCAAACAAGTGTCGACGATGCGCAGGACACGATATCCAAGTACCGCCACCAGATCGACGAGGAGCAGACCCGCCAGGTGATCGACGCGCAAACGATTCGCGACAACACCAATCAGGGATCGACCTCCGAATCAGATTCCGAGAAAACCGCCGAACAGTCCGCCGAGGCCGAAGCCTCCGATAAGAATTAGAAAGGGAGTGCCGCTTATGAGTCGCCGCAACACCGAGCTGCTCTTGCTCATCGCCTCGGCGTTCCCCGTCATCATGCTGTATGCGATGTACGTCCTCACCGCGGGCGCTGCCATCTCCTTTGAGACGCTCGCCGTACCGATCGGCCTCTTTGCCGCCTTTGCCGCGGCCCACATTGCCGTGCGCATCTTGGCGCCCGGTGCCGACCCCGCCATCCTGCCCATTGTCTTTGTGCTTTCGGGCATCGGTATCACGTTCGTGACGCGTCTCGCACCCGCTCTCGCCATCTCACAGCTCATCATCCTGTTTGTCTCGGTGGCGCTCATGGTGGGAACGCTCGCACTGGTCAAAAACCTCGACGTGGTCATGCGCTACAAGTACACCTTTGGCATTATCGGCATCATCCTGCTGATGCTGCCCATCTTTATCGGCACCACGATCTCGGGCTCCAAGCTGTGGATTCGCATCGCGGGCTTTACCATCCAGCCCGGCGAGTTCGCCAAGGTCTTTATCGTGCTGTTCCTAGCCGGGTACCTGGCCGAGAACCGCGAGCTGCTCTCTATCTCCAACCGCAAGATTCTGGGCTTTAAGATCCCTCGCCTGCGACTGCTGCTGCCGCTGTTTGCCGTGTGGGGTGTGTGCCTGCTCGTCGTCGTCTTCGAACGCGACCTGGGTTCGGCCGTGCTGTTCTACACCATCTTCTTGCTGATGCTCTACGTTGCCACGGGGCGCTTTTCGTATGTCGTTATCGGCCTTGCGCTCTTAGCTGTTGGGGCCGTGGGCGCCTACAAGTTCCTGTCTCACGTTCAGGTGCGTTTCCAGGTTTGGCTCGATCCGTTTAAGGACGCCCAGGGCCAGGGCTACCAGATCGTCCAGTCGCTCTTCTCGCTTGCCGATGGCGGTCTGGTCGGTGTTGGCATCGGCAACGGCATGGCCAACAACATCCCTGTCGTCGAGTCCGACTTTATCTTCTCGGCTATCGGCGAGGAGATGGGCCTTTTGGGCGGCGGCGCCGTGCTCATCCTGTTTATGCTCTTTGCCGTGCGTGGCCTCACCACAGCTGCCCGCGCAAAGTCCGACCTTGCCGCCTTTAGCGCCACCGGTCTTACGGCAGCCATCAGCTTCCAGGCCTTTTTGATCGTTGGCGGCGTAACCCGCCTGATCCCGCTGACCGGCGTCACCCTGCCCTTTATGAGCCAGGGCGGCTCCTCGCTGCTGGCGAGCTTCATCATCGTCGCGCTCCTGCTGCGCGCCGGTGACGAGGCGACCGGACGCGAGGCCGAGCTTACCGGCACCGGCACCATGGCCGCCATCACCGATGATCAGGTCGCATCTTCCGCCGCCCCGACGGGCACGCGCTTTGCCACCTCGTCTTCCTACGGCAGCGGCAGCCATTCCGTCGGCTCGCGCATGCGCCGTCGCCTGCTCGACACGCCTGAATCCGGTGTGCTCGGCCGCGTTGCGCTCGCCAACCGTCTAACCCGTGCGGTGCTCGCCTTTACGGCGCTGTTCGCCATCCTTATCGGCAACCTCACCTATGTCCAGGTCATTAAGGCCAAGGACTATCAGGACATGCCGACCAACAACCACACCATCGCCCGCTCCAAGTACATCCAGCGCGGCTCCATCATCACGTCCGACGGCGTGACGCTGGCCGAGTCGCTGCAGCAGGAGGACGGCACCTACGTACGCTCCTACCCCAACGGTAACCTGGCAGCGCACGTGGTTGGCTACGTGAGCCAGCAGTATGGCACCACCGCCATCGAGAGCGTCATGAACGACACGCTCACCGGTTCTAAGGACTACTCCAGCTGGAACAACGCCATCGCGTCGCTCGCGGGCCAGACCCAGCCGGGCAACACCGCCAAGCTCACCATCGACTCGCGCATCCAGACGGCGGCCGAGCAGGCACTCAAGGGCTTTAAGGGCGCTGTAGTGGTCATCGACCCGCGTACCGGCGCGGTGCTCGCATGTGCCAGCTCGCCCACCTACGACAACACCAACATCGATGCCCTGCTGCAGACGGGCGGCGGCGAGGACGGCTCCATGTACAATCGCGCCATGGACGCGCTGTACACGCCGGGCTCAACGTTTAAGGTCGTTACGCTTTCCGCGGCACTCGAGACCGGTACCGCCAGCCTTACCAGCACCTACCAGGCGCCCGGCTCCATGGACATCGGCAACGCACCGGTCACCAACTATGCCAACGAGAGCTACGGCACCATCAGCCTGCAGCAGGCCTTTGCCGTGTCCTCCAACGTCGTCTTCGGCCAGGTGGCAAACGAAGTTGGCGCAAACACGCTCGTGCAGTTTGCCAACGCCTTTGGCTACGGCCAAAAGCTCGGCCAGGACCTGACCTCCGCGGCCTCCATCATGGCCGACCCGTCGCTCATGACCGAGTGGGAGACCGCCTGGGCCGGCGCCGGCCAGCCTGTCGGCATGGACCACACGCCCGGCCCGCAGACCACCGTCATGCAAAACGCCGTGATTGCCGCCGCCATCGCTAACAGTGGCGTGGTCATGGACCCGTACTTTGTAGCCCAGGTACTCGCCCCGGACGGAACCGTGGTCAAGACCACGCAGTCCCGCTCGCTGGGACAGGCCGTCAGCTCCGCCACGGCCGACCAGGTCAAGCAGGCCATGCTTGCCGTCGTCCAGTCCGGCACCGGCACCGATGCCCAGATCCCCGGCGTCAAGGTCGCCGGCAAGACCGGCTCGGCCGAGACCGGCGGCACCAACGTCAACTCGATGTTCGTTGGCTTTGCACCTTACGATTCACCCACGGTCGCCATCTCGGTGGCCTTGGAGGATTACGACAAGCATGACGTCAAGGCCGCCAAGATTGCCGGTATCGTCCTGACCGCGGCGCTTGCCGC
This sequence comes from Collinsella sp., assembly GCA_031295725.1. GTDB lineage: Bacteria > Actinomycetota > Coriobacteriia > Coriobacteriales > Coriobacteriaceae > Collinsella. The sequence continues at coordinate 10,919 of JAUMNV010000094.1, forward strand.
GCAGGGAGTGTGATGCCCATGATCGAATCGGACACCCGAGGCGCGCCGTGGCCGAAGAGTTAGCGGCAACGCGCCACACGGCCCCAGCGGCCACATCGTAGGTACTACACACATCGTTGAGCGAATAGTTATGTTAGGAGCAGGAATGGAACAGAGGGTCCTCGGGGGAAGATACCTCCTCAAGGATAAGGTGGGAACAGGCGGCATGGCGACCGTCTACCGTGCACAGGACCAGGTTCTCGACCGCACGGTAGCCGTCAAGATCATGCTGCCGCAGTATGCTGGCGACGCGACCTTCGCCGCACGCTTTAAGCAGGAGGCCCAGGCAGCAGCCGGCCTCTCCTCCCCCTATATCGTGGGCGTCTACGATTGGGGCAAGGACGGCGACACCTATTACATCGTCATGGAGTACCTGCGCGGTACCGACCTTAAGAGCGGCATCAAGAGCCACGGCGCCCTCGACCCCAAGAAGGTCGCGCAGATCGGCTCGCAGATCGGCTCCGCGCTTTCGGTCGCCCACAAGCACGAGATCATCCACCGCGACATTAAGCCGCAGAACATCATGGTGCTGCCCGACGGCAACATCAAGGTGATGGACTTTGGCATCGCGCGCGCCAAGAACAGCCACCTCACGCAAGACAACAACGTGCTGGGAACCGCCCACTACGTCAGCCCCGAGCAGACCCG
>JAUMNV010000103.1 GCA_031295725.1 Collinsella sp.
AGCTCGGCCGGCCGCATGGGGGCCCTCTCCGCCCCGCCGGACCCGCGCGAGGCCTCGATGAGCAGGCGCACGTAGCCGTCGAGCCTTTCGACACTGCCGGCTATGTCGCGCGCGGCGGCCGCGAGGTCGGCGTCTTTCTCGTCTTCCAGCTCCTCTGCCACGAAGTCGGCGTTGGCGCGCAGCACGGTGAGCGGCGTCTTGAGGTCGTGGGCGAGCGACGCCACCTGCTCGCGCTGCCCCCGCTCCGCGGCCCAGCGGGCCTCGAGCGACTCGGCGAGGGAGGTCCGCATGGCGTCCATCGCGGCGAGGACGTCGTTCACCTCGCGCACGTTGGTGCTGCCGACCGCGAAGTCGAGATCCCCCGCGCCGACGCGCCCCGCTGCCTCCGCGAGCGGCGCCATCTTGCGCGAGATCACGCGGCTCGCGCGGCGCGCCACGAGCGCGAGCGCGAGCGCGCTTCCCGCAGCGGCGCCGACGAGCATGAGGTTCTGCGGGTTGGGAAGCAGGCCGGCGAGGTCGCGCGAGACCCACTGCGGCAGGTACTCGCTGACGAGTGCGCAGGCCCCGCCGCCCTTGAGCGGGAACGCGGCGTAGGTGAGGCCCGAGCCCCCGCCCTCGATCTCCACTGTGCCCGGATCCGCGGCGAGTGCCGCACGGGCCATTTCCGTCACGTCCTCGAGCCGCGTGCCCTCGAGGTCTGTCATCAGCACGTATCCGTCCTTATTCAGGATGAGGTAGCGGTACGCCGTCGGCACGTCCTGCTGCCCGCAGACGCCGTCGCGTGCCAGGCCCTCCGCGACCTCGCGCGTATTGGCCGGCCCCCAGCTTGCCTCGTAGACGAAGCCCGCGTCGATCGCCGCGGAGAGCGCCATGAACGAGGCGAGCCACGCCGTGGCAACCGCCGCGAACGCGTAGGCGAAGTAGCGCGCGATGACGAAGGAGAGCGGCATGCCCCCGCGACCTCGCGCCCCGGTCCTCAAAGCTGCCACTTGTACCCCATCCCCCAGACGGTCGCGATCGGATCGGCGCCGGCCTCGGAGAGTTTCCTCCGGGCGCGGCTGACCTGCATGGATATGGCCGCGTCGTCGGCGTCGCTCTCCCAGCCGAGCACCGCCTCGCGGATCTGCGCGCGGCTCATGACCTGCCCGGGGTGGCGGGCGAGGTACTCGCAGATGGCGTACTCGGTGGGCGTGAGCGGTACGGCCTCGCCGCCCACGGCGAGGCCGCGCGCCCCGAGGTCGATCCGCACCTCCCCGAAGGAGAGGGCGTGCGAGCGCGGCCGGCGCTCACGGCGTAGATGGGCCGCGACCTTGGCGCGCAGCTCCGCGGCCCCGAAGGGCTTGCGGACGTAGTCGTCGGCGCCCAGGCCGTAGCCGGCCACGGCGTCCTCCTCGGCCACGCGCGCGGTCAGGAATATGATGGGCCCGTCGAAGCCCGGGCGGATCTGCCGCACGAGCTCGAAGCCGTCGAGCCCCGGCATCATGACGTCGCAGAGCACGAGGTCGAAGCGCGAGAGGTCCATCCCCGGGACCGCCGTCGGGTCCGCCGCCTTGACGACCTCATGGCCGTCGCGGCCGAGGACGCGCGCGAGCGCGTCGAGGATCGCCCGTTCATCATCCACTGCCAGTATCCTCGCCATGTTCGACCTCCTGAAACTTCCGTCGGAATTGTACTAGCGCCGCGCTCAGCGGTCCAGAGCCCCGCGCGCAGCCGCGGGCGCCTCGGCCGCATCGCACGCGCGGTAGCGCACGCCCGAGCCGCCGCGCGCCTCGATCTCGAGCCAGCCCTCGCCGTCCGACTCCCGTCCGAAGAAGATGAGCTGGAGCTCTCGGACATTGCCCCTGTCGTCCGCCGCGTCCACCAGGTAGACGTAGTTCGCCCCCGCCCCGGTGGCGTCGGCGTAGGAGCTCGCGTGGCTACCGGGCTCGGGCGCGGGCGCCCACATGGTGATCTCAGGGTTGGGCAGCACGCGGTCGGCGATCGAGCGCAGCACCGACCCCCAGCCGGCGTCGAGCAGGGCATTCCCGCCCAGAACGAGCGCTGCGGAGAGGAGGACGAGCACGACGGCGAACGGCTTCCTACGCATCTGCCCTCCCGTCCTCGAAGCGGCAGAACCAGGCGAGAAGGACGGCGGCGGCTGCCAGGGTGAGCACGAGGCCAGCGAGCGCAGTTGTGAGGAGAGGGCCCGCCGCGCGTGCGGCGTCGATGAAGGCCTCCACCCCGAGCGACCCTAGGCGCGCGGGCCAGGCGAGCGGCACCCAGTTCAGGGGCGTCGCCAGGGCACCGGTGAGCTCGCCGGTCATGAGGCCGTGCGCAAGTCCGCCCACCGAGAAGAACGCGAGGAGCACCCCCGCCGCGTCGGCGCCGATGGCGGCGTTGCGGCCGAGGCGCAGGGCCACGCCGAGCTCCAGCGCATAGAGAGGCAGGCTGCCCAGCACGATGCCCACCCAGGCGGCCGCAAGCGGCGCGGGCCCGAGCGGTAGGCGCCCGGCGACGGCGAGCACGGCCCCGAACACGCCGAGCGCCACGGCCAGCGCGCCTGCGCCGAGCGCCGCAAGGGCGAGCAGCTTCGCCGCGACGGCGCGCCCGCGCGAGGGGACCGCCGTGAGGTTGGCGAGGCGCCCGGCAGCGCGCTCCTCGTCCACGGCGAGCCCGCAGACGATGGCGGACATGAGCGGCATGAGGGCGCCGAGGAACTGGGCGTAG
>JAUMNV010000028.1 GCA_031295725.1 Collinsella sp.
ACGAGCGGCTTCATGGTCGTCGCGACCGTGAGCATGGCGTCGAAGGTCGTCGGCAACAGCGCGCACTCGGTTCGGCCGCACCACTGGTTGGCGCACCAGCTAACAACCGAGCAGGTTGCGGCATCGCCAACGGCGACAACCAGATCGTCGCAGGTAACGCCGTTGGCAGACAGGGCGCCAAGGACGGTATCGGCATCGGCGAGCGTGGCACCGGCAGGCGAAACATCGAGGACGAGCAGCGACACGGCAAAGCCGGCGTCGACCAGCGCATGCTCGACGACCTCATCAAAACGTTCTGACGAGGCGGAGTTCCAAACCACCATCGCGCGCTTAGGCTTGCCCACAGCCGAGGCAAACATACGCGACAGCTCATCGAACGCGCCCAATCCGACACGGACATCGACGCTGCGGTTTTGGAAATTGATCAGTTGGCGGCGAATCATAGCAGTCCACGCTCCAAAAGCATCTCGGCACAAAGGTAGGAAACGTCCTCGAAGGACTTGTTGCGAATATCAAGGGTAATATCAGCGGCCTGGCGATACAGCGGACGGCGATGCTCAAACAAGCGCGCGGCATGCTCGGGCGAGCGGAAATCGGGGCGCGTGTCGGACCGACGAATCTGGCGAATCGAATCCTCAAAGTCGCCCTCGAGGTACACGCACGTACCCATTTCGTGCATCAGCTCAATATTCACCGGCGTCTCGACGATACCGCCACCGCACGAAACCAACAGACTGCGCTCGCTTTGGAGCGAACGGAGCGCCGAGGTCTCGAGCTCGCGAAAACGATCCTCACCCTCGGTCTCAAAAATCTCGGTTACCGACTTGCCGCAACGGCGGACGACTAGGCGGTCGGTATCGATAAAACGCCGCTTGAACATAGTGCCGACGTTGCGCGCGAGCGTCGATTTGCCCGCGCCCAAAAAGCCGATAAAGAAGATATGGTCGCAGCCGTGTTTGGTGTGCTGGGACATGACGAGACCTATTCCTCGCAGGGAAGGTCGCGCAGGGCCCGGCGCTCAAAGATACGGAAGATCTGCGTATACCACAGGTCCTGCGTGGCCTGCGGCTTTACCAGGATGGTATCGACGCCGGCGAAGTTGCCGCTCCACACGTCCGTGTAGAGCTGATCACCGATCAGCACCGCCTCGTCGGCCGTGGCGCCGAGGCGCTTAAGGCCCGCCTTGAGGGCAAACGGTGCCGGCTTCATGGCGTGGCTGATGGCCTCGAGTCCCAGCTCGCGTGCTGATGCCATGACCTGGTCGCGATGCCAGTTGTTGGACACCATGCACAGCTTAAAGCCTTTGGCGCGGGCGGTATCGAGCCAAGCAGAAACCGCGGCGGGAACCTGCTCGGTGTCGCGAGGCACCAGGGTGTTATCGCGATCGAGCAGAATGGCGCGTTTGCCATCGGCCCACAGGGTATCAAGGTCGATGCGATCGACCGAGGCAACGTATCGTTTGGGGCTAAAAATCCTCATGCTAATTCCAAGACTGTTGATGCTCTTCGTAGGTTTGTGAGAAGTACTCCTCGTCCTGCGTAATGTAGAAATACAGGTCATCGGAGTCGATCGGCTCAAGCGTGGCCTTGAGTGCCTCGAGCGACGGAGAGCAGATGGGCGTGGGCGGCAGACCCTCGTGTTTATAGGTGTTATACGGACTATCGCTCTGCAGGTCGTCGGCGGTAACCTCGCCACCGGTGACATACATCATAGTCGCATCGCTATTGAGATAGCGCAGACCGTCGAGCTTGCCGGCAAGGCGGTTGTAGAAAACCGAGGCCACATGCGCACGTTGATCGGCGTTGAGGCCCTCGCGCTCAACGATAGAGGCCAAGTTGACGATGTCGTAGTCGGACATCTCCACACCGTAGCGTTCCTTGATCTTGGCTTCGCAGTTCGCAAAGTCAAGCGACTTGTACTCGGTCTTAAACTGATCGAGCATAGCGCGAATCACGCCATCGGCCGTCGGCGAATCACCCAACGAATAGGTCTTGGGGAACAAGAAACCCTCGAGCGAGTCGTTAGCGGCGCCCTTAAGGAAGCTATAGTCGTCCACGTAGTTGGAGGCCTTGGCCTGGTTGAGGAAGTCTTCCTTAGAGATGCTGTCGTAGGCCTGGGCCACACGGTCGGCGACTTGATCGACCGTTAAGCCCTCAGGGATAGTCAGCGCATTGGAGCCCGCGTTGGGGCCTTCCATGAGCTGCTGAACAACCTTGGTCGCATCCATGAGTGTGGTGAACGAATAATCACCAGGCTTGAGCGACATATCGGCGTTGAGCTTTTTCACCGCCGCATAATAATCCTTGGGATTTTCGACGATATGATTCTCGGAGAGAATCGAAGCGATGCTGTCACCCGAGGCACCGTCGGGAATCGTGATAGTAACCTGCTGGCCTGCAACGACTTTCGCACCCTCACCGCCAAAGAAGCCCTTGACGGCTGGCACGACAAAGAAAACGATCGCGACAAGCGCAAGCACGGCAACAACGCCACCGATAATCATAGGCACCGGGGAGCTTTTCTTTTGAGCACCGCGACGAGCATGCGTGTTGTAGCTCGAGCGGGTCGCCGGAGCAACGCCATGCGAACCACGAGCGTGATGCGAATGCGATTGGGGGGCCTGCGTTCGTTGGGTAGGTGCCTGCTGCTTAAAGCGGGTGCCGCCTGCAGGCTGGGCCGTACGAGCAGTGGGCTGCTGAGCCGCGTGAGAAGCCGAATGCTGAACCGAACGAGCAGAAGGCTGCTGACCCGTCCGTTGAACAGGTTGGGCCGAACGAGAGAAGGACTGCGCCGGGCGCGCGGCAGGCTGAGCTGCGCGCTGCGTCGGCTGTGCCGGACGCTGGCCAGGCTGGGCAGGGCGCGACGCCGGCTGCTGTGTACGATTCGGCTGGCGCGGATCGGAAGCACTAGGCATGCGAAACCTCCTCGTTTTTACGATCGAGCCACGTCTGCAAAAACAGGCTGGCGGCAATCATGTCGATCTTGCCCCTCATCTGCTTTTCGTTGAGTCCCTGCTCGCGCAGGATACGCTTGGCCTCTTGCGAGGACAGACGCTCGTCCTCAAACTCCAACGGAAGATCGAGCTCGTCGGCAATCTTTTGCGCCACAGCGGCAACGCGCTCGGCCTGAGGGCCGGGCTCACCGGCCATGGTCAGGGGACGTCCGCTTACCAGGATGTCGGGCTCATAGTCCCCAACCAGGTAGCGGAACGTCTTGGCCATACCGGTGACCTCGGCAGCCGGAAGCACCTTGACGGGCATCGCCATCTTGCCATCACGGCTCGAGACGGCAATGCCGATCCTGGTCTCCCCTATGTCCAGCGCAAGCGCGACCACAGTGACTTCTTAGATTCTTAGGCGCCGAGTGCGGTCTTAGCGGCCGCGAGGGCATCGGCGATACCGGCAGCGTTCTTGCCACCGGCCTGGGCCATGTTGGGACGACCGCCACCGCGACCGTCGACCAGACCCGCGATCTGCTTGATCACGTTACCGGCGTGGAAACCGGCCTTGACGGCGTCATCGGAGCCGGCAGCGAGCAGGGCCGGAGTGCCCTTCTCAGTCACGCTGGCGACGACACAAGCGACAGGGCCGGCGACCTTCTGATGCACGGTATCCCATACGTTGCGGAGGTCGGCAGCCTCAAGGCCCTGGAGCTCAGCGACAACGAGCTTATAGCCGTCGAGCTCGACGGCGACCTCGATGGCGCTGGAGATGGCGTCGGAGGAGCCACCGGTCAGAGCCTTCTTGAGCTTATTGGACGTCTCGCGCAGCTCGGCCTGCAGGTTCTCCACGCGAGCGGGAACCTCATCCACGCGGCACTTGAGCGCAGTAGCAGCGGCGTCAACGAGTGCCAGGCGGTCGGCCATATAGTCGAGGGCACCCTTAGAGGTCACGGCCTCGATACGGCGGACATTGGAGCCCGTGGAGGACTCGGAAATGATCTTGAACAGGCCGATCTCGGCGGTGTTGGCAGCGTGTGTGCCACCGCAGAGTTCGCGGGAGAACGGCTGGTCCTCGGCGCCCACGGAGACGACGCGGACGACATCGCCGTACTTCTCGCCAAACAGAGCGACAGCGCCGGCAGCCTTAGCCTCGTCGATGCCCATGACACGGGTCACGACCGGCTTGGAAGCGAAGATCTGCTGGTTGACCAGGTCCTCGACAGCCTTGAGCTGCTCGGAGGACAGGGCCTCGAAGTGCGTGAAGTCAAAGCGCAGGTGCTCGGGCGTCACCAGCGAGCCGGCCTGGGAGACGTGCTCGCCCAGGACCTGCTTAAGGGCAGCGTCGAGCAGGTGCGTGGCGGTGTGGTTGCGGCGCAGGAAGCCACGGCGCTCGGCGTCGAGCGCGGCGGTAACAGCGGCACCGACAGCCAGCGTGCCCTCGGCAACGTGCGCGACGTGGGCATACAGGCCGTTGTGGTTCTTGGTGTCGGCAACGGTCAGAACAACGCCCTCGGCGGAAAGCTTGCCGGCATCGCCCTGCTGGCCACCCATCTCGGCATAGAACGGGGTGCGGTCGAGCACAACCTCGACATCCTCGCCGGCGGCAGCGGACTCGACGGACTCGCCGTTGCGCACGATGGCGACAACCTTGGCGCCCTCGATCACATCGTTGTCATAGCCGTCGAACTCGGTCGCTGCGACCTTGTCCGAAAGCTCGACCCACACGTCGTTGAAGCTGCCCCAGGCGTCGCCCTTAGCATTGGCGCGGGCGCGGGCCTTCTGGTCCTCCATGCAGGCAGTGAAGCCGTCCATGTCGACGCCGTGGCCAGCGGTGCCGGCGATCTCGACGGTCAGATCGATGGGGAAACCAAAGGTGTCGTGCAGTTTAAAGGCGACATCGCCCGGAAGCACGGCGCCCTCGGCAAGCGCTGCCAGGGCCTCGTCCAGATAGACGCGGCCGTTGTCGAGCGTCGTGGAGAAGCGCTCCTCCTCGGAGGCGACGATACCCTTGACGAGCGCGACATTCTTGAGCAGCTCGGGATAAGCCTCGCCCATCTGAGCGTTAACCTCGTCGATGAACTTGGTCAGGAAGGCGCCCTCGATGCCCAGCAGGCGACCGTGGAACACGGCACGACGGAGCAGGCGGCGAAGGACGTACTCGCGACCCTCGTTACCGGGAAGGATGCCGTCCGAGATCATAAAGTCGACGGCACGGGAGTGGTCGGCGATGATACGCAGGGAGCGGCTGGCGCCAGAGTAATCGTCGGCGTCATAGGTCTTGCCGCTGATCTCCTCGCCCAGCTTGATGAGATGCTGCATCAAGTCGCCGTCGTAGTTGGCGGTCTTGTGCTGCATGATGGCGGCCATGCGCTCCAGACCCATGCCCGTATCGAGGTTGCGGTGCGGCAGCTCCGGCATGGAGCCGTCCTCCTGGCGGTCATACTGGGTAAAGACGAGGTTCCAGAACTCCAGGAAGCGGTCGCAGTCGCAGCCGGGCTTGCAGTCGGGACTACCGCAGCCGACCTCCTCGCCCATGTCAAAGTAGATCTCGGAGCACGGACCGCAGGGGCCAGTGGGGCCAGCGGCCCAGAAGTTGTCGTCCTCGCCCAGGCGGGAGATGTGGTCCTCGGCAACGCCCAGAGAACGCCACACGTCGTGGGTCTCGTCGTCCTCGGTAAAGACGGTAAAGTACAGGCGGTCGAGCGGCAGCTTGAACTCCTTGGTGATGAGCTCAAAGGCCCA
>JAUMNV010000029.1 GCA_031295725.1 Collinsella sp.
GCCTACCGTGAGCTGTTGACGGCCGATCTTGAGGACAAGTCGATTTTTGCCGAGGTCGAGCGTGTTGGCGGAACGCCGATTGTCTCGGTTGGCTACCGCACGGTCGAGGCCGTTCGTGCCAATACCGAGCAGGCGGCCGAGTTGGGCATTGCTCCGCACGATCCGCTGCTCAACCTGCGTGCCAGCTTTACCGGTCCCAATGGTGAGCCGGTTCTGATGGGTAAGCAGTACTACGTGGGATCGCGCTACGTCATGGTGATGTAAGTTACGCGGTTTTACCAAACCGCGTAACGGCTCGACGCTACAAGCCCGCCAGAGCGGCAATCTGCAGAATGAGCGTGGAAAATCTCCCGTTTTTTGCTTGGTGACGGGCTTAAAGTGGGAGATTATCCACGCTCATCCGGAAAGTGTCCAAAAATCCACGCTCGTTCGCCTTGGATTACGTTGCCCGTGGCCGATGGCGGCGCGGCACCGGTCCGCGTGGCGGCGTATAATCGGCGGCAGATGACTTGAACGTTAGGAAACCATGACCGATAGCATGCAGCAGATGGCGCTCGACACGCTCGGCGCCTATTTTGGCTACACCTCGTTTCGCCCGGGACAGGACCGCATGGTCGATGCGATCCTTGCCGGTCGCGATGCGCTGGGCGTTATGCCCACGGGCGCCGGCAAGTCCATTTGCTACCAGGTGCCCGCGCTCATGCTGCCCGGCATCACCTTTGTGGTGAGTCCGCTGCTGTCGCTTATGGAGGACCAGACCCGTGCGTTGCTCGCGGCGGGTGCGCGACCCAGCTATCTCAACTCCAGCCTTACTCCGGCCCAGCAAAACACTGTGCTCAAGCGGGCGCGCGAAGGCCGCTACCAGCTTATGTACGTGGCGCCCGAGCGCTTGCTTGAGCCGCGTTTTTTGGCCTTTGCGCAGGAAGCTGCGGCCGAAGGCGGCATCGGCGTGCCGCTCGTGGCCATTGACGAGGCCCACTGCGTGAGCCAATGGGGTCAGGATTTCCGCCCCGCCTACCTGCAGATTCGCGAGTTCATCGACTCACTGCCGCAGCGCCCCATCGTGGCGGCCTTTACCGCTACGGCAACCGAGCGCGTGCGCGCGGACATTCAGCAGATGCTCGGCCTGCAAAATCCCGCGACGGTGGTGACGGGCTTCGATCGCAAGAACCTCTACTTTGGCTGCGAGGAAATGGGCGACAAGGCCAAGGCCGCGTGGGTGCGCGACTATGTGATCGCGCATTCGAGCGAGAGCGGCATCGTGTATTGCTCGACCCGCAAGACGGTCGATGCGCTGGCAGGCGAGCTTGCCGAGGCGCTGGGCCCCAGCGGCATTCGCGTTGGCCGCTACCATGCCGGCATGGGCAACGACGCCCGCCGCCAAAGCCAGCGTGCCTTTATCGATGACGATATCCAGGTGATGGTTGCCACCAACGCCTTTGGCATGGGCATCGACAAGCCCAACGTGCGCTACGTGATCCACAACAACGTGCCCGAGAGCATCGAGGCCTACTACCAGGAGGCGGGTCGCGCCGGCCGCGACGGCGACCCGGCCAGCTGCCATTTGCTGTGGAACGGCAACGATTTTCGCATGCGCCGCTTTCTGATCGACCGTGGCGATGCTGCCGATGAGGCACTTGACGACGAGCAGCGCGCGTGGGCGCTCCAGAATCGATATCGTCTGCTCAGCCAGATGGAGGGCTACTGCAATACCACCGGCTGCCTGCGCGAATACATGCTGCGCTACTTTGGCGACGAGGCCGCGGCCGAGCATGCGGCAGCCGCCGCGGGCGGCACGGCAGACGACGCCGAGGGCTGCGGCAACTGCAGCAACTGCCTCACGCAGTTCGAGGTCGAGGACGTCACCGATATGGCCCGCGCCGCTGTGCGCTATGTGGCCACGCGACCCATGCGCTTTGGCAAGTCGCTCATCGCCGACGTGCTTCATGGCGGCAACACCGAGCGCATTCGCCAGATGCATCTGGACGAGGATCGCGGCTACGGTGAACTGTCGAGCGAATCGGTCGGGCGCATCAAGGACATCATCGGCCAGCTGTGCGGCCGCGGTTATCTGGCTACCTCGCAGGGGCAGTACCCGGTCGTGGGGCTGGGTCCGCGCGCCGGCGAGGTCGAGGACGAGGCGTTCGCCTTTACCGTCAAGCGTCGCGCGTCCAAGCGCAAGGCCTCGGCCCGCGCCCGCAGCGCGGTGGATCTGCTGCGCGAGGAAGCCGAGCTGGATCAGCGCCCGCGCGTGGGTGACGATGCCGAGCTGTTCGAGCGCCTGCGCGCCCTGCGCAAGGAGATTTCGACCGAGCTGGAGATGGCGCCGTACATGGTCTTCTCCGATAAGGCCCTGCGCGGTCTGTGCCGCCTGCGCCCTCAGACGCGCGACGAGCTTATCCGGGTCAACGGCATTGGCGAGAAAAAAGCCGACGCCTTTGGCGAGCAGTTTATGGCGGCGATTGAAGAGTTTGAATCCGAGCATGCACGGGATGGAGCGTAACGATGGTAGCCGATAGCAAGACCGACCGTACTGACGTGTCCGCCGTGCCGCTGTACCAGCAGGTTATGGACGATCTAAAGGGCGAGATCGCGCGTGGCGTGTACGCATTCGGCTCGCGCATTCCTTCCGAGATGGAGCTCGCGAAGTCTTATGGCGTGGGGCGCGTCACCGTGCGCCGCGCCGTCGAGGAACTGTCGCGCGCGGGGTATCTCAGCCGCCAGCAGGGGAGGGGCACGTTTGTGTGTGCGCCCAAGCTCAAACGCAAGATTGTCCAGAAGGGTGACGTTCAGAGCTTTACCGAGGGTTGTACTGCCAACGACATGGTGGCCGGAGCACGCCTGGTGTCGCGTACGGTGGTTGCGGCGACGCGCGAGGACGCGGCGTTTTTTGGGGTGGAACCCGGCTGCGAGCTCATCGTTGTCGAGCGCGTGCGCACGGCAGACGGCGTGCCCGTCATGCTCGAGAACAACGCCTTTGTGCTGGCCGACCATCCCTATCTGCAGACGCTTGCCGACAAGGACCTCACGGACAATTCCATCTTTGCGCTCGTTGCCGAGCATTCGGGCCGCGCGCCGCTCAAGTCCGACCCCTGTACGGTGGAGATTGCGCTTGCCGATGCTCAGGTGGCCCCGCTGCTGGAGGTGCCGGTCGGCGAGCCGCTCTTCTATATGGAGGCGTACTTTACCGATGGGGACGGGCGGCCCTTGCTGCTCGGACGCCAAAAGATTGTGGGCTCGCGCTACGTGTTCGACATCTAACGTCCATAGATAGAACAACATAGAACAAGTTTGGTGAAATGACTTCACGGGCGTCGTCGTGCGTGCTATAAATAGGACAACATAGAACGACCGCAGGTACGAGCTGTCGTCGTTCTAAACCACTACACAAGGAGGGGCATCACCATGAACGCACACGATCTGATTCAGGAAATTATCGAGCGCAAGGGCAAGATTGAGAACGTCTTTTGGATCGCCTGCGGCGGTTCGATGATCGACCTGATGCCGGCCAACGAGCTGCTCAAGCGCGAGGCCACCACGTTTACCTCGACGGTCTACACGGCACGCGAGTTTTGCCTGATGGTCCCCAAGAGCCTAGGGCCGAAGTCGCTCGTCATCGCCTGCAGCCACAGCGGCAACACGCAGGAGGTCGTTGACGGCTGCGAGATGGCGCTGGCAGCCGGCGCCGAGGTCGTCGCCATGACCGACTGCGAGGGCTCCAAGATCGACAACGGCAAGTGGACCACCTGGGTCTACCCCTGGGGCGAGGGCGTGTCGCAGTCCGAGGTCCCGCAGGGTATCGGCGCTCTGATGGCTGCCGAGCTGCTCGACCAGCAGGAGGGCTACGAGGCGCTCGCTGACATGTACGCTGGCATTAAGCAGATGGATGCGCTGCTGCCCGCTGCCCGTGAGAAGGTCAACGCCGAGCTAGGCGATCGCTTTGCCGAGCTCTGCCAGCAGCACAAGTTCTTCTATATCCTGGGTTCCGGCCCCAACTTTAGCCAGACCTACGCCATGGCGATCTGCTCGCTCATGGAGATGCAGTGGCAGCACTGCTGCTATATCCACTCCGGCGAGTATTTCCACGGCCCGTTTGAGGCCACCGAGCCCGGCGTGTTCTACTTTGTGCAGCTCGGATCGGGCGAGTGCCGCCCCATGGAGGAGCGCGCGCTTGCGTTCCTCAACACGCATACCGATACGGTCATGGTGCTCGACGCGCTCGAGTACGGCGTGGGCGACGTGCCTGCCAGCGTGCGTTCGTACCTGGAACCGATCTTCTTCTACAACATGAGCTGCGAGCTGCGCGCCGCCCGCGGCAAGGTGTTCGACCACAGCCCCGAGGTTCGTCGCTACATGGGTATCGAGCAGTACTAGGTACCGGGAATTATCTTTTTTGACGGGGTCTGCGCTGCGCGCGGGCCCCGTTTTGCGTTGTGGCGGCCGGATTCGTGTCTGCGCGAAAATGAAGGTGAATACTTTTCCGCGAAGTGAACGACCTATTTTGGACCCCCGAAGCATCCACACTTTTTGACGCCAGAACTGCAGGAAAAACTCGGTGAAACCGCAGGAAACAGCGCCTGAAAAATGTCGATGCTTCGGGGGTCCGATTTTGCTCGTTCACATCGCGGAAAAGTATTCACCTTCGATTCGCAAACGTGTTGCATGAGCAAAAAAGCGGGCCGCGCCGGTACTATTCCGGTGCGGCCTGCTTAGTATCGCGCTTAGATTTGCAAGGTTGCGGCAGCCAGCGGCCTACTTGCCGACAACGCCTTCGGCGTCCCACCAGTCGAGCTGGGCGATGTTGTCGCGGATGTGCTGGCAGCTCTTGTGGAAGCCCTCGAGCTCGTACTCGGAAAGGTCGAGCGTGTAGACCTCCTCGACGCCCTCGGCGCCGATCACGCACGGCAGGGAGGTGAAGATGCCCTCCTCGCCATACTGGCCGGTCATAAGCGTAGAGGCCGAAAGCACGGCGTGCTCGTTGTGCAGAACGGCGGCGCAGACGCGTGCGGCGGAGTTGGCGACGGCGTACTCGGTGCACTGCTTGCCCTGGTAGGTCACATAGCCGCCCTTGCGTGCAAGCTCCTCGACCTCCATGTGGTCAAAGGCGTACTTGTCGGGGTTCTCGGCCTGAAGCTCGTTGAGGCTCTTGCCGGCGATGGTTGCAGTCTTAAAGGCGGCCAGTTGGCTAAAGCCATGCTCGCCGATCATGTAGGCGTCGATGGACTTGGGGCTCACACCGACCTTCTTGGAAATCTCGGTGCGCAGGCGGGCGGAGTCCAGGCCGCAGCCCGAGCCGATGATCTTCTTGGGATCGTAGCCGGTCAGGTGCCACAGCTCGGTGCACACGACGTCGCAGGGGTTGGAGATGCTCACGAAGATGCCGTCAAAGCC
>JAUMNV010000053.1 GCA_031295725.1 Collinsella sp.
CGAAAGGAGCTCGAGGACGACCATGACCAAGAGCACTAGCAGGAGCCAGGTGAGGCTCATCGCATCGACCAACGCGATATTCGGCGCCGACGAGGCGTGCGCGATGCTGCGCATCAGCCGCGACGCCATGTACCGGCTCGCCCCCTTGCACTTACCGTCAGCGCATGCTATAAGGCTGTTGGTGGCTCATTGAGCTACCTCCAAGTGCCGGGGGAGTCCCCCGGCTATTTTTTTATCCATTCCATTAGGAATCCCCATTGGCCAAGGAGCTCAGCATCTTCGTCGACGAGAGCGGACCGCGGCGACAAGACTCGCTACTACCTGCTCACACTCGTCTTTCACGACCAGGCAGACAGCATCGCCGAGGCGGTCACGGACTATGAGGCCAAGCTTGCCAGGGCCGATCTCCCCAACATTCCGTTTCACTCCGAGCCTCTCATGAACGGACACAAGGACTTACTACATGATTCGTGTGTTATAGTTAGGTGGCTCTAACTGTTTGGGGGCGACAGCCATGCACGAACGCGAGGGTTTCTGGGACAAGAACGCCGGTCGGTATGACCGTTTCATGCGAAACGACCGGGCGGCGTATGAGAAGATGTATGAGCTGATCAGGCCAGTGGTGAAAGCAAAAACCGTGCTGGAGGTTGCCACCGGCACGGGGCTTATCGCAAAGAGCATCGTGAATGCGGCGGCACACATCGAGGCTACAGACGCTTCTGCAAAGATGATCCTTGAAGCAAAGCGGGACAATCAATCCGCAAAGCTGCACTTTTCCGTACAAGATATGTTCCGCCTGCCCTATGCACATAAGTCCTTCGAAGTGGTGATCGCGTCCAACGCGCTTCACATAGTGCCGCATCCGGAAAAGGCCCTGCAAGAAATCAGGCGGGTGCTGAAAGACGACGGCGTGCTCATCGCGCCAACCTTCACCCACGCGGGAAACTCGGTTTCCGGCAAGGCAAAAGCCTTTTTCATGAGTATGGCGGGATTCCCCCTCCACAGCAGATGGACAAGCGAGGAATACCTACGTTTTCTGCGTCAAAACGGCTGGGCGGTGCAGAAAAGCACGGTGCTGAAGGCCTCGTTCCCGTTGACCTATACGGAATGCACGAAATCGGAGGGGCCAGATGTCGTTCTTTGAAAACACCCGCAAGCCCGTGGGCCTCGGCGGAAAACTTATGGTTGCCATGATGAATCTGGGCCACAGCCCTATGGCGCGGTGGGGACTTCAATTTCAACGACTTGCGCCAAACGACAAGGTGCTGGATTGCGGCTGCGGCGGCGGGGCGAACATAAAACGGCTGCTGAAAAAATGCCCGCATGGCGTCGTCAAGGGCATCGACTATTCGCCCGTCAGCGTGGAGAAGGCTAGAAAGCTCAACCGAATTGCAATTCAGGAGGGGCGTTGCGCCGTTCTGCAAGGCAGTGTGGCGGATATGGCGTTTGATGACGTCATGCGGGCGTTTTTGCATCCACCCTGCACATGGCGATAGGCATGACGGTCATAGCGGCTGTGCTGGCGGCGGCACTTATGACAGTTTTTATTCACTGAGGAAGAAACCTATGAAATGTAAAATTGAGAAAAACACCGTGCAAGAGACGCTGATCCTCCCGCTGTATTCCCGAAAGCTGTGTACGGAGTTGTACCCGAACCTTTACAGGGCTGAAACAGCGGTTCGCCTGCTCGACCAGATCGACTACGACTTTTCAGAGGCAGAGAAAAACTCCCGCAGCCTGATGCAGCGCTTTGGTGCGCTGGAGGTGGCCATGCGGCAGAGTGACCTTGCTTTCGAGGTGCGGAATTACCTGAAAGGCCACCCCAATGCGGCGGTGGTCAATCTGGGCTGCGGGCTGGACAACACCGGCAGAACCTGCGACAACGGTAGATGCAAGATCTACAATCTGGACTTCCCGGATGTGATTGCCTTGCGGCAGCAGCTACTGCCCGCCGGGGATCGGGAACAAAATATCCCCTGCGACCTGAAAGACACCGCATGGTTTGGCAAAATCGATGCCTCCGGCGGGGCGGTGTTCTTTGCCTCCGGGGTGTTCTATTACTTTCTGACCCAGCAGGTCCGGGAACTGGTGCGGGGGATGGCGGACGCTTTCCCCGGTAGTGTGCTGGTCTTTGATGCTGCCAATCGGACGGCGGTAAAGATGATCGCAAAAACATGGCTTAAGACTGCAAAAATCAAGGATGTGGGGGCATATTTTGCGGTTTCGGATGCCGCCAAGGAAATCGGCACGTGGGACAGCCGTCTGCAGGTCACAAGTCGCGGCTATATGCTGGGCTACAACGATTTGAGAGACCCTTCTGTCAGCGGCTTTTTCCGGTTTCTCGCAAGGGTCGGTGACAACGGGATGAAAATGCAAATCGTGAAAATAAGATTTTGAGAGGCAAACATAAAGCGCATTCACTTTGACGTTGAAGAAGACGGCTTTTACGGCGCATATTGGGCGTGCAAGGGCACGCGAGGGAGGTCGGAAACGGCCTCCCTCGTTTTTATTCATGGACTTTAGTCCGTGCCGCACGGCACGCGCGGCATAGAAAGCCACCCGCTCAGCGGGTGGAGGCCAATTTCCGCTACGCGACAAAAACCTTCCCCCTAGCATGAGGATTGTTCAGGTCATCATGCTAGGGGGAATGTGATTGCTGTGGCTCAGAAAGCCAACAGCCTCGCGCACACGAAATGGCTATGCAAGTACCGCATCGCACCGAGGTCAAGCTCGTCGCCGCCATCGCCGAGAAGCACCCCAGGGTGCGCTTTGCCGTGAGCTACACCTCGGCCTACGCCGACCTTTACGACCGCATGGAGCAGGCCCTGCGCGAGCGCGTGGCCAACGCGGTGGAGATCGTCCGCTCCGACATCAGCCCCGCGCTTCTTGTCCACACCGGTCCAAACCTCGTGGGTGTGGCGGTCCAGGGACTCTAGCGGAGGCGGGGCGTTCTGCCCAAAAACAAATGCAAAAGACGAGCGCTTCTTGCCGCCCAATTGGCAAGAAGCGCTCGTCTTTTCTTAACGCGTTGTATGGCGGAGAGAGCGCAAGTTACGCGAGCGCCCTTCTTGCCAGCTCGGCCGCGCCGAGGATTCCTTGGTCGCCGCCGCAGCCCGGGGCGCAGATGTAGCTCTCTATGTCCTTAAGCTCGGCGGTCTGGATGTAGCCACCCAGATATTCAAGGGTCTTCTTGCGGACGATGCCGTAGAGCTGCTCCTGGTGCATCACGCCGCCGCCGAGGACGATGCGGCGAGGCGAGTACATGAGCACGAGGTTCGCGCACATCTGCCCCAGATAATCCCCCTCGAGCGCCCACACCTCAGCGTTGTCCGCGAGCTCGGCCGCGGGCTTTCCCCAGCGCGCGGCGATGGCGGGGCCGGAGGCGAGGCCCTCGAGACAGCTCGCGTGGCTCGGGCAGACGCAGCGTCCCTCCTCGGTGGGACGGGTCTTTACCAGCATGTGGCCGGCCTCGGGGTGCAGCATGCCGTGAAGGAGCCTGCCCGCGCACATGACGCCCGCGCCCACGCCGGTGCCGATGGTCACGTAGACGGCGTCCTCGAGCCCCTTGCAGCAGCCGAAGACCACTTCGCCGAGGCAGGCAACGTTCACGTCCGTGTCGTAGGTCACCGGAATCCCGAGGGCGTCGGCGAAAGCGGCGCGAAGACCATAGCCTCGCCACGCGAGCTTGGGTGTCTGGAGGATGGAGCCGTAGCGCTCATCGTTGGGGTCGACGCAGGTCGGGCCGAAGGCACCGATGCCCAACGCGTCCACATCGCGGGCGGTGAACCACTCGACCATTTGCGGGACGGTCTCGGCGGGCGTAAGCGTCGGGGTCTCCATACGGTCGAGGACCTCGCCGTCGCCGGACACCACGGCACAGACCATCTTGGTCCCGCCGGCCTCGAGGGCGCCGAGCCTCATTTGCTTTTCGCTCATGCGATCCTCCTTACAAAGGGGCGCCCGCAGCCATGGTCAACCGCGGGCGCCCATAACGTTGGCTTGTTTCGAGGCGACCCTACCTGGGCACGCGGTCCTGCCTTGCGGCAAACGGGGCGAGCACGGCGTGCGGCTCGCTTTGGTACCAGTAGGCGACGGTGGAGATGTCGTCCTCGCGCTCGTAGAGCTTGATGTCGTCGTTGCCGAGGTCCTGGAACGTCACGCGCAGGTCCTCCTTGAACGAGATCGGGTCGGGAAGGTGCCACCTGTAGAGGCCGTGCCTGGGCAGCGCGTCGTCGTTGGTCGCGAGCATCGGGTTCGGGTTCGGCTTGCCCGCGCTGAAGCGGTCGCGCGTGGCGTCGCGCGTCGAGCGGTACGGGTAGCCGGCGAACAGCGTGTTGAAGCACTGCGCCTCGGGCAGCGCGTGGGGCGGCCTGTCGAGGAAGGCCCAGGCACCGCCGAAGTAGTCCTCGGCTCCCGTCGAGGTGACCGTAGGGAACTCCTCGTCGCCGTCGAGGAAGAACTTCATCTCGCCCTCGCCCCACCAATAGCGCTCCAGGGCGCACAGGGCCATGTAGGTGCCGACGTAGTAGCCCTTACCGCGCACGCCGTCGAGCACGGTGTAGTCGACGCCCCTGCGGGTGCTGCGCTCGTGGTTAAAACGGGCGTGGAAGTACATGGCGTCGTCCGGCACGTCGGTGAGCGCGTAGTTGAACGTGTAGAAGATGTACTTAATGAACCCGGGGTGCTCGCTCGTAAGCGTGACCTTGGCGTGCTTCCTGAAAGGCATCTCGAAGTAGCAGTTCATGCCGCCCGTCGGGTTCACGCAGATGGGCATCGAGTTGACGATGGCGCGCTCACCGAAGCCGTTGCAGAAGAAGTCGCCGACAGGGCACTCGACCGAGGGGGTCTCCTCGTCGTCCCAGTAGAAGCGCAGTACGAGGTCGCGCATGACGAAGCTGCCGGCGGCGGTCTTGTCGGGGACGGTCATCCAGATGTGGCGGATGATGCCGGGGCCCTCGATGTCCGCGAGCGTGATGGTCTCGCCGGACTCAAGGGGCACGCAGCACGAGCCCTTGCGGCCGACGCCGAGGTGGCTGGCCGACATGGCGGCGCGGCCCTTCTCGCCCGTGATGTTCTCGGGGGTGATGGCGCGGCTTTCCTCACCGCCGTGCATCCACACGTCCTTAAGGAACTCTCTCATCGTCGACCTCCTCTATTCGTCGTCTTCGCACTCGGCGGAACTGGCACCGTTCACGTAGACGATCTGCTGGCGCGCCTCGTCGACGAGGGCGTCGAAGTCGAGTTTCTCGTCGGGGCGCGCGAGCGCGACCGTCATGGCGAGCGGGAGGTTGACACCCGCGATCACGTGGATCCGGTCGGAGGCGAAGCGGGAGAAGCGCTGGTTCACGCTGCCGCCGAGCGCGTCGGTGAGGACGACGACCTCGTCAGTGCCCGAAAGCGCCGCCTCGACCGCCGCGTCGAGCCCCTCGCCGTTGTCGTTCACGTAGGCGCACACGGCGTTGACGGCGTCGCTCTTACCCGTAAGGAACTCGAGGGTGTCCTTGAAGCCCTGGGCGAGAAGGGAATGGCTCGCCACAACTATCTTTCTCATTGATTCACCAATCTCTTGGGTCGAAGCTAGGCGAGGATGCCGGCGGCGGAGGCGACCATCGCGAGGACGATCACCACGAGGATGAGGGCCGTCATGCTCGCGTTCTTCTTGGTAAGAAGGTAATACGCGCTTCCCGTGATGGCGGCGGGGATCATGGCAGGCAGGATCTTGTCGAGCAGCGGCTGAATCTCCATCGAGACGTCGCCGAAGCTGAAGCTAATCGGGCAGGTGACGCCGATGACCGAGGCGATGAGGCAGCCGACCACGGTGAGGCCGAGCACGGAGGCGGCGGCAGTGAGGTTGGGAAGCTTCTCGCTGAAGTCGGTGACGAGCTTCACACCCTGCTTGTAGCCGAACTCGAGGGCGTGCATGCGGACCCAGAAGATGGCCAGGATGAGCGCGAACCAGATGCCGGCTCCCACGGGGTTGCCCTCGATGGCCATGTAGGCGGTGATGGAGCCCATGATGGTCGGGATCATGGTCATGAGCAGGGAGTCGCCGACGCCGGCGAGCGGTCCCATGGTGCCGATCTTCAGGTCTTGGACGGCGTCCGCCGCCGCGAGGCCGTCACGCTCCTCCATGGCCACGCAGGCGCCGAGGATGATGGCGGCGAGCCAAGGCTGGGTGTTGTAGTAGCGGAAGTGGTTGTTGAGCGCTTGCTTATAGTCCTCGTCGTTCGTGTAGATCTTCCTCAGGATCGGCGAGAGGGCGTAGGCGACCGAGGCGCCCTGCTGGGTCTGGTAGTTGAAGGTGCACACGCTCATGAGCCAGCGCCAGTTCGCGTTGCGCAGGTCCTTCTTGGTGACCTTATAGCCGGAGGGCTTGCCCTCG
>JAUMNV010000152.1 GCA_031295725.1 Collinsella sp.
AACCAGCCAGAGAGATTAACGCCGAGTATCCTCTCCATCACTGCCCCCTTCGGATCGTGCAGGTCGAACCTGCATCGTATTGCATAGGAAAAGTATCGTTTTGAGTATACCCGCGCGTGCGGACAGACGACCGAACGGTCTATAAAGTGGCGCAAAAGCGGGAGGAATGTCTGGGGCGAGCGGGCACGAGCTGGTGCGCCGAGATGTGCACGCACGTCGGAAGTAAGCGCCGGAAAGCGCATCCCATTCTTTCGCTCAATAATGGGATGCGCTTTCCGCGGGTCCGCATAAAAGAAAAGGACCCCTTTGCAGGGGGCTTCGTCAATTCAAGGTGGCGGGGAAGGGAATCGCGTCCGCGCGCTGCGCGGACGGACCGCTGCGGCGCTTGCGCGCCTTGCGAGCTACGCTGGAAAACGCTTGCGCGTTTCCTCAGCTCCACGCCCTCACGGGGTTCGATTCCGTGCATGGTCCACATAAAAGAAAAGGACCCCTTTGCAGAGGTCCTAGTCAATTCAAGGTGGCGGGGAAGGGAATCGAACCCCTGACACGAGGATTTTCAGTCCTCTGCTCTACCAACTGAGCTACCCAGCCATTTGAGGTGTGCCTTGTTTCAAGGCTTGATTAGTATAACCAAGGACGCGCTCCGGTCAACCGAGAATTTGAAAAAAGTTTTTGAGCACGGCGCCAGCCACAAGTCCAACCCTATAGAACAGCACGTTAGAGACATCAACCCGCCGCAAGAAGTTTTTCGCTCAGGGCTGCACGGGCAAACTCACTTGGCGTCATCCCTTCAGCCGCCGCCCGACGACGAATCGCCTCCTTCATCCCTAGGGGAATCTTGACCGATAGCGTTGCCGTCCCTTCGCTTGAGAGCGGAGGCCGCCCGTGCACGATCCCCCCAACGGTATGCTCGCCGTCCGGAAACCCGCCATGCTCGTACGACTCGCACCACGCGTCAATCATTTCATCCGTTACAACCTGACCATTGGCAGCCGTATACGCCTTGCTCATCATCGACCCCTCTGCCGAGCTCGCTCGATCTCTTGCCAGAATTTCTTCTGAACCGGAGACAGGGCATGAACAATGAGCCATCCACGAATTAGTTCGACCGCAACAAGTTCCACACTTCGACCATCTGGAAGCCATCCAATGGCAAGCCATCTCGGCGGCTCATCCTCCGACTCGCGGCGAATGCACTCAGTAACCGCGAACCAGGCACCAAGCACCTACTTTTCCGTCAAGTGTTTTTTGGCGTTGGGATGGATCTCAACATCCATGCATCTTCTCCTCCATCTTACCCAATTTCGTATGACGAAAGTCCGCTGTCGCCAATTCCTACGCCGGCACTTGTTGAAGGGCGGGAGGTGTAGCGAGGATTGAAGGGCGTTCCAATACCGCCCAGGCACCGGGACAGGAACACATACGCCAAGGACGGACGTTTTCGTAGCGCGCGAGGACGTTGCCGTTACGGTCAATAAAGGCAACGTCGATGGGATAGACCATAAAGCAGGTGTGGACCGAAGAGCAGCGCGGAAACGCCATGACGAGCGGCAACCCGTTGGCAGCAATCGGAGACCGTCCCAGCATGCCGCGTAGACGCACGGCAAACGACTCCGCCACCACAAACTCGGCAGGCGTCCAACCCAGCCTGTTGAGCGCCCGCGCGTAGGCAATGTAGGATGAGGCCGCGGTCACATAACCACCCCCGGACGCCACGGATCGACCGTCACTGCGCGCTCGTGCGACAACTTTGCCGGTGCCCCCAGCGAAACGCCGGCGATGCTGAGCGAGCTCGGCCACGGCTCGTAGCGCATGGTACAGGTATAGGTCCTAAACGTGCCGGAAAGCGAAAGCAGACCGCCATCCGATGTCGTCGCACCCTGTTTGCTTGAGACCTCGATCTGCAAGTCATAGCCTTCCATGGCATGTTGGATCTGAGCCTGAACGGTCGCGGAGGCATCGATGGAGCTGTCATCGCCCTCCCCGCTCGGCGCCACGGCATGCGCTAGCACAATATCGGGCACCACGCGATCGAAGCGCGCGACCGCGCCGGCAAAGACCATAACGTTGTACACGATAAGCGCCAGAACCAGCAGGACGGGCGTGACCACGGCCATCTCGACCGTCGCCTGGGCGCGCTCCTCGCACAGGCGCGTGCGGATGCCCATTACGACCCACCGCCCAAGGCACCCGCCAGTGTGGCGACATCGACGGTAAGTGGGATGGAACCGCCGCCGGGCAGCGGAATCTCCGCAAGCGTGAACACCGTGCCGCTGATGGTGCGCTCGACTTGATATTCCAGCGCCTCGCAAAGCGCCTTGGGGTCGGTCACGCCCAGCGGAATACTTCGTAGCTTGTCCTGCACTTTAGAAAGACCTGTGATGTCAGACCCCGGGCTCTTGATAACATTGGCGGTGTCGGTCAGCACCGGCTTTCGTAGGCGCAAGTCGCACGGCTCCAAGCCCAGCGCCGCCACGGACGCCGAAACGGTATCGCCGAGCCACGACGCAATGGAGCCCAGCGCGCCACTGTTCCCTCCCAGGTCATCGATCATCTCATCCATAAGCTCGTCGGCCGAGCCCTGGATGTCTCCGTATCCCACAAGAAGCCGTCCCCAAACATCCATGACGCCATCGAGTACACCGGCAACGCCACCCGAACGCTCCTCCAGCGTCGAGAAAAACCGCGAGAGAACGTTGTTCTGCGCCGTCGCGTCATCGGGCGCCAGCACCGCAGCAGAGATCGCGCCGCGATCGCCAAGCCTGACTGTCGTGTTAAACGAAGAGTTGAGCTCATCGGGACTCGAGATGGCACCCGAAACCGCAAAGGCAACCACGCCGTTGCGACCGGGCGGAGCGATACGCGGGCGCTCGCCCGAAAGCGCTTTAATGGCCTCGTCAAACGCATTGCCCGCACGGTCAGCCTCGTCCTCGGTCTGGCGCATGAGCTCGAGCTCTTTGTTGCGGCATTCGACGTATTTCTCCAGGGCGTCTTTGAATCGATCAAAGTGGTACTCGAAGCCGTTTTCGATAGAAGTCGAAGGAGCCGCAACGGCGCCGAGCGACGAAACACCAAAATGGCATCTGTTGCATTTGTCCTGCCCGTCATAAGCAGCGACCGAGGCTAGCCCGCCTGGCGTCCCTTTCTTATAGTTGGGGCAGCTCGTTCCATAATGCAGATACGTTTTGCCATCGTTGGTACTGGTTGGCCACGCCGCATCGGTATAGAGTTCCGTCGCTCGCACCTCGTCAGTGTTGCGCGGCAACAACGGAATATAGGAAGTGGCCCGGTCTCCGTCTTCGGTTATATATGCGCGATTGACCTCTGCGCTCGCATAGGTGTAAAACGCCTTGCGCGCCGCCGACTCCGCCTTCATCTCGACGCTTGAACCCTGCGGTTTTTCGTCTGTCAGACGCTGGTGATAGTAGGCCCTCGCGCGATCGAGCGCCACCTGTGGCTCCCACGTAACGCTCGAGGCATAATGCGGGTTCTGCTCACCTGAGAGCTTTGCCAAGCTCCCCGCGCGTTCCCACATACATGAACAGCTGCCAATCGCGTTCTCGTCCGATCCACCGCAGTCGGCAAGCCAGGCGCGTTCCTTGGCCTTTGACGTTTTCTCGGACGCTTTCTGCAGTTCCTTGGCAGCATAGTCAAGGTCTTTTGAGGCGCTCTCGACGACATCGGTCGAGATCTCGGAACCCTCAAGCGCAACGAAATCCGACTCGGACGTCCTGGGGACGGCAAGCGCCGTACCGGTATAGCTCACGCCCTCGGTATCCTGCGCCGACACGGCCTGCGTAGCTCGCGCGGCAATCAGATACGGTAGAGCCGTCTCGATTTTCTGCAGGCCCTCAGATGCACTCTTGGCAAACTTGTTGCGCGTTTTAATGATCTCAATCCCCGTGTCGACCATATCGCCCGCGGCAAGCTCGGCACCCGGGATGAGGATGGCGACCAGGCCCGTCCCGATCGTGGCAAACCCCGCCAGGCCCAAACTCAAAATGCTCGCATCCACCACCGTCGCAGCTGTGTGGTAGGACGACACCACATTGGCGCCTGCCAGCGCGCCGCTATCGGCAGCCACCTGGGTGTCCCCTGCGCGCGACATGCTCCATATCGCCGCCGTCGACGAAAACAGCAACGTGAGCACCACCAGGATGACCACCGCAGAGGAGAGCGTGGTGTAGGCACCGTCTTCGATAAACAGGTCGATACCGGCTCGACCCATAAAGCCGCCTCGCTTGCGGCGAGCACGCGGTCGGCAACGGCCCTCAAGCCCCCTCGTCACCTTCAACAGGCAGCGCTTAATCCCATGCAGCAATCCATGAATCATAGTCTCCCTCCAGCCACTCGGGACGCGATCGATACGAGACGTCGACCTTAAGCTCGACATAGCCGTTTTGGCCTGCACTACCCATAGCCTGCGCAAACGCGCCGATCACAGGCAGCGGTTTAACCTCGCCGGTAACGGAAACGGACGAGACGCCGCCCGCATCGACCCGACCAAGCTCGATATCCCACGACAGGGGCCCGCCGGCATGAAAAATCGAAACGTCGGGAACCGCGGCAAGACGGCGGCGGGCGAACTCCTTAATATCCTCGCCATTCCCCACCGTCGTCGTGGTCATGAGCCGCGCGGTCTCGGCGGCGGCAGACTCCATGACCGCGCGTGTATAGAGCAGGCACACCGGCTGCAGCGCCAGCAGGACGAGCGTCAGAAACGTCGGCAGTAGAAATGCCGCCTCGACCGCAGACTGCGCCCGGTCCTCGCGCGCAACATCAATACAGCACGATGTCCTTAGCACCCGCAGCAGCGTCGACAACCGATGTCGAGGTGACGCCGTGAGACGCCGCCCGCTCGACCAGCGCCGCCAAGCGCCCATCGGTACCGGCACGCCAGAGCCCGGCGATCGCCAGCACAATGGAAAGCAGCGCCACCGTGACGATGGCGTATTCGACCGTTGCCTGGGCAGATTCCTCACGCAGGACGTCATGCATTTCACGACCCCTCCTTTGAGTTCGTTGTCTGCGGGGTCAGGCGGACCACGCGCAGGCGACACGAAGTATCACCAGCATCCGCGGCAACCGTCACCATATCGACCCAGCCGCGTCCGTCACGCACGATGGCGCCCCACACGTTGCCCTTGATGTCGAGATAACCGCTCAGAGCAAGTTGCGCCGTGGGCACCTCGCGATAGGCGCGCAGCATATCTGCCGCCGCTTCGGTCATCGGTCGGCATTCGGACCATGCGAGACGAACAGCGACGGCATTGTTTGCAGATGAACCCGTTGCAGCGTCCGCTCGCTCGTCGAGTGCTTGCAAGAACGTTTGCGCCGTGATGGCGGCATTCGCATCGTCCGCGTCTCGCGCATCGTCTTTTTGAGACGCCGCAGCCGAACCCGAGCCCGCATCCGCGGCAACCCCTAAACGTTGTTGCCGTGCTGCGTTAAGCCCCCAAACCGCCACTGCCACCGCCACGACCGCACAGACGAGCACCAGCAACGCGCCGACGGGACGGGCGCCCTCTACAGACTGTTGATGCCCTCGCTGATAGCGCTCCATAGATCTTGGACCTTGCCCTTAAATGCGACGATGGCAATGATGGCGATCACCACGAGCACACCGACCAGGATGGCGTACTCGGTGGTGCCCTGCGCGCTCTCCTCCCGCAGCAGCTCCTCGGCACGCTGGCGAGCGTGAATTGACTGGCAAAACACCCAACTCCAGACCTTGCCAGCAACGTCAGTCATCGTATTCATGTATTCCTCCCTACATCATCCCGCCTGCTCCCAGCAGCGGGCCCAATATGGACAGAAGCAACGCCGGCAAGATGAGCGTGCCGGTGGGAATCAGCAGCTTGACCGGCGCGCGCTCGATCTCGCGCTCGACCGCGGCGCGATGGGCCGCGCGAATCTCGCGACTTTGAGCCGCCAGTGTCTCGGCAAGCGGGGCACCGAGGGCAAGCGCCTGCCCCGCTGTGATGGCAAAGGTCTCGAGCGCCCGCACATCCAGGTCGCGCGCGGCCGCCAGGAGCTCGTCCTCGCGCGTCCCCACGCCCACCTGCCACGCCATGCAGGCTCGCTCAAGGCGGAGCGCTAACGTCGATCGGCGATTGGCGCAAAAAACCTCAAGCGCCGCATCGAACGAAAGGCCAGCCGAAAGCCCCAGACGCACCACGTCGATCATCTCGGACACCTCGCCAAGCGACACCTGCGCCGTACCACCCGTGCCGAGCATGCCTTTCAACCGTGCTGTCAGGGCATCGGTTACCGATTGGGCGGCCGCAACAACCAGCAGCGCCTCGTGTTTGCAGACCTGGGCGATCTCGCGTGCGTCCGCACGCTCCAAACCCGTCGCGACAAACACGCTGAACACGCACAGGCACGCCGCGGCCCCGACCAGGGCGCTCATAGCTCCACCCGCATAATGCGCCGGATGACCACCAGGGCGACGGCGTTGAGAGCAAGTCCCAGCACCACGGCACCGGCACCCGCCGGCGTTGCAAGGCCGCGGCGAAAATCGGCCGAAAGCAGCACCAGCACCGCGCACATACCCGCCGGCATCGCCGAGACCATGTGTGCCGACATACGAGCCTGCGATGTCTTGACGTCCAAGCGGCGCTTGAGCTCAATGCGCTCCCCCACCATGCTCGACGCCTCGGATAACAGGTCGGCGAGCGGGGCACCGGTTCGCTGCGACACCTTGAGCGCCAAAGTGACAAGCGAAAGGCCGGGGGCATCGATACGGTCGAGTAGGTCATCCAACGCATCAGTCGCCGAGACGCCGCAGTCGATCGCCGCCGCCACGCGCAAAAACTCGGTATGCACCGGCTCTTGCGCGTGAGTTCCCACAAACCTCATGCCCTGGGCCAGCGAATGGCCCGAGGCGAGCGACATGGAGAGCGCCGTAAAGGCCTCGGGCATGGCTTCTTCCACATCGTGTTGCTCGCGGCGACGGTCGAAGGTGTCGCGAGCGGCGCCCACGCCAAACGGCGCGAGCAGCCCCAGGACAAAGCCGATAGGCGACAGCGATACGACAGCCAGGGCAATGCCGCAGGCGCCACTCGACAGTAGCAAGCATGCCAGGCGCGCCTCATCATCTTCGATGACAAGGCCAAGGCGATGTGCTGGAATCAGCAGCGCCCAGGAGCGGGCAGTCTTTTTTAGCAGGTCGTTTTCTACCAGCTCGCGCGGCAGTTTCTCGGCCACCGACTCAAGCGTATGACGGGCCAGCTCCGCCGGCGGCACGCGCGGCGCACGAGGCTCCGCCCCGCACGCCACCGCGGCAGAAAGCCCCGTCAAACCCCCTACGACGAGGGACACAACGATCTCCACTCGTCCACCTCCTCTTGCGTGAGCGTTCCCGAGCGCAGGCCCTCTGCGATAAACGGAGGCTCGCGATCGAGTGTCCAGGTGCGCATGGCGGCATCGAACGTCACGTAGCGCTCAAGCTCCACGCCGCCCGACGCGCCGCGCCGCACCCCCGAATAGGAAGACACGAAACGCCTGCCGTCCGCATGGCGCTCAGACATCACGATGCCGTCGAGCGCCATGGCGATCTGCTCCTCGATAAGCTCGCTCGGCAGATCGATGCCATAGCGCGCAAGCAGCGTCAGACGCACCACGGTCTCCTGTTCGGTGCCCGCATGAAGCGTGGTGAGCGACCCATCATGTCCGGTGTTCATGGCCTGCAACATGTCGCAGCATTCCGCGCCGCGCACCTCGCCCACCACAATACGGTCGGGACGCATGCGCAGGGCGTTGGTCACCAGGTCGCGGATTGTCACCGCGCCCTCGCCCTCAATTGAAGCCTCGCGTGCCTCCAGGCGAACCACATGCGGGTGATGCGCAAACTTGAGCTCAGCGGAGTCCTCGATCGTCACGATGCGCTCGCCGGTGGATATCTCGCACGACAGCGCGTTGAGCAGCGTGGTCTTGCCCGATCCCGTGCCACCCGCAACCGCCAGATCCTGACGCAGCGATACCGCACACGACAGCAGCTGCGCATACCAAAGCGGCAACGACCCCAGGCCCACAAGCTCGTCCAGCGAACAGATGCGGTCTGAAAACTTACGGATGGTGAGGATTGGCCCATCGATCGCCACAGGCGGAATCACCGCGTTGACGCGATAGCCCGTCTTGAGGCGAGCGTTGACGATGGGGCTGCGCTCGTCGATGCGCCTGCCCAGCGGCGAGATGATGCGGTCGATGAGCACGCGGATTTGCTCATCGTCCTCAAACGCATGCTCGATGGGATATAAGACGCCGCCGCGCTCAAAGAAAGCCGATCGGCAGCCGTTGACCATGATCTCGGTGACGGTGTCGTCCTCGATGAGCGGCTGCAGCGGGCCCAGGCCCACCACGTCGTCCAGGATCTCATCGATGATGGTCTCGCGCTCGGGCGTCGCCAGGTCGGTCGCCTCCTCCACGTTGAGCGCCGCCTCCACCGCAGGACGCAATTCCGAGCGGGCGCGCGCCGGATCGATGTATGCGCTGATACGCGCCACCTCGTCATAGCCCATGCGGTCCATCACGGCGCGCTTGGTGCGGCGCTTGACGGCACGGTGGCGCCCTGCGTCAACAGGCACTGTCGCCGCGGCCGCGCCGGCCGCCTTAATCCTTGTTTGCAAGCTCATCGCGAATCACCCTCGCGCGACCAGGGAAGACGGATGCGCGGGCGCTCGGTGCGCGTCGCGCGGTCGGTGACCATGTCACTCCAGGGACCGATGGCGCAGCCCAGCTCCACGAGCATCTCGCGCGTGGCTTCGCGCACGCTGGTGGCAAAAGCGCTGGTCTGGCCCACCGCTTCGTCAGCACGGCCGAATGCCATGAGCGCCGCCAAGTCCTGCCCGCCGTCGGCGATGCGGATCTTGGAGCTTAACGCACAGGTAATCTCAAAGCGCATGGCGACATCCTCGTCGGCGCCGCGCGCGCCAAACCGGTTGAACACGGCGCTCATGCGCGTACGTGGCACGCCCACACGGCTCGCCAGCTCGATGACGCGTGCCGCGGACGTCGCAGACGACACCGATGGATCGCCCACGACCAGGCAGCGGTCGCTTGCCGCCACTGCGGCCGCCACGGCGTCGCCCCAAAAGACCGAGGTGTCGACAAGAACCACGTCGGATTCACGGCGCAAGACGTCTAGCAGCAGCTCCACCGGACGTGCCATGAGCTCGGCCTGTTCGGGCGCGGCGACCGGACCCCAAAGCGTAACGCCCGGGGCCACGCGCATCGAGGCGGCCACGATGTCCGACTCGGCAAGTGCGCCCGCAGCCGATGACTCGATAAGCGTCGCCATGTCGTGCGGGGTATCGGCACCCAACAGGTCGTAGAGGTTTCCAAACATCAGGTCCAAGTCGAGCACGGCGGCACGCAGGCCCAGCAGCGACGCCGCGTGCGCCATGGTGGCGACGATCGTCGACTTGCCGCAACCGCCCGAACCCGAGACGGCGCAGACAACCGGGGCTCGATGCGACGAGGCGGCATCCGCCGGCGGCGTGGGGGCAGGCGGCGCCGACACGGGCGGCAACGTTCCCGTCTCCCCGGCAGCGCTCATATGCTGCGCCCAAGCCGGCATGGCAGGTTGCTCGGCCCGCGGGGCCGAGTCTGGAGACTTCACGGCCGCATCGGCACGAATATTGTCGTTCCCAGCAAGCCCCTCAACCTCGTCGAGCTCATCGACCAGGCTCACGCCATGCACGTATCCCATATCTACAGCCAGAAGCTCCTCGCCATACGGCACCGGCTCTCCGGCATCATCGTATGCAAGGGGATCCCGGGGGCACCGACCATGCTCGGCTTCCGCTTTTCCACAATCATCAACACGCGGGCCTCTTGTAGCGCGAGGCGCCCCGGGTTCCCTATCAACAAAAGCATCGGGCTCAATCGTCAGACACCGGTCGTAATCAACCGTTCCCTCGCCCGCGCGCCCGTTGCCGCATATGCTGCGCGCAGCGATAACCTCGGTCGCCCCCGCGCGAAACAGCCCCTCGATATCCGAAGGATCGAGCGTCTCTATCAGTACGACCACGCGGCTCACACGGCCCTCGGCCGTCAGGCGTGCAACAGTCTTTCGCACGTCTTCGGCATCGAACAGGGCTGCCGCGATAATCGCCGCCCCGCGACGCGACGGAAACGCCCGCGCCATGGACACCAGCCCATCCAGGTCGCCTACGCGAAGCACCTGCGCGCCCGCATCGCGACCCTCGACTTCCCGCTGCAGCAATCCGTAATCACCACACGCGCAGCATGCAAGCCAGATCGCCTTCATCACTCGTCGCCTCCGCTCTTTTTGCCGCGCACCGTGGCGGGAATCGTCAAACTGACCGTCCCCTTGCCCGAGGCCCCCAGCAATTCCTTAACGTCTTCGGGGTCGGCCGCCAGCGTCACCCATTCGATCTTGCCTTCGCGCGTGGCGCCGGCCACTTCGCTGGTATCGATCACGCGCGCGCCGCACAGCCGATCGGTCACGCCATCTTTTTGCACGTACACGTCCACATAGCTGCCCACGCCCGTGGCGCCGCCGACCGAGTGCTCGGCATCGACCGCCACCGAAACGGCGACCTTGCCTTTGGGCACCTCGAGCGTGTGGGTTTCGGCCTTGGTGTAGACATCGCAAATCACGGCATTTTTAGGGATGCGTGAGGTCGTCACGTCGCCGCGCACCTGGCGCAACTCGGTCGCCGCATCGCGCGGCAGTAGGCTCGCCAGCCATTCCTGGGTTATGACATTGGTCTCGTCGAGGGTCTCGCCCACATCGATATCACGCGCCGCGACGCACACCTCGACGCGATCGCCGCCATACTTGGCCAGCGTCTCGGCCTGGACCTGCTCAGCCTGCGAGCGAATCGACGATGCGTAGACCATGCAGAGCAGCGCGGCGAGCACACCCGCGATTAGACTGATGGCGATGCGTTTGCTCTTGTTCACGGCCGCTCCTCTCATGGCAGTGCCGGGCGAATGCCCGTACCACCATTGTCTGGGCGGTCAGAGTGCAAAGCGGCGCAATTGCGATTTTGGTATTACGTGTCAAACCAATTGCTGACCAAAAGCTGACCAGCCCGTCAAGCTCGTGGCAAGGTTTTGGTCAGCACGTCAGCAAAACGCACGTTTAGGGGCGCATCGGCAATAAAAAAGCCGCCTCCCGTACCATTGGGAGACGGCTGTCATAGGTAGATTCAATTACAGATGGACATCGGGATCGAGCATCTGAGCACTCACACGCATGGATGACGCCAGGTTTTGGAACGTCTCCAGGCGCAGGCTGTCGATTTGCCCGGCATCCTCGGCCTCGCGAACGGCGCAGCCCGGTTCGTGGGTATGCGTGCAGTCGCCAAACCGGCACGCACGCGACGCCTCGACGATCTCGGGAAACGCGCGTGCCAAGCCCCGCTCATGCCCCACGAGCGGCAGACTGCGCAGGCCCGGCGCGTCAGCAATAACGCCGGCTTCGCCCGGCAGCGCCACCATCACGCGCGCGACCGTGGTGTGGCGACCCTGGTCATCGCGCTCACGTACGCCGCCGGTCGCCAACGTATCGTGACCCAGCAGCGCGTTGAGCAGCGTCGACTTGCCAGCACCCGATTCACCCAAGATCATGGCGCAGCTCCCGGCGGGCACGCAGGCGCGCACCTCGTCCAGGCCACGACCCTCGGCAGAGGACGTCACGATCACGCGCACGTCCGGACCCACCAAGCGGTGCACACGGTCCAGATCGCGCTCGAGCTCATCGGCGTCGCAGCGGTCGGCCTTGGTGAGTACCACCACCGGCTCGGCATCGCAGTCGAGTGCCAACACCAGCGAGCGCGCCACGCGGTCGAGCAGTACCTCGCCGGCGCCGAGCGCCTGCACGATCAGCACGCTATCCACGTTGGAGCAAAGCACCTGACGCTCGCCGCGAGCGCGTCCGCGCCAGCGCTCAAAACTCGTGCGGCGTGGCAGCACGCACTCGATCACGCCCATGTTGTGCCCGGGCGCACGACGCACCGCCACGCGGTCGCCCACGGCGGGCAGCAGAACCTCGTCCTCGCCACGCGACTTGGCAAACCCCACGGCATGCTCGGCACGAAAGGTGTCATCGGCAGTCGCCACCAGCGGAAACCCACGATCCAGGCGCACCACGGCACCAAGCTGCATCTGCTCGGGCTCCTCGGCCCGAGCACAATAATCATCGAAGGCAGCCCGCTGAGCATCATCGACCGGCAGATCGTCGAACGCCGGAACATCCTGCAGCGCATCGAGTCCCGGCACGCTTGCCAGCAGCTCCTCGGCAGACGCGGGAGCTTCGGTCGCAAGCTTCCGACGACGATCGCGCTTAGCCCGCGCCCCCGTCGTCTTTTTCTTCGCCTTAGCCTTCGCCTTGCCCACAAGCGCCTCCCAGCACCACAAATCACAACTGAGCAGGTATTTTACCCACAAAAAAGAGCTGGTCGAGCAAACGCTCGACCAGCTCACATACTTTCCCTTAGCCCTTTTCATCCGCGCGGGAGAAAAGCCAGCAAGGATACCGCAGGGCCCGCCCCGGAAGCCCTTTCTCCCGAACGATCCCGCAGCGCGAAGCGCGAGGACCAGTGAGGGAGAAAGGGCGTGGGGCGGGCCCGGACGAGAGCGTTACTCCTTCTCCACAGCGCGCATGATCGCCTTGTAGATCTCCATCAACGGAATGATCAGGAAGGCAAGGCCCAGCGCGGCGATAACGCCCTTGAGCTCAAGCGTCACGGGGCCAAAGAACATCTCGGCAAGCGTCGGCTGCACGGTCACGATCACCGTCAGTACCAGCGCCAGCGCGGCAGATGCCCACAGCCACTTGTTCTGCTTCTTCATGCTAAACAGCGACGCACGACGGCTGCGCATATTGAAGCAGTGGAAGATCTCGACCATGTTGAGCGTGATGAACGCCATCATCACGCCTTCCTCGTCGGCATTGCCGGCGATCATATCGGCGATGTGGATGTAGCCCATGTCAAAGTACACGCCCACAAAGAAGCTCGCCAGCACCAGCACGGTGATGATCAAGCCCTGGACCACACAGTCCAGGCCCATATTACCGGCAAAGACGCCGTCCTTGGCGTTGCGCGGCTTGCGCTTCATGATGTCGCCCTCGGCATCCTCCATGCCCAGCGCGAGCGCGGGGAAGCAGTCGGTGACCAGGTTCACCCACAGCAGCTGCACCGGCTGGAAGATGGTAAAGCCGATGAGCGTGGCGATAAACACCGAGAACACCTCGGCAAGGTTAGCCGAAAGCAGGAACTGGATGACCTTGCGGATATTGTCGTAGATGCGACGGCCCTCTTCGCAAGCACCGATGATGGTGGCGAAGTTGTCGTCGGCAAGCACCATGTCGGCAACGTTCTTGGTGACGTCGGTACCGGTGATGCCCATGCCCACGCCGATGTCGGCGCGCTTGATGGACGGGGCGTCGTTGACGCCGTCGCCCGTCATGGCCACGATCTGGTCGCGCGACTTCCAGGCCTCGACGATGCGGGTCTTGTGCTCGGGCTGG
The DNA here is from genome assembly GCA_031295725.1 of Collinsella sp. Classification (GTDB taxonomy): domain Bacteria; phylum Actinomycetota; class Coriobacteriia; order Coriobacteriales; family Coriobacteriaceae; genus Collinsella. The sequence goes on from JAUMNV010000152.1 coordinate 13,505, forward strand.
ACGCGAGCGTACACGCCGTAGTCCTCGATGTGCGCGTCGAGCTCCTCGTCGCTCATGCGATCGAGGTCGGCACCGGTGATGGCATGGCTGCGATCGGTGACGATTCCCAGCTGCTTGGCAATGGCCACGGCGGTGTCGATATGGTCGCCCGTGATCATGACGGTGCGAATACCGGCATCGTGGGCCTCGCGGATGGCGTCGGCGACCTCGGGGCGGACAGGGTCAATCATGCCGGATAGGCCGCAGAAGACCAGGTCGTGCTCGAGCGCAGCGGGGCTGCAGTCGCTCGGGACCTCGGTGTAAGTGCGGCTTGCCAGCGCCAGCACGCGCAGGGCCTCGTCGGCCATGGCCTTGTTGGCGGCCACGAGCTCGGCGCGACGCTCCTCGGTCAGGGGGACGACCTTTTCGCCCTCGTAGATATGGGTGCACAGACCAATCACCACGTCGGGCGCGCCCTTGGTGTACTGCTCGTACTCGCCGTCCAGGGTCTCGACGACCACAGACATCATCTTACGGCCCGAGTCGAACGGGGCCTCGCCCACGCGCGGGTGCTCGGCAGTCAGGCCAGTAAGACCAGCCTTGCCGGCATCGTTGACGAGTGCACACTCGGTCGGCTCGCCCACGGCCTCGCCCAGTTCCTCGTCCCACTGGGCATCGGAGCACAGTGCCATACCGGCCAGGAACTTCTCCTTGGGCGCAGCGAGCTCGTGCTTGACGACGGTCATCTTGTTCTGGGTAAGGGTGCCGGTCTTGTCGGAGCAGATGGTCTGCGTGCAGCCAAGGGTCTCGACGGCAGAAAGCTTGCGGATGATCGCCTGGCGCTTGGCCATCTTGGTCACGCCGAGCGAAAGCACGATGGTCACGACGGCGACCAGGCCCTCGGGGATGGCGGCGACGGCAAGCGAGACGGCGACCATAAAGGTGTCGAGCAGGGCAGTCGGGTCGGTGAGGACGTTGCCCACGCCGTGACGGATGATGTCGACGCCAAAGATGACGACGCAGATGACGATAACCATAATGGTAAGGATGCGGCTGAGCTCGGCGAGCTTCACCTGCAGCGGCGTGAGCTCTTCCTTGGCCTCGGCCAGGGCGCCGGCAATCTTGCCCATCTCGGTGTTCATGCCGGTGCCGACCACGACGGCGCGACCACGGCCGTACACAACGGTGGAACCCATATAGCACATGTTCTTGCGGTCGCCGAGCGGCACGTCATCGGTGCCCGCGGCGAGCTCGATCACGTTGGCATGCTTCTCGACGGGCACGGACTCGCCGGTAAGGGCGGCCTCTTCGATCTTCATCGTAGCGCTCTCGAGCACGCGGCAGTCGGCCGGGACGGAGTCGCCCGCCTCGAGCATGATCACGTCGCCGGGCACGAGCTCGGCACTCGGCAGGTGCACGAGCTTACCGTCGCGCAGCACCTTGGACTGCGCCGCGCTCATCTCCTGCAGGGCCTCGAGGGCTTCTTCGCTCTTGGCTTCCTGGACCACGCCCAGCACCGAGTTGACGATAACGACGAACATGATAATGACGACATCGGCAAAGTCGGGCTCGCCCTTGACCATGCCCGTGAGCGCACTGATGACGGCGGCAACGATCAGCATGATGACCATGGGATCGGCCATCTGCTCAAAGAAACGCTTCCACAGCGGCGTCTTCTCGGCTTCCTCGAGCTTGTTAGGGCCTGTCTTAGCGAGGCGCGACGACGCCTCGTCGTCGCTCAGGCCGAGGTTCTCATCGACACCCTGGTCGCTGAGCACCTCCGCCGCGGCGGACAGGTATTCCTTTTGCATATAGAGTCCCCTCCTGGGATTCGGGCCACTCAGCAGATTGATGCCCGATCATAATTCCCAGGAGAAGGGCAAGGGCTCATCAAGGCTGCCGTGCTGAGCGGCAGTT
>JAUMNV010000160.1 GCA_031295725.1 Collinsella sp.
TTCTGCCGAGGGCAAGGGCCCGGTCGTGGTGAGCGGTCACACGCCCACGGTATCGCTTGGGCGCTATTGCGAGGTCGGTGGTCTGGCGGGGCTCGATGAGGAATCGGGACGCGGGCAGATCGTGCGCTTGGGCGGCGAGGACACTGCCGGCGTGCCCGATCGCATCGACATCGACTGCGCTGCCGCCACCGGCTCCGAGTTCGGTCGTGTGGGCATCCTGCGGCTCGATGATGGGGCGGAGTTCTACGCGAACATCAACCCGGGCGAATGATGTCCCAAATTAGCTACCCCCACCGCTGCAATTAGGCACCGTATGGGTTGCGGTCGCGTTCGATGCGTTGGCGGATGTGGGCGTACTCGATTATCAGCAGCACCAGGAGTAGGGCCATGATGGCTAGGTAGCTCACCACAGCGCCCATCAGACCCAGCAGCTTAATCAGGATCACCGGCAGCACCACGCTTACGGCGAAGCAGATCAGGTAGATCTTGGTGACGTCTCCAGCGTGGTGCAGCACCGTGATGATGGCGTAGATAAAGTCGATGGCCGCGGTGACGCCGCCGGCGACGACCATTAGCAGTGCAAGCGTTCGGTAGCGCTCAAAGTTGAGGCCGTACATAAAGCTCATGAGGGGAATGCCGGGGCCTGCCATAAATGCGGCGCACACGCCGGTGATGACCACGATCAGCGCCATAACGGCAACAATAATCAGGTCAAAGCGATGACGCTTGCGAGGATTAGCCCAAATGCTCGACAAGCGCAGGAGCTGCGGTTTATAGATAAATCCAATGCTCAGCAAAATAGCCTGCGCCGGAAAGAACAGGGCATTAAAGTACAGCTGATATTTGTATGCCAGTGTGCCTTCCATCACAAACTTGGGCATGCTCTCGATAAGGTTGAACAAGAACAGTGCACCAAAGAGTGGAGCGCACTGGACAAACAGGTGGCCGACCTCGCGAAGGCTCACGCGGCGCGATTTTTCGGTCTCAAGCAGGGCGAGCGGCGCGGTGACCAGCACGAGCGAGGCGATCGCGGCGACACCCATGGCCATGGCCGCGATGGGCATGCTGCGCGTGAGGAACAGCGCCACGCTGAAGACCGCGATGACGCCGACGGAGCGTAGCGTTTGGCTCATTCCAGCCAAGTAGAGTTTGTCGGCCTGCTGCAGGCGGCCTTCGTACACGTCGGCGACGCCGTCGATGACCTTATGCAGGTAGACGCCCAGGCCGATCGTCGCCATCTGCGCGCCATAGCCGCGGGCGCTGCTGTACATGAGGCCGCAGCCTAGGGCGAGCGCTCCGCAAAGCCAGCGGTTGAGCAGGTAGGAGGCAAAGGACGTCTTTTCGTCGATGTCTGAGACCTGGAAATTGCGCACGCCGTAGTTGCATGCGATCATGATGAGCGTGCCGGTGACGAAGGCGATGGAGAACTTACCGGCCTCCTCGGCACCCGCGAGCTGTGTCGACACGATGGTGAGCAGAGGAAACGCCATGCCCCACACGGCGGTGCCCAGGGTATTCCAGAGATAGTCGCGGCGGGTGGCGTGCTCCTCGTATTCCGCTTCCTGCATGGAGAAGCCGCCGCCGTAGACGGCGCCGAGCAGGCGGTTCCACCAAGCGTTGACCATACGGCGGACGGGGCCGGGCTCCCGATCGCGTTCGCGCCGGCGACGTGTGGCTTGGCTGCTATCGGGTCCGCCGGCGTTGCGCTGACTCAGCTCATGGATGCGTGCGAGCTCTTCGGCCGTGTGGGAGGCAGGGAAGAGGCCGTTCTCGATGCGGCCGCCCTGGGCCTTCGCGGCGCCGTCTTTCGATGCAGCGGGGTTGGAGATGCCGTTGCGGCGGGCGATGGCGCGGCGAATGCTATCGAGGGGCGTGATGCTCAAAGCGGGGTCCTTTCTATTGCTGCGCTCTAGTATAGACACCGCGGTGTCCGCTCGTGTTTTTGAACAGGTTGTTCGATAATTTCGGCGGCGCCATTCGGTAGTCGGCACTTAGGGACGTTCCTTATGTGCCGGCACTTTGGGAACGTCCCTAAGTGCCGGCATCCGGGGATACTCCTTGAATGTTGCCTGTTCAAGAGTGTCCCCAATGACTAGTCGTTTAAGAACGTCCCCAATGACTGGGCCGCTTGCCTGCGATTTTTGACCGTTGGGCGGGCTTGCCGCCCTTGCCGCAAAAACGTTTTTGCATATCGGGTACAACGGGCTTTACGTGAGTAAAGTGCGCGCCGCGTCCACGTGCCGCGTTTTTAAAGGAGGCCCCATGCCTGGTGTTACCCCTGCAGAAGTTCTGTCCAATTTTGGTATTACGCTGGTCGAAGATCCCGCCGAGAATCAACCCCGTCTGCTGGTCGATCTGCCCGCCGCGGAGCTCGTCGAGCACGCTATCCGCCGCGAAGAAGGCCGCATGGCATCCAACGGCGCGCTGGTGATCGAGACGGGGGAGCGTACCGGACGTTCGCCCAACGACCGCTTTATCGCCGACACGCCCGACGTGCACGACAAGATCGCCTGGGGCGCCGTCAACCGCCCGCTGCCGCTCGAGAGCTACGAGGCCATCAAGGCCGGCATCGTCGACTATCTCAACGAGCGCGATGTGTTCGTCACCCGCGGCATGGCCGGCGCCGACCGCAATCACACGCGCCGTCTGCTCGTCGCCTGCGAGCGTGCCAGCCAGGCGCTCTTCATTAAGCAGATGCTCGCCCGCCCGCTCGCCCGCGAAATCGCGCGCACCGGCGAGCCGGACTTCTGCGTGCTTGCCGCGCCGGGCTACCAGTGCGATCCCGCCATCAAGGGTCTCAACTCCAGCGCCGCCGTGGTCATCAACTTCCAGGAGCGTGTGATTTTGGTCGCGGGTACCGGCTACTCCGGCGAGATCAAAAAGTCCATCTTCAGCGTTATGAATTACCTGCTTCCCGTCGAAGACGACGTGCTGCCCATGCATTGCTCGGCCAGCATGGATCCCGTCACGCACGAGACCGCGGTGTTCTTTGGCCTGTCGGGCACCGGCAAGACCACGCTTTCGGCCAACCCCACGCGCCTGTTGATCGGCGATGACGAGCACGGCTGGTCCGACATGGGCATCTTCAACATCGAGGGCGGCTGCTACGCCAAGTGCGAGGGCTTGGATGCGTTCCACGAGCCCGAGATCTTCAATGCCGTTCGCTTTGGCGCCATCTGCGAAAACGTGGTGCTCGACGAGGGCCGCAAGCCCAATTACGATGATATTTCGATCACGCACAACACGCGCGTGGCCTATCCCGTCGAGCATATCCCCAACGCGTGGACCAAGGGTATGGGCACCACCCCGAGCGTCGTGCTGTTTTTGACTTGCGATGCCTTTGGCGTGTTACCGCCCATCTCGCGCCTGACGGCCGACGCCGCCATGTATCACTTTGTGACGGGCTTCACCGCCAAGATCCCCGGCACCGAGGTTGGCGTCACCGAGCCCACGCCTACGTTCTCCTCGCTGTTCGGAGAGCCGTTTATGCCGCTCGACCCCATGGTCTACGCCAGGATGCTCGGCGAGCGTATCGCCGACGGTCGCACCCGCGTCTATCTGGTCAATACTGGCTGGATTGGCGGCGGTTATGGCGTGGGCCATCGCATCGAGCTTGTCTACACGCGCGCCCTGGTGGCCCGCGCCCTCGACGGTACCATCGAGGACAGCGAGTTTGTGCACGACGATATCTTTAATGTCGACATTCCCACCACGTGTCACGGTGTGCCCGACGGCATCCTGGTGCCGCGCCAGTACTGGCAGAGCACCGCGCGCTACGACGAGGCCGCGCACAACCTGGCGGTGATGTTCGAGGAGAACTTCGAGAAGAAGTACTCGCACCTGCCCGAGTCTGTCAAAGCCGCCGGCCCGCACGCCCAGGTGTCCGCCGAGGCCCGTCATCGCGGCCGCGGCCTGCTGGGACTCCGCCACTAGCGTCGCCTCAGATCCAAAACCACCATAAGGTGACAGACACCTTTGTGGTGGTTTTGCTCGCGTGGATGACTCGGGTTACAATACGCCTGACATATCGTCCCCTTCTCCGGATGGGGACAGCGTAAGCGCTCTTGTGGCGGCACCGTAGGACTTTGAAGGTGGCCGCTGTTAGAGCGCTTTTTGTTTAGACGCCCTCGCTCGGGGGCGCACACTGAAGGGAGAGCGTATGAAGGGCTTTGTTGCCGAGGATTCTTTTTGGGAGCTGTTTCCACAGGCGGCGGTCGGCGTCGTGGTCGTAAAGGGCATGAAGCCTGCGGCTCAGATTCCCCAGGAGGACGTGGATGCGATCGCCGCGCTGCTTGACCGCGCCAACATCGATGCGGAGCGCCACCTGACGAGCGATACCATCAGCGAGAATGCGCCGGTCAAGGCATGGCGTGACGCGTACCGGCTGTTCAAGACCAAGAAGGGCGCGCGTTGCTCGATCGAGAACTTGCTCAAGCGCGTGCTCAAGGGTAAGCCGGTCGGTCATATCACACCGGCGGTGGATATTTACAACACGGTGTCGCTGACCTATGCGCTGCCCGTTGGCGGTGAGGATCTGCATACGATTGAGGGGGATCTTCGCTTGAAGGTGACCGACGGTGGCGATGCGTTTCTGCCGCTTGGCGAGGAGGCGGATGACCCGACGCTGCCCGGCGAGCTCGCCTATATCGACGATGCAGGCGCTGTGTGCCGCTGCTGGAACTGGCGCGACGGCGTTCGAACGGCCCTGTCCGACGATTCGGCCGATGCGTTCCTGGCGATTGAGTGCGTGGAGCCCGAGCGGATGGGGGATTGCCAGGCTGCGATCGATCGCTTAGCCGAGCTGCTCGAGCGCTATCTGGGAGCGACGGTTGTCGTTAAGACGCTTGTGACCCGCGATAACCCGCGCGTGGAACTGTAGCTCGGCCCAAACCACCACAAAGGTGCCTGTCCCCTTTGTGGTGGTTTTTATGTTGATGGGTTAACAAATGGGGAATTTGGGTACGGGTGTCGCCTTATGCGACTAAGATGTTTACCCGTAAGCATTATGCAAGCGAAAGGCGGTCGTCTCCCATGCAGCAGAACGACGAGACACGTTTCGAGGACTTTGTCGGACTGATCAGCGGGCTCTACAAGGAGATTCAGCGCATTAAGACATCCGAGGGCGCAAGGCTGGGCCTCAAGGGCTCCGACGTTATGTGCCTTTACTATCTTGAGCGCAGCAAGGACGGCCTGACTGGCGCTGACCTGGCTCGCATGGCAGGCGTGACCCGCGCCGCCGTCTCGCGTACGCTCGCGCATCTGGAGGAGGGCGGCTACGTCGAGGTCGACGATTCGGGCGATGCCGCCGTTAAGTATCGTGCTCCGGTGCGCCTGACCGCTCTGGGCGGCGAGAGCATGAGCGAAGCGGACCGCATCATTCGCGAGGTGCTCGATACCACCGGTAAGGCTATGGGTGTGGAGCAGCGCGAGCAGATGTATGCGTCGCTGCGCACGATTCTCAACACCCTGCGCGAGCTGTAGGGCCGCCAAGGCTTTTGCTTCCAATTAACAACTGCATAGTCCTGTTTGAGCGCGTATACCGTGCCGGGGCCTTGCTGTCAAAATTCCCTGCGCGGGACCTGCGCAAGA
>JAUMNV010000183.1 GCA_031295725.1 Collinsella sp.
CCTCCCGGGTCGGATACCCGATCGGAGCATAGTTCCGTTAGCGCAGTTGGTGAAAGTACGTTAGCGGGGTCGGCGAAAGCGCATTAGCGCATTCGGCGAGATGCGTTTGCGAAAGTGGTCAATTTTAGATTAGCGCTAACACCAGGACGGGTGGGTCGACGGGGTGCGCTGCATGCTCGCGGCGCGCTCCGGGGCGGTGAAGGCGCGGACCTCGGCGATCAACACCGCGAGGTCGCTGCTCACCACCGCGCCGGAGGGGCTCAGGTCGAGGTTCCGCGGCATGGGAAGGCCGAGGCTGATGGAGGAGCTGCCCTCCGTGCGCGCCGAGGGCGCGCTGGGCGCCGCGCTCGGCGCGCTGGCGGACCTGTGGGCGGCGGCGCGCGACGCGGCGCTCGACATGGAGCGCGCGATCGAGGCGTCCCTGGAGGAGAACTGCCCCGCGCTGCTGGCGATGTACGGGTGCGGGCCCGTGAGCGCGGCCAAGCTCGCGGTCGCGGCCGGGGACAACCCGGGCAGGCTGCGCTCCGAGGCGTCGTTCGCGGCGATATGCGGCGCCTGCCCCATCCCCGCCTCGAGCGGCAAGACCGTGAGGCACAGGCTCAACAGGGGCGGCGACCGGCAGGCGAACAGCGCGCTGCACGAGATCGCGAGGCAGAGGGTCATGCGCGACCCCGAGACCGCCGAGTACGCCGAGAGGGCGAGGGCGCGGGGGAAGAGCGACAGGGAGGTCATGAGGTGCCTCAAGCGCTACGTGGCCAGGGAGGCGTACCGGGCGCTGATGCGCCCGCACGAGATCAGGAGGCCCGAGGACGCCTCGGAACTCGTGGCGGCCAGGCGCGCGGCGAAGGTCAGCCAGGTGAGGGCGGCGTCCATACTGGGCACCAGCGAGAAGTACATCTCGATGCTGGAGAGGGGCCAAAGGGAGCTCAAGCCCATAAGGAGGGCCTACGAGGCATGGGTCGAGGCCGGACTTCCGCTCGATTGGGACAGGCAGGCCTTCGAGGCCGAGCGCAAAATGGATTCTAAAAAACACCTTGCCAAATAGGAGCGTCAGCAGTCGGGAACCATTCTATTCCGCTTCTACGATTTCGTCTGCATTGCCTTCGGTTTCGTTGTTCGGCTCATTTATCTCAGTGTTCTTGGCCACCGTCTCTGTGTCACCGTCTTCTGCAGGGAGGTAATACATTAAGCCAAATAGCTCATTTATCGCTCTGCGAGTATTTGCAGCTGAGACACCGATGCGCTTCAGCTGCATTGCATAGACAAGATAGCGTAGAAGCAGCAAATCAAGAATGGCAGCACCTTTGAAATCCTTGTCAATGTTTCCATGGGCAAAGTCATTTCTTTGCTCAGCCAGCCTGCTTCCAATGACTTCGTAGGAAAATTCCTCATCATTCCTTTTGTATAGACCTTCCCCAAATACCCCAATCATTTCATGAAAATCTCGACCAGCCTGTACTATCTTCGATTCCAGATTGCTAAAGCCGATGCTCTTCTTTGCATATTTCAATATCTTTTTAGCTTTTCCGGAGCTTTGGTTAATGCATTCATCCATCTGAGCTGATGCTCGTTGCTCAGCAGCCACTCGAGCTTCTGATTTGACAACTCCGCTTGGATACGCTTGGTCAAATTCCCATTCAAATGCTGCGGAAGTCAGCACGAAGTCCGATGCATCGAGCGTATGTCCCTTTTCGTATGTTTCAGGAATATGCCTTAGGTAGATTTCTCCGTCTGCAATCGCTCCAAACATTTTAATCTCATACGGGTCCAGCAAAGACAGCTGAATATATCGACCTTTTTCAAGAGGCTTGGTATCAAATGGCTCTGAGGATCTCGCTAGCTTGAATTCAGCTGTGCTGGGGTAATGCGAGTCGTCGTACATAGCCTGCAGGCTGCAATCCTCAATTAGTGTGTTTTTGCTGAATGTCAGATATTTGAGGAAGTCTTCTGCTGCATGCCACAGGCGATAGAAAAACCAGTAATCGTCCGTTTCATCAAACTCGAAAATCATGCTGGAATTAAGGGTGATGGGTGGAGTACTAATTTTCATACTGCATGTCCACCCAACTGAGAAATACGCCGCGATATCTCTGCCCTCAAAGCGAAATGCTCTCTTCACGGTCGAAGTTCTGTCGAATCCATTTGTCCTGATAGAGATGATTCCCTTTTCTGTAAGGTCGTCAGAATCAAATACCTGCGAGAATGCCCTATTAACCGGATGAATGTAATTCAAGGCCCTGCCGGATAGAGTCATCCTGCAAAAACCATTGGTATTCGGGCTACATTCCAGATACCCAGCAACGTTGATATATAGAGTCGAATTTCGACTTCCGACAGTCGATTCCTCCCTGGTCAAAAAGATCAATCGCTTGCTTGTCTCGTTGCAGAAGCCGTCAAGATAAGGCACATCAACAGTCAAAGGGTCGCCGGATGTATACACACCGGGGCAAATTTCTTTTTTTAGCCAACCCCACATAATGTCATTCTTGCGTTCTTTGGGCGGGATGAGAACAAGCTCAGAGCCATCGAACACAAAGACAAAATCAACATCTTTGAATTTTAGAGTTCCCGAATACGTGTTGTCTGTCATCTTATTTACCCCTCATAATGACCTTTCCAGTCCTTGTTCGCAACCTTGTCGCCGATCCTCTCGAGATCGACGCAGGCGAAATGCCAGTCTCCTAACAGCTTGTCCAAGCTGGGCTTAACGGGTTCCACATCACCTGCGTGAACCCGAAGTCGGAGTGGGGGAAGCTGATAGTGAGGTACTTTCCCGAGCTCGCGCCGCTGCAGGCGATTCGGAACAACTATCCGAAGACCCCGCTCACGCTCGACCGCGTTGACGTGGGAGGTCGCGGCGGCATCAGGCAAGAGAACATCATCGACTGGATGCTGTCCGGGGCATGGCCAACAACGTCTCTTATGCCGAGTTCACAATTTAGACAGGAGAACCTGTACCCGCGAGATTAATTGCGTCTCATCCATTTCCTCGGGGGCAATCATCGAACTTAAGGTGGCGCATCGGAGCCATGGAATTAAAGAACTTATCACCGAAATAGTCGAGCAGAAACTCTGGAAAAGCCGATAGCACAAACACCGAACCGTCCTCGATCCGCATCCTTTTCTCCTCGCGGAAGATCGCATCGACCGTAACCAGCTCTCGATACGTCTCAAATGAAACCTCATCGAGACCGAGCAGGCACTTGCATCTCAATACGAAGGCAGCGATTGCATCTTTCCATTGGGGAAGCTCCATGTGCTTCCCCACGTTAACGTTTCCCTCTCCCGACTTATTTTTATATTGAGCGATTTCCGAGTTGTCAACAAAACAGCCTGAATGCGCCTGGCACTGCCCTGCGCGATAATCGTACAGTGCCTCGACCATCGGGTAGCTTATATAGAGCTTTCCGCTCTCGTGCTCGTTATCGAATGCGAGGAGCATCGCCTCCACAAGGGCATCGGACTCGCATCCAGGCGCATTGTTCTGATGAGAGTCGTAGTCAAAGAAGAGAAAGACCTCATCAACAGAATCCCTCTCCACGCCCTCTAGACATTTTGCAGCAGAAGGCACCGTTTCTCTCAGTACCTCCACAACATCCAGATCGAAGTCCTCCTCTGCAAGCCGCTCGTAAAGCATGTAGATGTTCTGCGCCGCTGGCAGACAGATCACCCTCAGGTCATCTCTCCCTTTCAGAAAAAGATCCTTCATCTTCTCCGCAAAGCGCAGGTCACGCGACTCTCCTTCAACGATGAAGAGCGTGACCGGGCTAGCCATCGAAAGCACCGGCCTTAAACATCTTCTGGAGGTTATGCGCCAATCTGAGCTCCTTGGGTGTTAGCTTTTCCAGCGAGCGAATCTCCCCCTCCTTGAGAATGAAATAGACATCGGGACGCATGAGGTCGTTCGTCAAAAGGTCCGTGTTGTGCGTCGTAATGAAAACCTGGACACCCTCAAGGTCCCGTAGCATCTCCACGATCGACCGGGACAATTCAAAGTGATAAAAGGCATCGAATTCATCGATAAAGACCAAGGAAGCCTTGCTCATCTTGATATACCAGTAGTAGTACAGAGCAAGTGACATGGTGCCTGTCGAGGCGACCGACGCAAACGGAACGGTACCGCCCTCGAACCTGCAATAAAGCTCGGGAACTCCATTCACGTCCACGGATACGAGGTTCAGGGAGATTCCCTGCTGGCGCAAGAATTCTTGGAAGTCCTCCATCTTTCCTTCGCGAATAATGCCCTGGATAAAGATATCCGAGCCAACCGAAAGCCCCTGATATCCACGCTCATCGAGCGAGTAGAACATGAGCATGTTGTCGACAAAGGAGGTGAAGGCTCTAAACGCCCTGGCAGACGGCTCATCTCGCAGTATTGCATTGCTCTTGACATATTTGACACGCGACAGCCTGTCGGACTCAGTGGGGAGATCGGTAGAAAGCGAGAGGGACTCGGCGCCCGGCAGGTCAACATGGCCCGTTTGAGCGTCGAACCTGTAGCTCAAGACCTCCACGCCAGCAATGTACAGACTCTCGTATACAAGCGTCTGTGGGTCGGTTTTCCCGTAGCGGTATACGACCTCGATATTGTCGAAGACAAAATCGTATTGAAACTCTGTAATTGAACTCTTTGAATTAAGGCACCGGTATGGCGAGTATTTTTTGAGCAGCTTTTCCTTGTCGGTCAGATGCAGAACAATGTCGAATATCGCGAGGGCGAAATTGGACTTTCCACTGCCATTCGCACCATATATGATGCCCTTTGCCTTAATGCCATCCTGAATTACCTGTTGATTGAATGAATAGTTGGCGGGATCGGATAGATCAAATGTAATTCGCTTATTGAAGCACTTGAAATTTGAAACCGAAAACTTCTTGAGCATGGCACGGCTCCTCTGCTTTCTGAGTCTATTTGAAACACAGGATAAAGTAGCTTAGCAAATTGGTCAATTTGCCCGTATTTTTAATACGGATATTCCGAAGAAAAACTACGGAAGTACGCGATATACGCCGGGCCTGTCCAACCGATCATAGTCTTCGCAGGGCAAGACTTCTTCGCGCGCGAGGGAGAATGTGATCTCGATCGTTAGGCGCACGCTGATAAAACTAGGCGGTACCGTCTTAGCGACCCCGCCTTACAAATCCGAAGGTTTTTCATCTAAATCTATTATGAACCATCTTTTATGGACTATCGGAACCATTTATCAAACAACATCATCAGAAACGTGAAGGGCGAATTCGGAAGCTGATTCTCCCTTTCACCGGCTGGCAAAACGATTTACACCTAATTGTGGACATTGCCCACGCGATTTCTCTTTGCTCCCGCATCGATCTCGCTAAACTAATAGGTGCTGCTACCAGGGCATTTTTCGGGTGCATATTCTATTGGCTCCTGCGAAGATCGGAGCGACTATGTTTGCCGCCGAGTCCCACACCGGCCGTCATCACATCGCGATCGCTGCCATGGCCTGCCTATGCGTTTTGCTGGGCGGGCCTTCTTGTGCCGTGGGCGCGGAGAGCCTGTTTATCGCGGGCGCGACGTACTGCGAGCCGGGCGTGTCGGGCCCCAGCTGGGCCTGGACCGATGCCGGCCATCTGGAGCTTGACGGCTACGCGGGCGACGCCACCGCCGCCGACGGCGACCTGGTCGTGACGCTCGCCGGGCAAAACTCGGTGACGGAGTCGAATGCGCCCGATGCGGACATCACGCAGTGCGGCATGGAGGTGTGGGGCAGCCTGACGCTTCGCGGCACCGGGTCCCTGGCGGCATCGGGCTCGCAGTGCG
>JAUMNV010000190.1 GCA_031295725.1 Collinsella sp.
GCTTGCCGATCTCGGAAGGCACGTGCAGACCTTTCGTCATGGCCTCCTACCTTTCTTTCGGGCCTTACTGGCCGAATGTATCAGCGCCCCTCCGTATGGGACGCTGCTTGCTGACAGCTCTAGTTATATCCAAAAACCACCCGCAATTCCACCTCGCCCCCGAACGGTCAGCAAAGTGCGATGAACGGTATATCGCATATGATTCCCCCATGATGCACTTCAGTTCTCTAAAGCAGGTTTTCAAAGGTAATCGTTCTTTTTTCTAAGGAATTGAGCAAGATTGCACAAATAATTTCATGTTTAGGAATTGCATAGCTAAAACTGTTTTCTGCATATATATGTCGTCTGTCAATGATTCAATTTGGATTCGATTATATTCAGCTAGCAATCATTCTTATTCATACATCCTCACCAGTTGAGTATGGATATAGATTGTTTTCAAAACGAGTCGGGCAGTTAGTTGCAAGCCTTGCCGGCGTAAGAAGTAGGTAAAGATACCGTTCGCACAATACGTCCGTGCCACAGGTCGACTAAATTGAGACAATAGTGAATAGTGTTAGGCTACCGTCCCCTGCGGGGACTGAACGGACAGATGCATATGCCGAGCAAAATCGAAAAAAAGCAAGCCGCCGCAAAGCTGCGCAAGCCGCCGCGCGACTTCTCGTACACGCAGAACCGAGAGCTCAGCTGGCTGCGCTTTGACAACCGTGTGCTCGACGAGGCCTTCGATGAGTCCGTGCCGTTGTTCGAGCGCCTTAAGTTCGTCTCGATCTTCGAGTCAAACCTCGATGAGTTCCTCATGGTGCGCGTGGGTGGCCTGTCCGACCTTGCTGAGCTCAAAAAACAGCCTGTTGACAACAAGAGCAATATGACCGCCTCCGAACAGGTCGATGCCGTCATGGCTGAAATGCCCGGGCTCCTTACCCGTTGGGAGTCCATCTTTAAGAGCATCGAGGGCAAGCTCGACACCCTGGGCGTTCACCGCGCCCGCATCGATTCGCTTACGCCCGAGGAGCGCACCTTTGTTACCCGCTACTTCCAGGCCTACGTGTCGCCGGTCATCTCACCGCTGGTGATCGACCCGCGCCACCCCTTCCCCAACCTGCGCAACGGCGCACTCTACCTGGCCTGCGGCCTGGACGGCGTCACCAACGAGGAAAGTCTGCTGGGCCTGATCGAGATTCCCGCCTCGATGAACCGCGTGGTCGAGATCCCCTCGCCCACCGGCACCTACTCCTACATTCTGCTCGAAGACGTCATTCTCGCCTGCCTGGACAGCTGCTTTGGCTCCTATAAGCCGCTCGACCGCGCGCTCATCCGCGTCACCCGCAACGCCGATATCGACCCGGACGGCGAGGGCGTCGAGGAGGAAGAGGATTACCGCCAGCACATGAAGCGCATCCTCAAGAAGCGCTTGCGCCTGCAGCCGGTAGTGCTCGCCGTCTCGGGCTCACTCGAAAAAGCAACGCTCAAGACCATCCGCAAAGCGCTCGAGCTCTCGCGTCGCTCGGTCTTTACCTGCGATACCCCGCTCAACTTGGGCTATGTCTTTGGCATTGAGGGCAAGATTCCCGAGCACCTGCGCAATGAGCTGCTCTTTACGCCGTTTAAGCCGCAGCCCAACCCCACCATCGATATGACCCGCTCCATCCGCGAGCAGGTACTTCGGCACGACAAGCTGCTCTTTTATCCCTATGAGGCCATGAACCCCTTCCTGGATCTGGTGCACGAGGCCGCCTACGACCCCGAGTGCATCTCGCTGCGAATCACGCTCTACCGCGTGGCCAAGCAGAGCCGCCTGTGCGAGTCGCTGATCGATGCCGCCGAGAACGGCAAAGAGGTCACGGTGCTCATGGAGCTCCGCGCCCGCTTCGACGAACAGAACAACATCGAGTGGGCCGAGCGTCTGGAAGAGGCAGGCTGCACCGTCATCTACGGCTCCGAGGGCTTTAAGTGCCACTCCAAGATCTGCCAGCTCACCTATCGCGAGGGCATGGCGCTTACACGCCTGACGCTGCTGGGCACCGGCAACTTTAACGAGAAGACGGCCAAGCTCTACAGCGACTTTATGCTCATGACCGCCCATCCCGGCATCGGCGAGGACGCCAACTTGTTCTTCCGCAACCTGTCGCTGGGCAACCTGCGCGGCGATTACCGCTTCCTGGGCGTGGCGCCGGTCGGCCTGAAGCCGCTCATCATGCGCGGCCTGGATCGCGAGATCCAGCGCGCCCTCGTTGGCGAGCCCGCCCGTGTGTTCTTTAAGCTCAACTCGCTCACCGACCGCGAGGTCATCGACAAGATCGCTGAGGCATCGTGCGCAGGAGTCCGCGTGGACATGATCATCCGCGGCATCTCGTGCCTCAAGCCGGGCGTTCCGGGCAAGACCGAGAATGTGCATGTCCGTTCTATCGTCGGACGCTTTTTGGAGCATGCGCGCGTTTACGCCTTTGGCGTGGACTCGGACATGATTTATCTGAGCTCGGCCGACATGATGACGCGCAACACCGAGCACCGCGTGGAGATCGCCTTCCCCGTGCTCGACCCCACCTGTCGCGCCCTGGTGCACGAGTACATGGGCATGCAGCTGCGCGACAACGTGAAGGCCCGCAGCCTCACGAGCGACGGCACCTGGGTCCCCGTGGAGCGCCACGAAGGCGAGAGGCCCTTTAACTCGCAGGAAGCCCTGCTGGAGCGTGCCTATCGCAACGCCGAGGCCGCCGCGCAGCAGCGCGCACAGGAGAAGGAACGCGTGGCCGAAGAAGCTATTCAGGCCGAGGTTGAACATGGGGCAGTTGCCAAACCGGAAGCGGTTTCCGCTCCCCCGGTGAATGAGCCCGAGGCTGCCGCAGAGCCCGCCGTGGAGAAAGCGCCCGAGGTTCAGAAGGTCCAGGCGACCGTCATTGAGCCCAAGCCCGCACCTGTACCTCGGCCCGAGCCGCAGGTCACCAAGCCCGCACCCGAGCCGAACGCCCGTCGCGATAAGCCCGCCGGCAAGACCAAGGCCATCGAGCGCCATCGCCCCGGCCGCGTGCGCATGGGCTTGGGTCTGATCGGCCTGGGTCTTAAGACGCTCATTACCGGCAAGACGAAATAGTCGTTTGTAGAAGCAGCTTGTAGAAGCGCCCCGCATTTGAGGAAAGCCTCGGATGCGGGGCGCTTTTCCCTGCTACCATTGTGCGGACAACAACGCGAATGACAGGCAGGGATATGAAGCTCACTATCGAATCGATGACCTACGGCGCCGACGGGCTGGCGCACGCCGACAACGGCAAGGCCGTCTTTGTGCAGGGCGCCGTGGCAGGCGACGCCGTCGAGGCCGAGGTCGTACAGGACGGCAAGTCGTTCATGCGCGCCCGCACCACCGAGATTCTGGAGCCAAGCCCCGATCGCATTCAGCCTCCCTGCCCCTTCGTGGGCATCTGCGGCGGCTGCTCGTGGGGCAATCTCT
>JAUMNV010000030.1 GCA_031295725.1 Collinsella sp.
CTTACCGAACAAATACAACCGTTCGCGGCTGTTTGAAGTTGTTTTGTTTCTATACATCCCAGCCGGATGTTAACGTGCTCATTGTCAAATGTTCACGTGCTCATTTTGGTTCTAATCATTTTAAGATAGTGTTTATCGGGCTTTTTCACCGCTGAACGCTAACCAGGGAGCCTCCTGAGCGCAAACGCACAATATCGAACAGCGAGACGAGAGGGTGTATGCATATGTCTTTGCTAAACCGCGTACAGCAGCTGCCGAAGGGCTTTGTTTGGGGCGCCGCAACCGCCGCGTACCAAACGGAAGGTTCCACGAAGGTGGCAGGCAAGGGCAAGACCATGTGGGACGATTACCTTGTCGCCCAGGGTCGCTTTTTGCCCGACCCGGCCAGTGATTTCTACAACCGCTACGAGGAGGATATCCGCCTTTCTGCCGAGCATGGACTCAACGCCATCCGTGTGTCCATCGCCTGGACCCGCATCTTCCCCAACGGCGACGATGCCGAGCCCCTCGCCGAGGGCGTTAAGCACTACCACGAGCTGTTCGCCTGCTGCAAAAAGTATGGCGTCGAGCCCTATGTGTCCCTGCATCACTTTGACTCCCCCGCCGCCCTGTTCAACCAGGGCGACTGGCTCAACCGCAAGACCGTCGACGCCTATGTGCGCTATGCCGAGTTCTGCTTCCGCGAGTTCCGCGAGGTCAAGAATTGGTTCACCATCAACGAGCTCATCAGCCTCTCGCACTCCCAATACATCCAAGGCAACTTCCCGCCCAACCATCACTTTGATGTGACGAGCGGCATCCAGAGCCAGCACAACGAGCTCGTTGCCCACGCCCGCGCCGTCAACCTGTATAAGGATCTTGACGAGACCGAGCACCTGGGCGGACGCATTGGCATGGTCAACGTCCTGACGCCGGCATATCCTGCCACAGACTCGCCCGCCGACCAGCACGCCGCCGACCTGTACAACGCCTTCTACACCGACTTCATCATGGACGGCGCCTTCCTGGGTCACTACTCCGCGCGCACCCTCTCACTCATCAACGAGATTCTGCGTGCCAACAACGCCACGCTTACGGTTGAGGACAGCGACATGGAGGAGCTCGCCAAGGCGGCGCCCCGCAACGATATGTTCGGCCTCAACTACTATCAGTCGGCGTTTATCGCCGCCTACGATGGCGAGTCCACCAACAGCTTTAACGGCACCGGAGACAAGGGCACCTCGTGCTTTAAGTTTAAGGGCGTCGGGCAGCAGGTCGATATGCCGGGTATCCCCACCACCGACTGGGATTGGCTCATCTACCCGCAAGGCCTCTACGACACGCTCAAGCACATCAGCGCCACCTATCCCAACCTCCCCGTCATCTATATCACCGAAAACGGCCTGGGCCACAAGGACCCCGAGCCCGACGCAAACGGCATCGTCGCCGATCCCGAGCGCATCGACTTTGTCGACCAGCACATGGAGAAGGTGCTCCAGGCGCGCGCCGAGGGCGTCGACGTCCAGGGCTACTTTATCTGGAGCCTGCAGGACCAGTTCTCGTGGGCCAATGGCTATAACAAGCGCTACGGCCTGTTCTACATCGACTTCGACACGCAAAAACGCTACATCAAGCAGTCGGCACTCTGGTACAAGGAGCTCGCCGACACTATGGCGGACGCGCAGTAGCGCATCGCCTCGCTTTCCCCCGAGAAGGGAGCGGCCCTATGCGATACAAACCCAGCCGCTCCCCTCTCTCCCCCTGGGACCGGCCCCGCCTGCACCCGGGCTTTTAGCAAGCGGGAGACCATATAGGTTTTCAACGTCCATGCCATTAAGATTTCATGCAAAGAGGAGCGTGAACTATGGAATCGATCGTTAAGTTCTTGGAGAAAGGTCAGCCGTACTTCGACAAGGTCTCTAAGAACATCTACCTTCAGGCCATTAAAGACGGCTTTTTGGCAGCAATGCCCATTATCCTGTCTTCTTCTGTCTTCCTGCTTATTTCGACCCTGCCGGGCGTTGTCGCCACGGTCGGCGGCTTTACGCTGCCCGACTGGTGGAACGTCGACGTCGTGAACTTCTGCAACAAGGTTTACAACTTCACGATGGGCGTCGTGGGCATCATGGTCGCCGGCACCACCGCAAGCGCGCTGACCGGCTCCAAGAACCGCCGCATGCCTGCCGGCAAGGCCATCAACGCCACGAGCACCATGGTCGCCGCCATGTGCGCTATGCTCATCTTGGCCGTTACCCAGACGAGTGCCAAGATCGACGGCGCCGATGTCTCGGTGTTCTTTACCGACAACATGGGCACCAAGGGCCTGCTGAGCTCCTTTGTCGCCGCATTTGCCACGGTCAACATCTATGCCTTCTGCATTAAGCGAGACATCACCATCAAGCTGCCCAAAGAAGTCCCCGGCGCCATCGCCCAGAACTTCCGCGACATCTTCGCCTTCAGCTTCTCCATCCTGTTTGTCGCCGTCATCGACGTTATCTGCCGCACCTGCTTGGCCGTCCCGTTTGCCAACGTCATCTCCACGCTGGTGAGCCCGCTGTTCGCCGCTGCCGATTCCTACGCCGGCCTCGCCCTCATCTGGTTCATGATCCCGCTGTTCTGGTTCATGGGCATCCACGGCCCCTCGGTCGTTAAGCCTGCCCTCAACGCCGCGCTGTTTGGCAACATCACCACCAACCTCGCCACGCTGCAGGCCGGCGGTCACCCCGCCCTCGCCCTGACCGAAAACTTCGGTAACTACATCGGCGAACTCGGCGGCACCGGCGCCACGTTCATTGTCCCGATCATCTTCCTGCTCTTTATGCGCTCCAAGCAGCTCAAGGCCGTCGGCAAAGCCTCTGTCGTGCCCGTGATGTTCGCCGTCAACGAGCCGCTGCTGTTCGCCGCGCCCATCATCCTCAACCCGTACTTCCTGATCCCGTTCCTGTTTGCCCCCGTGGCCAACGTCCTCATTGGTAAGTTCTTCATCGACTTTTTGGGCATGAACGGCTTTATCTATGCCATGCCGTGGGCACTCCCCGGACCGATCGGCACCTTCATCGACACCAACTTCCAGCCGATCTCTCTGGTCCTGGTTGTCGTCCTGCTGGTCGTTGACTTCTTGATCTACTACCCGTTCTGCAAGGCCTACGACAACGTCCTGTGCAAGCAGGAGGCCGAGACCCTGGCCGAAGAAGAGGCCGAGGAGACCAAGGCCGTCAAGACCGCTGCCGCCCCCGCCGTTGAGGCTCCTGTTGTCGAGACCGCTTCTGCCACTGAGGCCTCCGCAGCTCCGTCCGCCCTTAAGGGCAAGGATCTGAGGGTTCTGGTTCTGTGCGCTGGCGCCGGCACCTCTGCACTGCTCGCCAACGCGCTTAAGGAAGGCGCCGACGAGCTGGGCATCGACATTACCGCCAACGCCGGTGCCTACGGCAGCCACTACGCCATCATGGACCAGTACAACGTCATCGTCCTGGCTCCGCAGGTTCGCACCTATTACAACGAGATGAAGGCCGACACCGACCGCCTGGGCATCACGCTGCTGTCGCCCAAGGGCAAACAGTACATCGACCTCACTAAGGATCCCAAGGGTGCCGTCGCCTGGATCGAGGAAAACCTCGAGGCATAAGACGCTGACACCACCTGCCGCTTGCAGACAATAAATGGCCCGTGCATCGATGTGTGATGCGCGGGCCATTTTGTTTAGACCGCACCCGTCCTCCTGTTCATCTCAATCTGTAACATCTAGCCGAGTTTTTCGGTCCTAGCTGTTACAGATCGAGATGAACGCACAGGCCAAGCCGAAAATCTCAATCTGTAACATGTAGACCACTTTTGACCGTCTAGTTGTTACAGATCGAGACAAACGGAATAGGCCGAGCACGTCTACGCCCGCAAGTCCTTTACGCTGGAACGCTCGACCAACACGCCCGAGACGAGCGTACGGCTTCTGGAGCTCGGAGCTTCCAGACCCGCGACGACCTCGTTGAGCGCACGGACGCCCAGCTCGCGGTGGCGAAACTTCACCGACGTCAGAATCGAGTTGGGAATCGTCTTATAGAGCTCATCGTCGAAGCCGATCACGGACACATCATTGGGCACACTGAGCCCTTTGTCACGTAGAGCCATCATCACGCCGTTTGCCATGCAGTCGTTAGCAGCGAGGACCGCCGTGCAATCGGGCTTATCGGCAAGCACAAGGCCCGCGGCATAGCCACTATCCGCATTCCAATCGCCTTGCAGAGGCTCGGGCGGCTCAATGCCACGCGCCTCGAGTGCCGCACGCCAACCTTTCATACGGCACTGGCTCGACAACGACTCTTTCTTACCAGAGACGAAGTACACGTTTTTATGCCCGTGGTTCAAGAAGTACTCGCACGCCATGCGCGCGCCGCCCTCTTGGTCGTCACTGACGGTGGAGCAGGTAGGATGTTCCATCGGTGTGATAATCACCGTCTTGAGGTCCTTCGGTGCCTCAAAGGTATCAAAGTCATCGACCATCTGACGCAGGTTGAAGATCATGCCATCAACAGGCAGCTGCGACATCCTACGCGCCGCTTCGGCAAGGGTCATCTTCTCCCCCGCCCGCTTCTTAATCATCGTGAGCGCAAAGCCGCGTTCTTCGGCGGCATCGGCGATACCGTCAATCATGTCCACGGCGCCGCCCGACAAGTGGAACATCACCACGCCGATGCACCCGTAACGGCCCAACTTGAGCGAACGCGCGGCAAAGTTGGTTCGAAACCCGAGCGCCTCCATAGCCGAATGGACCTTATCGCGTGTCGACTCTCGCACGCTATTGGGCTCGTTGATCACACGCGAAACCGTCTTGAGAGAAACGCCCGCGGCAACTGCCACATCATTCATTGAGACATTTTTCTTGTCCATCGTTGCCACTGCTTCTCCACTCGGTTCTCTATCGCTTGTTTTTTGCGTTCTAGCATACACTACCTGCCTGACTGATAAATCAACCGTTTACCGGACAATATCGACCGCTCACCCGTGTATCCTTGTTGCTCTTCCAAAAATGTCTTACGTTGTCATTTCGCAATGCCTTCCTTAAGCAGGAAGGTTTCCGGGCAGTCCTGACCATCCATCGACGACCAGTTCCATCCACATGCATCGCGCATCAAGTAGCAAAGGAGCTTTATGGACGCCATCGTAAAGATGCTCGAAAAGCATCAGCCGTTCTTTGAGAAGATCTCGAGGAACATCTACCTCCAGGCTATTAAGGACGGATTCCTTGGGTGCATGCCCATCGTCCTCACCTCTTCGATCTTTCTGCTCATTGCCACCCTTCCTGGCGTAGTTGGCATCACGCTGCCCCAGCCGCTCATCGACTGGTGCAACAAGCTGTACAACTTCACCATGGGCGTCATGGGCATCATGGTTGCCGGCACCACCGCCAAGAACTTTACGGCTTCCATGAACCGTCGCATGCCCGCCGGCAAGGTGCTCAACGACGGTTCCACCATGGTGGCCGCCCAGTGCAGCATGCTGCTGCTCGCAGTCACGCAGTTCACCACCAAGTTCAACGGCTCCGAGCTTTCGGTCTTCGATTGCACCAGCATGGGTACGCGTGGTCTGTTCTCGGCCTATATCGCCGCGTTCATTACCGTTTGGGTCTATAAGTTCTGCGTCTCTCGCGATCTGACCATTAAGCTGCCCAAGGAGGTCCCGGGCGCCATCGCTCAGAACTTCCGTGACATCATCCCCTTTGGCGGCGCCGTCATCATCTGCGGCATCATCGATGTGGTTGTGCGCAACCTCATGGGCGTTCCGTTCTCCGAGCTGCTCATCAAGCTGCTCTCCCCGCTCTTCACTGCAGCAGAAACCTATCCTGGCCTTATCCTTATTCAGGCGGCCACCGCGTTCTTCTGGTTCATCGGCGTCCACGGTCCTTCGATCGTCCAGCCGGGCATCGACCCCATCCGTCTTGCCAACCAGGCCGAGAACCTGCAGGTTCTGCTGGCCGGTGGTCACCCCGCCCATTCCCTCACCTTTAACATGTCGCTCGTGGGTGAGTTCGGCGGCACCGGCGCCACGTTCATCGTGCCGCTTCTGCTGATTCTCTTTATGAAGTCCAAGCAGCTCAAAGCCGTCGGTAAGGCCTCGATTGTTCCTGTTGCCTTCGCCGTCAACGAACCGCTGCTCTTTGGCGCGCCGATGATCCTTAACCCCTACATGCTCATCCCTTTTGTTGCCGCCGGCTGCGTCAATGTGAGTGTTGCCAAGTTCTTTATCGATAACGTGGGCATGAACGGCTTCTCCTTCGTGGTGCCTTGGGCTACTCCTGCCCCCATCGGCATCTTCATCACCACAAACTTCCAGCTTATCGCCCTGGTGTTTGTCGCAATCATCATCTTGCTGGACGCCATCATCTACCTGCCGTTCTTAAAGGCATACGATAAGTTGCTCTGTGACCAGGAGGCCGAGCGCGCCGCCGAGCTGGGTCTCGAGTCCGATGGTGCTGCCACCATCGCCGCCAGCACCTCTGCGCCCGCCGTCGAGCAGACTACCGCTTCCGTCGAGCCGACCGTTGCCGCCACCGACAGCGAGCCTGTCGCCGATCAGCCCGAGCCCGCCGCCGACACATCCGCCAAGAAGGATGTCGACGGTCTGAAGGTCCTCGTCCTGTGCGCCGGCGCCGGCACCTCTGCCATGCTCGCCAACGCCATCAAGGAAGGTGCCGCGCAGACCGGAGAGAACATCGCTTCCTCCGCAGGCGCCTATGGTCAGCACACTGCCATCATGGATCAGTACGACGTTATCGTGCTTGCCCCGCAGGTTCGTAGCTACTACAACGACATGAAGGCCGACACCGATCGTCTGGGCATTAAGCTGCTCGCTCCCCGCGGTAAGGAATATATCGACCTTACCCGCGACCCCGCTGGCGCCATCAAGTGGCTCCGCGAGAACCTCGACTAGTTCCTCCCTCTGTTGGTGCCCGGATCCCCAGTTCGGGCACCTCTCCCTATTCGTATCCCACAGAAAGGATGACTCATGACCAACCCCATGCAGTTCCCCGACGGCTTTGTGTTTGGCGGCGCCACCGCCGCTTACCAGGTTGAGGGCGAGACCCGTACGCACGGCAAGGGCAAAGTGCCCTGGGACGATTTCCTGGCTGCTCAGGGTCGCTTCTCCCCCGATCCCGCAAGCGATTTCTACAACAAGTACCCGGTCGATATCGACCTGTGCCAGCGCTTCGGCATCAACGGTATCCGCGTCTCCATCGCTTGGAGCCGCATCTTCCCCAACGGTACTGGCGAGATTAACCCCGAGGGTGTCGCCTTCTATCACGAGCTCTTTGCCACCTGCAATAAAGCCGGCGTTATCCCCTATGTCACGCTCGATCACTTCGATACGCCCGAGGCCTTTTACCAGAACGGCGGCGAGGGCTTCCTGACGCGCACGACGATCGACGCCTTTGTCGAGTACGCCAAGTTCTGCTTTGCCGAGTTCACCGAGGTCAAGCACTGGTTTACCTTTAACGAGATTCCCGCGACCGCCGAGGGCAGCTTTATCGTCGGAAACTGGCCGCACGGCGAGAAGTATCGCCTGGACAAGGCCTTCCAGCTTATGCACAACATGATGGTGGCCCACGCCAAGGCTGTCGTCGCCTTCCATGAGGGCGGCTTTGAGGGCGAGATCGGCATTGTCCAGAACCTGGAGCCCAAGTATCCCCTCGATCCCAACAGCGCTGCCGACTGCGAGGCCGCCCGCATGGCCGACGTCATCAACAACCGCTGGGTGCTCGACGCCACCTTCCGCGGCCACTATGCAGCCGACACCATGGAAGCCGCAACCAAGCTGGCCCATATCGCCGGCGGCGAGCTCGACGTCCGCGACGAGGACATCGCCGCGCTGACCGCCGCGCTCCCCTACAACGATTGCCTGGGCGTCAACACCTACAAGTGCCAGTTCCTGCGTGCCGCCGAGGGCGAAAACGACATCAACCACAATGGCACCGGCGACAAGGGCTCCTCGCGCTGGTTCCTCAAGGGCGTGGGCGAGTCGTGCGTGCGCGAAGGCGTACCCACCACCGATTGGGACTGGATCATCTATCCCGAGGGCCTGTACGACCTGCTGCTCCGCATTAAGAACGATTACCCCAACTACAAGAAGATCTACATCACCGAGAACGGCATGGGCTATAAGGACGACTTCGAGGATGGCTTTATCGATGACGCCCCTCGTATCGACTACATGCGTCAGCATCTCGCGTGGATCCTCAAGGCAATCGACGGCGGCGTAAACGTCGACGGTTACTTTGTGTGGTCGCTGCAGGACCAGTTCTCCTGGACCAACGGCTACAACAAGCGTTATGGCCTGTTCTACATCGACTTTGAGACCCAGAAGCGCTATCCCAAGGCGAGCGCGTACTGGTACAAGAACGTCGCGGAGACCGGCCTGCTTATGGCCTAACTTTTGCCGCATACCCCCTGTCGGCCGCATGCGAATCCCTCCACGGGTTCGCATGCGGCCTTTTTGTTTTGGTTCGGCCCGTGCGGGCCGTTTATCTCGATCTGTAACATCTAGCAGGGATTTTCAATCCTAACTGTTATAGATTTAGACGAACGGGCGACCAGGGCTGAAAGATCTCAATCTGTAACACGTAGCCCACTTTTAACCGTCTAACTGTTACAGATCAAGACAATAAGATAGTCAAATCCGAACTTTCCAAGCAGTTATGAACCATGGTTTCCAGTTTTCGGTATCACGAACATACTTTCGGTATCATTTAATGGTATTATGATATCGAAAGTATGTTCGTGATACCGAAAGGAGCCGCATGCGCCAGTTCGATTACACCACAGTCCCAGCGGAACTCGAAGCAACTCCAATCACCAACCTCCTCCTCTCGATACGCGAGCATAAAGGCCGACAGCTTGCTCTGAGTCAAGTCAAACCCGAACTTCTATCGTCACTTATGGAGGAAGCTAAGATCCAAAGCACCCAATCCTCCAACGGACTTGAAGGAATTGTTACCACCCAAAAAAGACTCAAAGCAATCATGGCGTATTCCGCCAAGCCAAGCTCCCGCGCAGAGGAAGAAATCGCTGGATACCGAGATGTGCTGTCGCTTATTCACGAGCAACACGATTCCATTCCCGTAACGCCATCGGTCATTTTGCAGTTGCATCGTGACCTCATGGCGCACACGGCAATCTCGTATGGGGGCCATTGGAAAGATAGCGATAACGAAATCATCTCCATCGACGATCAAGGCAATCGATTTGTGCGCTTTAGGCCGCCTTCGGCCCTA
This sequence comes from Collinsella sp., assembly GCA_031295725.1. Lineage (GTDB taxonomy): Bacteria > Actinomycetota > Coriobacteriia > Coriobacteriales > Coriobacteriaceae > Collinsella. The sequence goes on from JAUMNV010000030.1 coordinate 9,242, forward strand.
GCAACCCCCGGACTTATCGAAGAAGCCTGTCGGTCCCTCAACGACGCCTTATCTCGTCAAGTTTGCGACCCCCTCCTTATATCATTCCGCTTCATCTTCGATTTTGTCAGCATTCATCCCTTCAACGATGGCAATGGCAGGATGAGCCGGCTCCTTACAACGCTGCTACTCGAAAAGACTGGATACGACGTTGCGCGTTACATCAGCATCGAACGACTTATTGAAGACAACAAGGCGCTCTACTACAACGCCCTCGCTGCAAGCTCCATTGGATGGAATGAAAATCAAAACACAGAAGCACCCTTTATCCGTTTCATGCTCGGAACAACCCTGGCCGCCTACCGACAGCTCGAGCAGCGTACCCTAATTGAATCAAGCACTCGTCCCATGTCGAAGCAAGCGCGCATCGCTGTTCTATTTCAACAGAGACCCGGCGTCATTAAGAAATCCGACATCCGATCCAACTGCCCCGATATCAGCGAGGTCACCGTTAAACGAACCCTCGGTCAGCTTGTTAGTTGCAGCGCAATCGAAAAAACAGGAGCGGGTCGTTCGACGGGCTACATACTCAAAGACGTCCATGCTCTAGAACTATTCTTGCAATCCACAATACCCGATAGCGAGGCCGCAATAACAAAAGAGGCTCCAAAGGATAAGCTCCTTGAACGTATAAACCACGCCGAGGATGAAAGCAGAGAAGGGCTCTATGAAGACTACGATTCATTCTCAATGGACATAAAGACGAAATACGGAGTCTAGTCATATCTCAGAATAGCCTCATCCTTGTTGCCCAAAGTCATTTACGCGTCATTTTAAAGCGGTACCCCTGCGCCGGCAGGGGGGGGCAGAAGTATCGCCTGCCGATCTTGCTGGAGTCGGCGATGAGGTAGCGCGTATCGGCCTTGCTAAAGGCGAGCTGCTGGATGCGGCCCTCGTCCATATTGGACGTAGATACGTCACCGTCCAAGATGCCGTTGGCACCGATAAACGCCGTGTCAATCCCTAGTGCGCGCAGGGTATCCTCGGCCATGGGGCCCACAAAGGCGGCGGTGCGGCGACGGTACATGCCGCCCACCGGGCACAGCTCGCAATCCTCGCGCGCCTCGAGCAGGCTAAAGGCCGAAAGCGAATTGGTCACATAGATGGAAGACAGTTTGTCGGTGACTCGGAGAGCGCCAATGCGATCTCACGACGGTTGCGCGTATTGTCTCAATTAGATACTCAACGAAATACGGCCCCGCAGCTCAATAAGCTGCGGGGCCGTACCATACACCGACGAATCAACGACGAAGTGCATCCACTATTTGGCCAGCTCCTGAACGATCCAGTCAATTGCACCTTCGGGATCGTTGGTAAGGTCGATATACTCCTTGCCCCTTGTGGTGAGCAGTTTAATTCCAAGGCGATCGGTATCGGCCTTCATAGCGTCATAGTACATGCGTGCCTGGGGCGCCAGAACAATCACGTTGTACTGATCCATCGTCTCATAGTGGCTTCCGTACGCACCGGACTGAGAAACCAGATCGATACCCTTAGCAGCGGCACCTTCGCGAAGAGCATTTGCCAAGAGAGTCGAAGTGCCGGCACCCTGGCAAAGCACAAGCACGCGGATCTGCTCCGCCTTGTCCTTTACCGCCTCGAGAGCTTTTGCGACATTTTCCTGTGCGGCAATAGCATCTGCATCCGAGTTTCCTGCAGTCTCCTTTGCAGACTCTTCCAAACAAAGCTGATGGTCATACGCCTTGCAGAACGGATAGTAAATCACAAAGTCAACGACCAACAGCACTGCCATCAATACGAGAGAACGCAGATCGAGACCCGTGGTGAGGAACGCACCAATTGGGCCGGGAAGCGCCCACGGCATGGTATACATGGGGGCGTTCATTCCAATGACGTCAATGAAAAATTTACCGATAATGGCGTTGACCATAGGAGCCACTAGGAAGGGCACGAACATATAGGGATTGAGAACAATCGGCATACCGAAGATAACGGGCTCGTTAACTCCAAAAATCACCGGGATAATCGATGCCTTGCCCATGGCTTTAAGCTGCTTGGAGCGCATAAACATGATCAGGATAATAGGAACGATGAACGTGCAGCCAGAACCGCCCAGACCGCCGATGAAGCTTGTAAAGTCCTGCGTGAGAGCAATTGACGGGTGTCCACCTGCTTGGAAAACCTCAAGATTGGTAACGGTATTGCCGTAGAGCGCAGCATTGATCGGACTCATGACAACCGAAGCACCGTGGATACCCATAAATTGGAAAAGCGCGACCGCGCCTTCGATAAGCGCCATGCCAGGATAGGTGTCAACCGCGGAGAACAGCGGCGAGATGAGAGCGGATACCAAATTGGCGAACGGCACAGCAAGCAGCTTGCGGCTCGCAAGATCGATAAAAGCGCACGCAAGGATCGAAAACCCAAATGCAAAGATATCGCGAAAACTCTGCGCAATAGAGCCAGGGACCTCTTTGGGAAGCTTGATCGTCACATTATGGCTAATGCACACCTTATAGATATTAACAGTCAAGAATGCGGCTACGAACGCAGCGAGAAAACCCTTGGTTCCCATATAGCCGGTTTCAAAAACAGATGTATCTGCTCCGCCAATCGAGACAACATCGTTCGTCACCGATAGCAAGAGCATGCCGCACATGGCACAAACCATGCACGAGGTGGGGTTGAGAGATTTACCCGAAGGCATGCGACGGTTCATCGACATGGCAAGTGAGCTCGCCGTGGTGCCGGCCACCATAATGCCAAGAAGTCCCATGGTATATGCATAGATTTTATTGAAGAAATCCAGCACCTCAGACGGAAGCGTGATGCCTACATAGGCAGGGAGCGTCGAAAGAAGAAGGAACAGGCTCGAGAACAGCACAATTGGCATATTCGAGAGAAAGCCATCCTTAATCGCCACCAGATAAATGTTCCTCGAGATTTTGTCGAAGAGGGGCTGGTGTTTTTCAAGGAATTTGACGATAGCGTCCATAACACATCCTTTCATGATTCCCGGGCACACAACGATTTATCCGGACTCAACCGTCGTCGTCCCCGTTTGTATCCACTTATGTAAGTGAATACGTTCTTGTGCGAAATGTAATATCATTTGCGCGATTTGTCATAACCAATTCTTTTTCCGCTTTGTCGATATGTCAAGAATTCAAATACTTATTCGGTGAACGGTAGTTGATTAATTTAAGGTTTTCCCAGCTAGGGGCTATTTTTTCCGAGCAGTACAAGAAGTTTGCAACCGTTCACCGATTGGATATAACATATTGAATATATTGTTGTAACAATATTAGAGACAATGTCACAAGCCTGTCGTTCTAGTCAAAGGAAGTAACAATGCCCAAACGATTACTGAACATGTCCGCATCCGATTTTGCCGCCACGTCACCCATGGATCTAAAACAGGCAATTCTGGCTTCCGAGGGACGTACCATCATGGCGGAAAACGTACCCTCTTCCCAATTTCTCGGCGGCGTTACTAATGCAGAAATCGAACGTGCCGCAGGTGCCGACCTGCTTCTGTTTAACGCGCTCGATGTGTTCGATCCAGTTATTGCCGGTATTCCAGATGATCTCAATGAAAACCCGGTCACTTGGGTGAAGCGAGCATGCGGAAGGCCCATTGGCGTCAATCTGGAGCCAGTTGATAACGAGGCAGAGATGTCTGAATCCCGAACGGAAATCCCCATGGGTCGTCGCGTCTCTCCCAAGACCTTAGAAAAGGCTAACGAACTCGGATTTGATTTTATCTGCCTGACGGGCAACCCTGGAACCGGCGTCTCCAACGATGCAATCGCCCATTCGATTAAACTCTCCAAAGAGCATTTCAATGGCCTGGTCATAGCCGGAAAAATGCATGGAGCGGGCGTTGCGGAACCTGTCATGACGCTCGAAATTGCGCGCAAGTTTGTTGACCTCGGCGTCGATATCCTTCTCGTGCCAGCCCCCTACACCGTCCCTTGCTTCCAAGAAGCAGACCTGCGCGCCATCGTAGACTTTGTACGATCCCACAACGTAGGCAAGTCAATTGAAGAGAAGGTTCTCGTCATGGCGGCGAACGGGACGAGTCAAGACTCCTGCGACAGCGAGACCATTAAGAAAATAGGCCTTGCAGCAAAAGCAGCCGGCGCTGACCTCCAACATATCGGGGACTCCATGAACGGTATTTGCCTGCCCCAGAATATCTTCACGCTCGGACAAGCCCTTCGTGGATACAGGCATCAGATCGTCATGCTGAGCCGCTCTGTGATACGTTAAGGTTACCTTGCCCACGTTACATCCCGACTGAGGCAACCATCAGGTATAACCAACATGCAAACTGAGGCTCTAATGCTCGATACACACGAAAAACGGCCACTCTATTTACAGCTCACCGACGCGCTGCTCAAGCAGATCGTCGATGAATATCAAGCAGACGATAAACTTCCAACAGAAATGGAACTCTGCGACGAATACGCCGTAAGCAGAACAACCGTCCGACTTGCCATGAGTGAGCTGGAGCGTCGTGGAAGTATCTATCGAATCCAAGGTAAGGGATCGTTTGTTGCACCGAAACGCGTTAGCGAGCTCAATTCACTTTTAGACTTTGACTTTGCAAGCCATTGCGATGGCGTTGATCCGGATGCCATCACCAAACATTTCGGCGGCCTCACATCAGGTCGTCCAATTTCCGTAATGATGCTCCAACAATTTGGATGTCAAAGTCGCGATGAAATTCAGCGTCTTGAATTGACCTACGAACTTGAAGGCAGCTTCATAGGCGCTGATACGTTCTTCATTTCAAAGTCGCGCGTTCCGAATAACCAGTTAGATTTTCAGGCATTTAGCAGAATCATGGACGACTTGTCCAAGTCTATCCAATCTGTTAGGGAAAGCTATAGAGCACGTCAGCTTAGCGATTCCGAAGCCAGTAATTATGGTGTTGCAAAACTTCCGGTCATCGAACTGACTCATTATGCTTACGACTCCGGAGGCAAACTAATCTCAATTGTCTGCCGCACCGTCTTAACTGGGCGAATCCCTTATCAAAACTTTATTTTCAAGTCCTAATGTTCTTTTTCTTTTGTCTCGATCTGTAA
>JAUMNV010000061.1 GCA_031295725.1 Collinsella sp.
GACATTTCCCGGTTTGACTTCTGCCGCGTCAAAGACGTGGCGCTCGGCGAGCTCGCTGCAGTATGCATAGATGTCGCGGATAAGGTCCGCGCCCGAAAGCGTAAACATGTAGCCTGCGTCCGAAAGCGCATTGGGCGCGGCGGGCAATTTGGTCATGCGACAAAAGGTCAACAGGTCGGGCGCCATAGCGTCCTGGTAGCCAAGATGGCTGCCGTCTTCTTGTGCGACGAGTTCCAGCTGGCGTACTCGATTCAGCGCCGCTGCCAGCACAAAGCTCGGTGTGGGAGCATTGACGTCCTCCGTGCTCGCCACGAGTCTGCCTGCTGCCTGCGTGACAAGCCAGGCGACCTCGCGCTGGCAGCGCACGGCCTTGCGTGTAACCGGCTTGATGGACGAAGAAGAAACGCTTCCCTTAGGCGGATTCGAAACAGCCACAAGAACCTCCCATGAACGACCCGGCCCAACAAGCCCGGATGAAACACGTGCTACATCAGTATACAGGGAAGTGGGGTAGCGGGGTACAAGCGCGCCAGCGGCAAACCGAGAGCATCAACGATGTGCCGATCGCGGAATGAGATCTCGTAATAATTGACTCTCGACCATATTATTGAGGGGTATGACTCGCATTCGTATGGTTGTAGGTGCTGGCGATGAACGACATTGACCTTGCTGTTCCGTTGATGGATGGACCAAGCTATGACCGCGCCCGCAGTCTCGTGCCTTCCGAATACGTTGAGGCATGGGAGTGGTTTCTGGGTGAGGAGCAGCGCGGCGGCGTTTGGACCAGCCTTCCGCACCACACCAAGGAAGATAGCCCTCAGTATCAGTATCGTTTGAGAATTGGCTCGGACTTCTTTCCCGTAACGCGGGATTCAGGGATCTTCTGGCCGGGCCAGGATCGGGTGAAGCAAGACCCCAATAAGATCTTTGCGCTCTCGGTCCATAACTCTAAAAAGAGCTTCTACACCGATGTGCCTCCGCTCTATTTGGACGATGGTACGTGGGTCATTAAGTACTCGGTTCAAGCGCCGGGTACCGTTGGTTTTCGAGACCAGAATTACAACCGTAAAATGCTCAACTGCATGGAATGTGGCGTCCCAGTCGGAGTCATATTTGCAACCGAGGTGGGCTATAAGGTGCTCGGCCTTGCGTTTGTTGAGCGGTTCGAGCCCGAAAACGGATGGTTTGTTCTGCACGGTCCTGTTCATAAAGGCGGACCGGACCCTCGTTTTGCGCCCGACATGAGTTATCTGAAGCACATACCCGTCGATATTGAGTTTGCCGGACAGGGTGTGACCGACGACGAAAAGGTCCGCTATGCGTTAAGGCGCGAGCGATTGGGGCAGCAATGGTTCCGCAAGCAGCTCGTTGCCGCCTATGATGGCCGTTGCGCGGTGTCGGACTGCGGCGTCAGCGAAGCTCTGGAGGCTGCACATATCGAGAATTACTCGGGACCCAAATCGCAGGTTGCCAGCAACGGCATTCTGCTTCGGCGCGATCTTCATTCCCTATTTGATGCTCACCTGATTTCGTTTGAGCCTGTTTGCGGCGAATATCGGCTGTGCGGATCGTACCTGCTGGATAAGACCGACTACGCTTCCTTTGCGGGTGCGACGCTAAGGCAGCCGAATGAGCGTCAGTGGCGACCCGATACGGTGTTTCTTGAGGCCCATCGCATTGAGTTCGATCGCTCGGAAAAGAAGCGTGAAAAGGCGGGGCTTCTGCCGTATTAGCGTATTTGGCTTTGGCATTCTTTGACGATCGTGTTGTTTGATCGGATCGCGTGGCGATGCAATCTCGCGCCCGCCCGCCGGTGCATGCTCTTCCTGATTTGTATAGCGAGAAGGGGCATGTATGAGCTGGCGAGGCGATATTGCGATGGGGAAGTGCGGAAAACTGCCGTGTGCCCTTATCGACAACAATATGTTTCCGGGCGTAGAAGTTGATTGCGGGTCGTTTGTCGTCGCCTGCCCTTGCTGCGGCTCGCAAATACCGTGTCTCGACATTCGGTTCATCGATGCACGTGACAGGTTCAGCGACGAAGTGAGGAAACGTACGGGCGTTCATATGCCGGTGTATCCGGAGAAATGCCCTGTTTGTGGCCTCGATATCGTGTACGACGCCGGCGACGAGGGATAGGTGATGCGGAGGAGTTGGCTGTGAGTGTCTTTTGCCTCTACAAATAAATCCCCTCACCGAGTTGCTTGTGGAACTCGGCGTGATGGTCGCGTGCCCAGGTAAAGAGCGCCTGGTCAAAGTCGGTACGCGTGGCCGGGACGCCAAAGACGCCGGCAACTTCGACGCGTATAAACTCCAGTGCCGGCAGCTTGTTGATGGCAGTGAGGGCAAACGGGGACGAGGGCTCCTCGAACAGATAGCGGCTGCCTTGCAGCGCGTCGCAACTGGTGCACGTGTTGCCGAGCGACGGGGCTTTGGAGGCTCGCGCGCCTACGGGCTTGTAGCCGCAGCGCTTATGAAGGTAGTCGCGGATCTCGCCCGGTACGCAGCCAAGAGCGGGCACGATGGCGAGTGCGTTGGCGTTGGCCGTGTCGATGGCAATGTACCCGGCTTCGTTGGGCGCGTGCGCGATGGCGATGCTCTCGTCGTTATCGGCTCGATAGGGAATGCCGAAGGCCGCGACCGAGGTCTCTTTGTGACACTTCCAGCACTCGCGCTTGCCCAGTACTAGATATATATACGGCGCAGAGGGGTCGGATCGGTCAATACCGGGCAGCCACTCGGCAAAGGGCTCGGGGTTGACGCCGCTGGGTACATACCAGATTTTCTTGGTCCGGTCCCATTTGGCGCCCAACGCCTTGGCTTCTTCTTTGTGCGAAAAGGGAACATCGAGCTCGGTGCGCATGGTGGCTCCTTGGTGCTGCAGGTGTAAGTGGCTCAAGGATACCGCAGGGCGCAGACATCGTGGCGTTTTGCCGAGAAGCTGTGGTGCGGACTGATTGGTTATACCGATGGATAGATCGGCAAGTAGATGGTCGGCTTTTGGCCAGTTGGGCGGTTGGAGCTGCCAGCTGATTTGGCGACATAAAACAAAACAGCCCAGAGGACATAGCCTCTGAGCTGCGAACATTTGGTGGGCGTTAGAAGATTTGAACTTCTGACCTCTTCCGTGTCAGGGAAGCGCTCTCCCCCTGAGCTAAACGCCCGATCAAGGGTGCGCAAGCGCGCAAGGGATAATATAACGGAGCCTGAACTCGGTGGCAAGAACATTTTTAAAAATCGCTTACATTGTGGAATTCGGGGGCTTTGTCGCATCCATTTCAAAAGAGCCTGCTGCCGCGATTTGGCTGTCGCATAATGCAAGGCCATTGCGGTATCGAGCTATGGAAAGACGCCTGCGGAATTGTCCTACCGATAAGCGGACAAGCCTCCAGCTGGTGACTTCGCCGTGGTAAGGTAAGCCGAATTGTTTCCAGGCTGTTTCGGGGGAGTGGAATGAGCAAAGAGTGTGTCGAGCAGGTCGAAGGCGCAGGGGCTTCGGTGCCGATGACCGATATATCGAACATTGATGTGCCCGAGGGCACCGACGAACTCAGCCGCAACACCCGTCGCGCATGGCGCGACCGCCTGAACAGCGCTTCGACGCGCAAGATGATCACGGGCGTCTTGGCTACGCTGGTGGGCGGTTCGTTTTGGGGCTTCTCGGGCACCAGCGCGAGTTTTTTGTTCGATACCTACCATGTCGATACGCTGTGGCTTATGAGCGTGCGTCAGATTCTCGCCGGCCTGCTCTTTATGGCTGTGGTTGTCACGCGCGACCGCGCACGCCTGGTCAAGCTTTGGACGACGCCCGCTGATCGCAAGCAGCTGCTGCTCTTTACCGCTTTTGGCCTGCTGTTCAACCAGTTTTGCTATCTTTCGGCCGTGCGCCTGACGAACGCCGGAACCGCGACGGTGCTCCAGTGCCTGCAGCTCGTTATCATCATGGGCTACGCCTGCGTGACCGATTGCCGTATGCCGCGTACTCGCGAAGTCATCGGCATTGGCCTGGCTCTGGGTGGAACCTTTTTAATCGCCACCGGCGGCGACCCCACCAGCCTGAATATTTCGCCGCTTGGCCTGGCAGCAGGTCTTATGTGTGCGGTCAGCGCCGCGTGTATGGCGGTGATTCCCGCCAAGATCCTGCCCGAATACGGCAGCCCCATCGTCACGGGTTCGGCAATGCTCACGGCGGGCGTGGTCTCGTGCGTCTTCGTGCAGCCCTGGGCGCATATGCCGGCGCTCGACGCTGCCGGCATCGAGGCGCTCGCGGTGTTCGTGGTTATCGGCTCGTTTTTTGCTTACATGCTTTATATGCAGGGCGTTAAGGACATCGGCTCGGTGCGCGCGAGCCTCATCGGAACTGTGGA
>JAUMNV010000165.1 GCA_031295725.1 Collinsella sp.
ACCGCCGCGGGCCAGGTAAAGACGATCGAGATGCCGTGCGCGATGAGCCACTGGCCCACCCCGGTCGAACGGCCAAACAGCATAAGCAGCAAAAAGCCGCACACCGTAGGCGGCAGCACCATAGGAATCGTAAAGACCGAATCGAGCAGGCCCTTGATGCGACTCGAGGTACCCATGGTCTTCCACGCGGCGAACAGGCCCAGCGCAAACGCGATCACCAGGGCAAGACCGCTCGTTTTAATGGACACCCAAAACGGGCGATAGTCGATGTCGCCCAAAAAGGAAGCCAGAGAGGTCAAGGGCCCCTGCTCATCCCGCAACACGACAGACGACGCTTCTACCATTTGAGCGCTATCAAGCCAACGCGCGCCGCCCTTGGCATCACCCGAGGCTGATGCAATCACCACATAGCGGTCCCCATCCGCACCGCGCTCGTCAAAGCCATAGGTATACCCGCCGGCGTCAAACGTTGTTTCCGCCGTGACATACCAAGGAAGATCCACGTCCCCCAGCCGCGCACCCCCCATGCAGTTTGCGCTGTCGAGCTCACAGACGAGGGTCTTGAGACCCGATACGCACTCGTTGTCCTGCGGATCCAATCCATACTTCTCGACAGCTTTGGGCGATATCCACACAACAACGCGGTCGGCAGCAGGCGCCACTACAAGGTCCACGTCCTCGTCAACGGGAAACCGGTAGCCCTCAGGCTGGCCCTCCATGGCACGAGCGGTCCCCTTGGCCAATCGCTCAAAATCCTCGATCCCATAGGAAAGCCCATGAGCGGTCGCAGCAACCTGGGCCCCGTCCTCAGCGTCCCCAGCAAACGCAAATCCCGGCACCCAGCAAAGCGCGAAGGTCAAAGCACAGGCGACAAGCATGCGGAATCTATTAAGCACGAAAAGCTCCAAGCGAATACAAGGACGGAGTGAAACACAAAACGATGGAATTATCGCGCCAAGCCGCACTACGCGGAAAGCTCAAAGCCGTACTTGGCCCAAATCTTCTGAGCCTTCTTGTTGGACAGGCAGAAGTCGATGAACGCCTTGGCTTCGTCGGCGTGCTCGGAGCTCTCGGCAACGGCACCCGGATACACGATGGGCTTGTGCGAATCCTCGGGGCACACGAAGGCCTCCTCGATGCCGTCGTAGCGGAAGATATCGGAGCTGTAGACAAAGCCAGCCACGCAGTCGCCCGTGGACACATAGGCGGCGGCGGTACCAACTTTGTCGGCCAGGGCCACCTTGTCGGCGATCTCGGGAGCATACTCGCCATCGTCGCCCTCGGTACCGGCGTAGAGGCCCACGGAGGCCAGGGCCTGGTTGGCGTACTTGCCAGCGGGAACGGTCTTGGCGTCGCCGATGGCGATCTTGCCGTCCAGATTCGCGACGTCGGCGATGGCCTCGACCTTGGTGTCGGAGCCCTCGGCGCGAATAATCACGAGGTCGTTAACGAACATGTCCTCACGCGTGTCGGCGTCGACGAGCTCGGCGGTCTCAGCGTCATCCATGGTGCCCTTGGAAGCGGTAATGAGCACGTCGACGGCGGCACCGGCGCGCATCTGCTCGACAAGGTCACCGGACGCCTTAAACTGCGTGTCGGCAAACGTGATGCCGGTCTGGTCGGTGTAGAGCTCCTGGACCTCGGGAAGAGCCTTCTCGAGGGAGTTGGCGGCAAAGACCTGCAGCTCGACGGTTTCCTTCTTGGAAGAGGCCTTGGCGGAGCCGGCATCGGATCCGGCCGGCTCGGACGTCTTGCTGCCCGAGCAGCCAGCAAGACCAAGGCCGGCAGCGGCGACAGCAGAAAGCGAGACAAAACCGCGGCGAGAAACCAAATCGAACATATTCAACCCTTTCGGACCTTATGCCCGGGCACCCCACCGCGGGCTTTAATCTGCAATCAGATTATACTTCTGCGCGAATAATGATAGTGAGAAATTATTCTCACCAGAGAATATAGTTTCGAGTTAGCGTACACCTCGGCGTCGCTTCGACGGAAAACAAAGGCGGAGCAGCCCGTAAGGTCGCTCCGCCGCAGGTAGTGCGCTTATTTGGCGTGTCCGCCGCCCGCCGTCATCTGGGCCGCATGTTCCAGCTGGTCCGCTATGGCCTCCCAGCTTTCGCGGGCGGCCTTCGTGGAACCGGGAAAGTTTACGACAAGCGTATGACCTCGTTGCATGCAAATAGCGCGCGAGAGCATGGCGCGGCGTGTCTTGGTCATGGAGTACGCACGGATTGCCTCTGCAATACCCGGCACATCGCGGTCGCAGACGGCACGCGTCGCCTCGGGCGTCACATCGCGCATCGAAAGCCCCGTGCCGCCGCAGGTGAGCACGACATTGGCGTGACACTCATCGGCGGCTTCCACAATGGCATCACCAATCTCGCTGACGTCGTCGCGCACGATCACATGTGAGGCGACCGTCCAGCCCTGCGCCTCGATAAGTTCCTCGAGTGCGGCTCCAGCCTCGTCCTGGGCAAGATCGCGCGTATCCGAGCACGTCACAATCGAAATCTTCAACTCCATAGCGATCCTCCTATAGCACCGTTCCCTCAGGCAGGTCGACACGCACGACATCCACGACGTCGCCCGCCTTGAGCTCGCACGGTCCTTCGTCAATACGCAGCAGGCAGTTGGCCCGCTGCATCGTGCCGAGCAGCGCCGAATTCTGCGTCTTGGCCTCGGTCACCAACAGCTCATCGGTCTCGGGGTCGCGCAAAACCGTGGCGCGATCGAAGAAGCGGCGGTCCTGGCGCTTTTTCACACCGTGGGTAAGAGCCGCTCGCTGCACGGGACGCGCCCCCTCGGCAAAACCACGCATCTTGCGGATCGCCGGACGGGCGAGCATCTCAAAGCCCACATACGCCGCGGCCGGATTGCCTGAAAGCCCCAGGCAGGGCTTACCCCCGAGCAAGCCAAACGTGATGGCCTTGCCGGGGCGCATCGAGATGCGGTCAAACAGCACCTCGCCCTCGCGCTGGACCAGCGCCGTCACATAGTCGTAGTCGCCCGCCGAGGCGCCACCGCTCGTAATGACAAAATCGCACTCCTGCACGGCGCGATGCACCAGCTCGGCAATCGTCTGCTCATCATCGGGCGCAATGCCGTAGAACACGGGCTCGGCTCCTGCATCGAGCGCTTCGGCCATCAGCGCCGAGGAGTTGGAATCGCGAATCTGACCGCGCGCCGGTACCTTACTCGGTGAGACCAGTTCCGTGCCCAGCGAGATAATGCCCACGCGCGGGGCAGCGTGCACCTTCACGCTTGCATACCCGGCGCTCGCCAGCAGACCCGCGCCCGCCGGGGCCACAACCTCTCCAGCACGCATCACGACGTCACCGGCATGGGCCTCCTCGGCGGCAGAGCGAACATTCTCCCCTACCTTGGCAGGTGCCGAGAAGCTCACGTGCGAGCCCTCGTTGCCGTCACCGTCAAGTACCTCGACAATCTCGTATTTCACTACGGCATCGGCACCCTCGGGCACCGGCGCGCCCGTCATGATGCGAACCGTCTCGCCCGCGCCGATTGCGCCCTCAAACACATGGCCCGCGGCCTCGTGTCCGATAACGTCGAGCGTCACTGGCGCCTCGCCAGATGCCTGCACCAAGTCCGCCGAGCGCACGGCATATCCGTCCATAGCGCTGTTGGCAAACGGCGAGATGTCGATATCGGCCACCGCGTCCTCGGCCAAGGGAAGACCGGCGGCCTGCCACACGGGAATCTCGACGAGATCGGTCGGAGCAACGTGCGACAGAACAATCGACTGCGCGTCCTCCAGCGGAATGAGTTTCTCTGCCATATGCACCTCTTAATGCCACGGCGCACAACAGGGGCGCCGATTCTTTATGCTTGTCTCAGTATAATCCCCCGACGCACGACCGCGACTCGGCCTGCACCCGCAAATACACCTGTCGGTTGCAGGCCGCGAAACAGAATGGAAACCAACCCACCGGCTCGTCGCGTTTACCGCGTTTTATAATGCTTGCGTTGCAACCTAAAAGAGGAACGTATGGCTCATAACGACAAACCCGAAAGCGCAAACGAAGCGCAGGATCATTCCCAGCCGCTCGACGAAGGCGGTTTTTTCTCCCTGAACGACGTCATCGCGGCAGGCAGGCATCAGCTCACCCGCTCTGAGCATCTCTTGGCTGCCGACACGCGCCGCAACGCCCGCAACCTACTCGCGAGCGCCAAGTTGCTCGCACTCGTCGTCATCGTCTCGCTCGCCATGGGCGTTGCCGCTTGGGCGTTTTTGGCCTCGCTGAATATCGCGACCGACTATCGCGAGCACCATGTGTGGGCCTACGCCTTGCTTCCCGTTGTGGGCATGGCCACCGCATGGGTCTACAAGAACCACGGTCTCGCCGCAAAGCGTGGCAACAACCTGGTCATCGACTCCGCTCTGGGCACACGCCTCATCCATATGCGCATGGCCGTCCTCACGTTTGTGTGCTCCACGCTCACACACCTAACGGGCGGATCGGCCGGTCGCGAGGGGGCCGCAGTGCAGATCGGCGGCACCATCGCCAGCAACATCTCGAGCCTCGCCCACCTCAAAAAGCATGACCACCACGACCTCATGCTCGCCGGCATCTCGTCGGCCTTTGGCGCCGTATTCGGCTCGCCCCTTGCCGGAGCTTTCTTTGGCATGGAGATGTGCTTTATCGGCAAGATCGACTACACGGCGGGCATCTACTGCCTGGTCGCCTCGTTTACCGGCTACTTTACGTCGCTTGCCTTGGGAACCGAGTACGAGGCGAATGTTATCGCCAGCGTTCCCGCCATGACGCCCAAAACGGTCGTCATCGTTGTTATCAGCGCCATTATCTTCGGTCTGACGGCACGCCTCTTTGCCTGGTCAGTTCGAACCGTCAAGAGCCTGTACGGTCGCTTTATCACCAATTACCTCGTTCGCGCACTCATAGGCGCACTCGTGGTTTTGGCCGCCTATGCCCTCCTCGACGCCTGGGACTACGCCGGCCTTTCCACGTGGCTTTCCGGCGCCGGATTTGCCGGCAACACCACCCTGGCAGACGCAGCCATCAAGTTGGTCGTCACAGCGCTTACCCTGGGTGCGGGCTTCCAAGGCGGCGAGGTCACGCCCCTGTTTGGCATCGGTGCGGCGCTCGGCGGCTGGATCGGTTACCTCGTCGGAATCGACCCCAGTTTTCTGGCAGCTCTCGGCATGCTCGGCGTGTTCTGTGCCGGCCTCAACGTGCCCATCACCACCTGTATGATGGCCATCGACCTGTTCCACGGCACGGCTGCCGGGTTCTTTGTCATCGTGGCCTTTATCAGCTACCTAACCGCCGGACACCGCGGCGTGTACCCCGCCCAGCGCATTATCTCGCCCAAGCGCCGTTCGCTTATTGTGGATGAGGGCGGTACGGTAGCGGATGCTATCGAGCGCCACAACGACCTGATAGAGTAGATGTAATAATCGCCGTGCAGCCACAATCGGGGGCAATTCGACCTGAGCGCGACCGCACTGTCATGTCACACGCCGGGAGTCGCCCCATGCACGCAACTGATTTTGGTCGCACGCTCATCATCGCCAACCCAGCCGCCCAGTCGGGCGCGGCGCGCGAAGTTGCCGAGCGCCTGCAACGCTTTTTGGACATGACTGCACGCGCATCCCAGTTTGACCTGGTGCTGACCGAGCGCATGGGACACGCCAAGGAGCTGGCCGCAAAGGCTCAGGGCTATCGCACCGTTATCGCCCTTGGCGGCGACGGCGTGATTCACGAGGTCGTCAACGGGCTTATGACGCAAAAGGAGGACGCCCGCCCCGCTCTTGCCGTCCTGCCCGTGGGCTCCGGTAACGATTTTGCCCAGACGCTTGGCATCGACGATTTCTCCGGCAAGGATTTTGCCGCGCTGCTCACCTGCGAACTGCAGCGTCAGGACATCGGGTGCATTCGCTCGTGGAGCCCTGCGAGCGGCAGCGGCGAGGCTACCGTTGAGTACTTCGACCAGACGCTTTCGATCGGCATCGATGCCGCCATCGGCCTTGGCACCACCGAGCTGCGCAAAAAGACCGGCTTGACGGGCGCGCCGCTCTACACCCTTTCGGGACTTGAGCAGTTTGGCCTGCGCTATCGCAACTACCCCATGACAGTCAGCTTTGACGGGACGCCCGCCGAGCGCGTGCAGGCGATTATCATGGCGATTCAGCTGGGTCCTACCTATGGCTCGGGCTATCGCATCTGTCCCGACGCCGACCCCTGTGACGGCATACTCGACGTCTGCTACGCCTGCGGCCCCGTTCCGCGCGCGGTCGCGCTTCCCATGTTCCTTTCGGCCAAAGATGGCCACCATACCAAGCTGCCACCGGTTCGCATGCGCCGCTGTCGCCATGCCGAGCTTACCTTTGAGGAGCCCGACTACCCCATTCAGGCCGACGGCGAGCCCGTTGTCGCCTCGCGCATCGAGGCCGACATCCTCGCCGGCGCCCTCCACGTCTGGCACCCCACCCGCTAGCCCCACCTAAGTTGCGGTGAAATAGGGACTGTTTATGCAGCTAAAGCCGCAAAACAGTCCCTATTTCACCGCAACTTACAAGGAGGCTATTCGTCGCTGCCCGGTTTGCGTCGGTTGGTCTTTTTAATGGCGTTGAAGCGTTTGTCGTTGAGCCTGCGCTGGCGAGAGCGTTGAGGCACCTTGGTCTTTACGCGTCGACGCGGTGGACGCCCGCGACGCTCAAGCTCTGCCCTCAGCTTACGCAAACAGCAGCTGCGATTCTGAAACTGACTACGGCTCTCGCGCGCCGTCACGACAATCCCCGAAGGGATATGTTTCATGCGTACCGCCGAGTCCGTCGTGTTCACGCCCTGTCCGCCCGGACCCGTCGCGCGAAACACCTGCACCTCGCAATCGCGCGCCAACTCCTCGGCCGACATCTCGGCATAGCGCGCATACTCGCGCCATCCCATCTTGTCCCCATCCATATCAACACCTCCCCTCATACAAAAAATGTGACAAAGGGACAGTCCCTTTGTCACATCGCATACCAATCGCTTGTGTTGCGCGCTTAGGCGAAGGTGATCTCGCCGTTCTCGCAGTCCATATCGGCGATACGCGCCAGGCTCTCAACGCGGAAGCCGCGCTTACGGAGCTTATCGCCGCCGCCCTGGAAGCCCTTCTCAACGGCGATGCCAATGCCGGCAACTTCGGCGCCCGCAGCCTCGCAGATCTTAATAAGGCCCTCAAGCGCGCAGCCGTTGGCCAGGAAGTCGTCGATAATCAGGACCTTGTCGCCCTCGGACAGGAAGCGCTTACCCACAATGACCGGGTACTCCTTCTGCTTGGTAAAGGAATAGATGGTCGTGGCATACTGCTCGCCGTCGAGGTTGATGGACTGCGCCTTCTTGGCAAAGACCACCGGCACGCCGCCAAAATGCTGAGCCGCGATGCAAGCCATGCCAATGCCCGAAGCCTCAATCGTCAGGATCTTGTTGATCTCGACACCCTCGAACAGTCGGGCCCACTCGGCGCCCATGTGGTCGAACAGCTCAACGTCGCATTGGTGGTTGAGGAAGGCATCAACCTTAAGGACGTTACCGGCCTTTACGATGCCGTCATGGCGAATACGATCCTCAAGCTCCTGCATGGCGCAACCCCTTCTCGCGGCAACGATACCGCGCGATTAATAAACGTTGTTCGATAGTCTACCACGGACCGACCCCCGCCCGTCCCACAAGCCGCATCGCACCACAAACCAGTCTTTTTGGGACGGCGCGAATCGTGGCAGACAGCCTCCCAACACGCTAATGGCGGGCGCGCATCTTCACCAAACGCACCATGGCAAGCGCAAAGCCCACAGCGGCCACAGCCATCAACACATAGAACACCGAACGGAAACCAAACAGGAACACATCCGGACGTCCTGCAACAAAACTGGTCACGGCCTCGCCCATCGCCACGCTCATCTGTCCATACAGGATATTCGACGCCACCGTAATGCCGAGTGCCATACCCGCATAACGCGCCAGGCTACCCAGACTACCCGCAAAGCCAAGTGCCTCGCGCGGAGCCGAGCCCATATACAACGAATTGTTAGGGCTCTGGAAAATCGACGTACCGCACGACATAAATGCGACGCAGCACACGATCACAGGGATAGAAGAGTGCTCGTCGAGCGTGCTTACTGCAAAGAGACCGCACACATACACGCCCAGGCCGACCGCCGTGGGACCCTCGCAGCCAACACGGTCCGAAACCGTTCCCGAAAGCGGGCCGATAAAGGCATTCACCATTGGCAGCGCCAAAAAGAGCAATCCGGAAATGTCAGAACCAAAGCCGTGGGCGTCCTGAAAATAGAACGGCAGAATAAACTCGGATGCGCCAATGCCAACGAACACGATGAGCATGCAGGCAAGGTTGATGGTGAAGGCCGAATTTGCAAAGCAGCGACGAGCGGCCTCGGCAAGGGGCATGGGACGTTCGCCGGCCTCTGGCCTAACATGCGGCAGCGTGTAGAGTCCCACGATAAACGAGATCACGCCAATGGGCAGGTTGATGAGGAAGATGCTCTCCCAGGGAAAGCTTGCCACCAGCATGCCGCCGAGCACGGGGCCACACATCATGCCGAGGGCCACAAAGGTCGCGAGAATACCCATGGCACGGCCTCGTTCGCGCGCCGGAAACGACTCGGTGATGATACCCATGTTGTTAGCCATGGCCGCCGCGCAACCGATGCCCTGAACAATGCGTGCCAGGATAAGAACCTCAAGCGAGGCCGAAAGGCCGCACAGCAGCGAACCGACCGAAAAGACGATGACGCCCAACTGGAACACATTCACCTTGCCGCGCACGTCGCCCAGACGGCCAAACGGCAACATAGCCACGCAAGTCGCAAGCAGATACACCGAACTTACCAGCTGAATGCGATCGAGGCCCACGCCCAGCTCCTTTTGCATCACGGGCAGCGCCACGGTCACGACGGTCGAATCCAGACACACCATAAACGTCATGATGAGCACGGTGAACAGAATCGCCCACTTGTTCTTGCCATGGGTGTCGCCCTCTAGGACAATGTGCTCGCGGCGCAGCTGCTCTGCAGTTTTCTCCATATCCATCCTTTCGAGTGGCCTAACGCAAAAAACGGGGCCCCGATCGCCTGCAAACAGCCGCGATTGGGGTCCCGCCTACGGAATCGGAACGAAAGGTCACCGAAGCTTTCTGCCAGCATCGGCACCTTGTACGGAGCTAGCCTAGCACTGCTCGAGTGCCTGCTCAAGGTCGGCAATCAGATCGGCCGTGTCCTCGAGGCCGCACGACAAGCGCACCATGTCGGCGGAAATGCCACAGGCAATGAGTTCCTCATCGTTCATCTGGCGATGCGTGGCATTAGCGGGATGCAGGCAGCAAGTGCGGGCGTCGGCCACATGCGTGGCGATCTGGGCGAGCTTGAGGCTCTTCATAAAGGTCTCGGCCGCCGCACGGCCACCGTTAAAGCCAAAGCTCACAACGCCGCAGGTACCGTTGGGCATGTACTTCTGAGCGAGATCATAGTACTTGTCGCCCTCCAGGCCCGGATAGCTCACGAAGCGTACCTTGGGATGACTCTGCAGGAACTTGGCAACGGCCAGGCCGTTCTCACAATGACGCGGCATGCGCACATGCAGGCTCTCGAGCGAGCTGTTCAGGAAGAAGGCCGCCTGCGGGTTCTGCATGGGGCCGAGGTCGCGCATAAGCTGCGCGGTGGCCTTGGTAATGAAGGCACCCTCGCGACCGAACTTCTCGGCATACGTCACGCCGTGGTAGCTCTCGTCGGGCGTGGTGAGACCCGGGAACTTATCCGCATGGGCCATCCAGTCAAACTGGCCGTGGTCGACGATCACACCGCCCAGGTAGGCAGCATGTCCATCCATGTACTTGGTGGTGGAGTGCGTAACGATGTCGGCGCCCCACTCAAAGGGACGGCACATCACGGGCGTCGGAAAGGTGTTGTCGACCATCAGCGGCACGCCGTGCTCATGCGCGGCCCTGGCAAAGCGCTCAATATCGAGCACGGCAAGGGCGGGGTTGGCGATCGTCTCGCCAAAGACGAGCTTGGTATTGGGCTCAAAGGCTGCCTCGAGCTCCTCATCGGTGCAGTCGGGGGCAACGAACGTGCAGGTCAGGCCCATGCGGCCCATGGTGTGGGCGAGCAGGTTATACGTACCGCCGTAAATGGCAGAGCTCGCGACCACATGATCGCCGGCACCGGCCACGTTAAAGATCGCAAGGAAATTCGCAGCCATGCCCGAGCTCGTAAGCATCGCAGCGGTGCCGCCCTCCATCTCGCAGATCTTGGCGGCAACCAGATCGCACGTGGGGTTCTGCAGACGGCTGTAGAAGTAGCCCGACTCCTCCAGGTCAAACAGCTTGCCCATGTGCTCGGACGTGTCGTATTTCCACGTGGTGGACTGGTAGATGGGCACCTGGCGCGGCTCGGCATCTCCCGGGTGATAGCCGCCCTGAACACATGTAGTACCGATGGTCTGCTCGCTCATATCTAGCTCCCTTGCCTGGGTTACGTTTCATTCGGTTCACGATACCGCTACCCTGCACCCCTCTCAACCCATCCCCAAGGTAGGTTATGGGACAAATTGATCAGGGGTATTTATCTCAAGCATTGGGTATTTGCTCGATAGATAAAAATGAGGCATACATGAAGCTCTCGATGATTACACGCACCGTCACGGGTACCATAGGCGGGTACACCGTGACCAAGGAGACAACGATGAAGCAAATCAATACGGCCCAGCTCGACATCACCGCCTGTCAGGCTCAGGCTGCCGAGTACCACGCCCGTGGCTTCAACTGCGCACAGGCCGTCGCCTGCACGCTCGCACCTGCCGTCGGACTCGACCCCCAGGTCGCCTTTACCCTCACCGAGGGCTTTGGCGCCGGCATGGGCGGCATGACCGAAACCTGCGGCGCCATCTCGGGCGCTGTGGCCATCATGGGCTTTGTGATGAGCGACGGCATGGAAAACCCCAAGACCAAGGGCCAGACCTACAAGCTGTCGCGCGAAATCGCCAAGCGTTTTGGCGAGAAGAACACGACGACCGTCTGCGGCACGCTCAAGGGCATCGGATCGGATAAGGGTCCGCTCCGCAGCTGCCCTGGTTGCATCGACGATGCCATCGAGATCGCCTGTGATGTGCTAAAGCAGCTTGCCGAGTAAACAGCTGCGACATAAAACGGCGGCCGACGCGCTTGGGATCTATCCAAAGCGCGCCGGCCGCCGTCGTTAGAACTCGGCAAATTCGGGAGCGCCGACCTCGATCTCCTCGCGCCCCGCCATAAGCTCGCGCATCTTAGCGCAAAACGGCTCCTGCTCCCCCGCTTTAAACACCAAATGAATCGTCACGGCATCCGTGTAATCGGTATCCGAAACCTTGGCACCCGAATCCTGCGCCAAACGAAGCGCCTGCTCATACTGCGGATAGGTCACATGCACGTCAACAGGCACGACACTCGTCATCTCGACGATCTGCCCGGCCTCCTGAGCCGCAGCCACCGCCGCCTGCGTCGCCGCGGTATAGGCGCGCACCAAGCCGCCAGGCCCCAATAGCGTGCCGCCAAAATAGCGCGTCACCACACAGCAAACATTTTTGAGCTCTGCACCGCGCAACACCTCGAGCGTCGGCATACCGCTCGTGCGGCTCGGCTCACCGTCATCGCTCTGGCGCTCGCGTCCATCGACCAAAATACACGCGGGAACATTGTGCCGAGCGTCGTAATGACGCTTACGAACCATCTCGATAAAGGCATTCGCCTCATCCTCGGACTCAACATGGACCAGCTGGGCAATAAACCGGCTCTTGCGGTCCACAAACTCGCCCGAAGCCTCAATATTCGACTGCAGAGTAAAATAGCTGTCCAACAAAGCCCCTCAACAACAAGCAAAGCAACAAACAGCCTCAATAATACGGCAAAGTCCGTACCGTTAACCCCGATAAATAGAACGGCAACGCCAATGACCAACCAAAGACAGCGAGACGGCGTCAGCTGAGTCGATTTGGCCCGAAAGAGGAGGGAGCACGCCTTATGGCGGCGACCGACGAATGAGCGCCAAATCGGCCAGCTGACGCCGTCGAAGGCGAGAACCCGTCAGCGCGAGCAAGGTGCCTTGAAAGACGAGGGCATTGACCTTATGGTCATGCCCGAAGGCTTGAAAGGCAGATTGCCGCGCTGACGGGTTCGCAGCGTCAACATAGTTGCCAAGTGGGCCTATAAGCCGGGTTCTGTCGTGAACGGTCATTTATCTTGTCTGCACGTTACCGTGCAGCTCCACGCACGCTACCCGAACGCGGACCGGGCCGGCCCATAGCGTTCCTATTCGCGCTTGCTCCGGATGGGGCTTGCCAAGCCGCCGTGTTGCCACGACGCTGGTGGTCTCTTACACCACCGTTTCAGCTTTTCCCTTTACGCCTTGCGGCGCAGGTGGGAGTCTTCTTTTCTGCGGCGCTTTCCGTCGGATCACTCCGCCCGGCCGTTAGCCGGCATCCCGCCCTCTGGAGCCCGGACTTTCCTCACGCGTGCTGCAAGCAGCACATCGCGCGACCGTCTGGCCCACTCAGCAGTGCAAGAGTGTAGCACACCGTTGCCGCAGGCAATGGCACAACACAAGCGTTCGACACGATAAACCAAGAACCGCGCCATGCAGTACAATATGTTCGTCGATGGGCAACGTCGTCAGTCGAGACGCGGCCGCGCTCCGCACCCCTCCGTCTACTCGGTGCGTTCCCGCCTCCTCCCCGAGGCGGGATGTCGGCATTTTTTCATGCACCGACAACCAAATAGCCTGTGGATGGCATGAGCAGCATCGTGCATCTCGGCACCAAATACAAAAAGGGACCCGTCCATTACGGACGGATCCCTTAAAACAAGTGATCGTCAAACCGATTTACTCGGCGTCGGTCTCCTCGTCCTTCTTCTCGGAAGGCAGCGGGGTAACCTCGATCTCGACGCCCAGAGTCTCAGCAGCGGACTTCATGGACAGAGAGATACGACGACGGTCGAGGTCGATCTCCATGACCTTGACCTGAACCTTGTCGCCCACGTGGGTAACCTGAGAAGGCTGGTCGACGTGCTTGTTGGCCATCTCGGAGATGTGCACCAGGCCCTCGATGCCCTCGCCCAGGTCGACGAAAGCGCCGAACGGGACAAGCTTGGTCACAGTGCCCTCGACGATAGCGCCGACGGGGTACTTCTTGACCAGTGCGCGCCACGGATCCTCGGTGGTCTGCTTGAGACCCAGGGAGATGCGCTCGCGGTTGAGATCGACGTCGAGAACCTCGACCTCGACCTCCTGGCCGACCTTGACAACCTCGGAAGGATGATTGACGTGGTTCCAGGAGAGCTCGGAGATGTGGATGAGGCCATCGATACCGCCGAGGTCGACGAAGGCGCCGAAGTCGACGATGGAGGAAACGGTGCCCTGGAGACGCATGCCAGACTTGAGCTTGGACAGGATCTCGGAGCGCTCGGCCTTACGGGACTCCTCGAGCACGACGCGACGGGAGAGGACGACGTTGTTGCGGTTGCGGTCCATCTCGATGACGCGAGCCTCGATGCGGGTGCCCATGTAGGAGGTGAGGTCCTTGACACGACGGAGGTCGACGAGGGAAGCGGGCAGGAAGCCACGCAGGCCGATGTCGAGGATCAGGCCGCCCTTAACAACCTCGATAACCTCGCCCTCGACGTTCTCGCCGGAGTTGAACTTCTCCTCGATGCGGTTCCAAGCACGCTCGTACTCGGCACGCTTCTTGGACAGGACCAGACGACCGTCCTTGTCCTCCTTCTGGAGAACCAGAGCCTCGATGGGATCACCGAGTGCAACGATGTCTGCAGGGTTAGCGTCCTTTCGGATGGACAGCTCGCGGACCGGGATAACGCCCTCGGACTTGAATCCGATGTCAACGAGCACCTCGTCATGCTCGATCTTAACGACAGTGCCGTTAACGAGATCGCCCTCATCAAAGTCGGTAATCGTACCGTCGATGAGGTTGTTCATCTCCTCCTCGTTGACATCGTCAAGAGAGAAAATGGACGAGTTCTGAATCTCACTCAAAGGTGGACCCCTTTCGAACTACGGGGCCCCGATTGCTAGGACCTACAGAAGGGTGCGACAAGCACACAACGTTTAGGAACACTCGGGAGCCGACAGATACTAATGTGACGCTTATGCAATCACGTTCGTATAGGTTACGGGGAAAT
>JAUMNV010000188.1 GCA_031295725.1 Collinsella sp.
AGTGTTGAGGAGCAGGACGCCCTGTTGTGCCCATGGTGTTAGATCTCCCGTGGCGGGAATGGGACAACCCAGATCGGCTTTGAGTTCCTTATAGATGTTGCGCAGGCTCGGCGGCAACTTGGTTTGCGTCGCGGGGACCGAAAACGACAGCCCCATTGCCTGGTTGGGTCCGTGATAGGGGTCTTGACCTAAGATGACAACCTTGACCTGGTCGGCCGGCGTGTAGGCGAGGGCATTGAGGATGTCGTCTTGTGCCGGGTAGATGGTCTGTTCGGCACGCAAGAGGGCGATGCGCTCGAGCAGCTGGTTCGTAGTGTCACGTACCGGCTGCGGCGCATCGCCCAACCAAGTTGCTATGTTGCGGTCGCGAGTTGCGGTGTCCATGGGGCTCCTTTATGGCAGATGCTCTGTTGGCATCTATTGTAAAGGCGCACCGGTTGCCTTTATGCCGCGGCTGTATGAAGAGCGAGGTCTACGAGACGTGCTCGGGCGCTCCTGCCATGCGAGCCTGTCCATGTGCGCGGAGGCGCGGAAGCTCGACGGTTGCCACCATGACGCCGGTGAGGATGAGGGCGGCGCCAAAGAAGGCGATGGGGCTCAGGACCTCGCCAACCAAGAAGAACGAAAAGACGGCGGAGCAGACCGGCTCGAGCGAGAAGGCGAAGCCGGTGGTCTCGGCGGGCACGTGGGGCTGCACGAGCGTCTGGGTGATAAAGCCGTAGGCAGAGCAGATGAGTGCGAGCGCGACGACGACTACGACCTCGCCCGGCGTGCCGGGAAGCGTGAAACCGCCAAAGGTGAATGCCGCGACGCCCGAGAACAAACCGCCAAAGCCTAGCTGCCAAACGCCCAGAGCAAGCGGATCGACTTCTTCGACAAAGCGCTTGGCCACAATGATATGGCCGGCATAGACAAAGGCGGAGAGCAGCATGATGAGCGCGCCCGGATTCAGACTGGTGAAGTCGGCGCCCGAGAGCAGCAGCATGCCGCAGGTGACGATGGCGGTGCCGACGAGCACCTTGCGCTCGGGGGCGCGACGCAGTAGGGCGGCGTTGGCAAACGGCACGATCACGACCGTCAGGCTCTGCAAAAAGCCGGCAGTGGAGGCAGAGGTGAGGCTAGAGCCCAAGCACATGCAGGTGAGTTCGGTTGCCATAATGGCGCCGATGATGGCGGCTCGGACCATAAGGTCGCGGTTGATGCGGAACGCGCGCTTGTGGAAGAGTAGCAGACAGGCCACAAAGGCGATGATGCAGCGTAGCGCGACGATGCTCGTAGCGTTCATGCTGTCCATGCCGATCTTCATGAGGGGGTACGAAAAGCCCCATGCGACGGGAACGGAAAATGAGAGCGCGATTGCTTTTTTGCGATCCATGGGACTCCTTTTGTTACAGAACGGTTTCGCAAAAAGGATTCTGCTCCCAGATTTGGATGTAGTAAAGCGAATGTATCTTCAGTACGATTAAGAAATGCTAATGTAGGCAGAAAAAGCGCTGGCAAAACGTTTTACGGCTGCATTGATGTGGAGGCACGATGGCATCGCGGTATCAGATTGTTTGTATGGTGGTCGATTGCGGCAGCCTGAAACGTGCGGCCGACGAGCTTGGCTATACGCAAAGCGCGGTGAGCCAGGCCGTCAAGGCGCTCGAGCGCGAGCTGGGCACCACGCTTATCGAGCGCGGTAAGCAGGGTGTTTCGCTTACGCGCGACGGTAAACAATATCTGCCGTACCTGCGCCAGATTGTGACCGCCGAGGCCGAGCTCGAGGGCAAGCGCCAGGAGCTGCTGGGACTTTCGTCGACTGATATTCGCATCGCGACGTTTACCAACGTGAGTCGAACCGTGTTGCCGCGTGTGATCCGCGACTTTGGGGCCTTGCACCCGGGCGTACGTTTTACCCTCAAGCAGGGCGATTACACGCGCAACGCTCAATGGGTGCACGACGGCGTAGTGGATTTTTGCTTTACGGCACGCGGGTTTACCGCGGGGCTCGAGAAGCGCGTGGTCTATCACGACGAGCTGGTGGCGCTGTTGCCTGTCGCGCATCCGCTGACGGCAAAGGAAAAGGTGACACTCGCCGACCTGGCGTCCGAGCCGTTTGTGCTGCTGGATGAGGGCGAACAGAGCCTAGTGCTCGATGCGTTTGCGGCGCATGGGCTGTCGCCGCACGTGACGAGCGAGGTCACTGACGACTACACCATCATGGCGATGGTGGAGGAGGGCCTAGGCGTGAGCATGCTCTACCGTCGTACTGTGGAGGGCATGCGAGCCGATATTCGTGTGCGGCCCATCGTGCATGCCCCCTCGCGCGACGTGGTGGCGGCCTGGCGCAGCTGGGACACCATGCCTATCGCCACGAGGCGCTTTATCGACTATATGAGCTCGCATATTGTCAATTAATGACTGGCGTGGCGTTGGGTGCGGTGTTTAGCGGGCTGTCGCTTTGGCTTGGGTGGCGCGATAGGTGCGTGCCGGGTGGCAGAGTAGCACCGCCACGACCATAAAGAACGCCGTGGTGCCCAGGCTGATGGGGTAGACCATCATGATGTTCGCAAAGGTGCGGAAGTGCGGGAACACGCAGAACACCCAATAGAAGCGGATGCCGCAGACGCAGATCATGGTGATGAGG
>JAUMNV010000209.1 GCA_031295725.1 Collinsella sp.
TCGCGTAGTACCAGGTCCCGCCGTCGAGGACCCACCCGGTCGCCATGGCGCCGGAGGAGTTGAACCAGTATGCGGAGCCGTTGCATGCGTGAAGGCCCGTCACCATGGCGCCGCCCGCGTCGGGGTCGAGCCAGTACCAGGAGCCGCCGGTGTAAAGCCAGCCGGTCGAGGCGATGCCGTTCGCGAACCAGTACCAGGAGCCGTCGACGAGGCCCCAGCCGTTAAGGGGGCCGCAGCTGCCGAAGTAGCGGCGGACGCCCTGCGCGTCCGTCTGGTAGCCCGTCAGCATGGCCCCCGTCCGGGCGTCGAAGCAGTAGGGCACGCCGCCGACGGATACGGGGCCGCGCGCCAGCACGCCGGAGCCAGTCGCGTAGTACCAGGTCCCGCCGTCGAGGACCCACCCGGTCGCCATGGCGCCGGACGAATTAAACCAGTACAGGGAGCCGTTGCACTCGTGAAGGCCGGTTGCCATGGCACCGCCCGCGTCGGGCTCGAGCCAGTACCACGTGCCGCTCTGAAACAACCATCCGGCATACGCCTTGCCGTTGGAGGCTGCATAATACCAGGTGCTGTCAATTAGTTGCCAATGATAAAGGGAGACATCAACATACGCGTAGTTCATATCAACGTTGCCGTTGATTCCAAGGACTTTTCCGTTGCTCTTATACTGCCAAAAACTGTAATTGCCGGTATAGTCACATTGCGAGTTATATTGAGCAATCCAATGATCCCAAGAGCTACTCTTAAATACAGAGTCAGTCAAAATGTTGTTAAACCAATTTAAATTTGCATAAATACCAGGCTCATATCCTGCGGCAGAAATCCTATTACAAAAAACCTGCGCCCTCGATGCAATTCCGGTTTGACGTCCATTTGCAATTATCGAGTTATCCTCAAGATCGTAATACACCGGCAATCTTGGATTATGTCCAGAAAGGCAATTGATCACCATTGATGCCTCATCGGCTGCCTGCTGATTATCAAAAGCATATGAATAGATATAGACGCCGTAGGGAATTCCGAGTCGCTCGCACTCAGAAATATTTCGATTAAATTGATAGTCAACTCGACCGCCCCAAGATGGAGCGCCAAATCCAACACGCAGAATAGCGAAATCGATACCAGAAGCCTTAACAGCATTCCAGTCAATACGTCCTTGATGCTCACTGACATCGATGCCCTGCGCCGTAGCCCCATCGGGAAGAATGTCCATGGACAATAAGGCTATTCCATCTTCTTCGGAAGAAGCATCCTCTGCGACCAATTGCCCATCCTCATAACGCCAGGAATTCTCAACTAGGGACCGCGCAGCTTCCGCGTTCGAGGGGAAAACAAACACAGAAATGGGCGCAAGGACCATCAGCACCAACAATGCCGAAAATAACTTAAGATGTTTGCTCATGTAAACCTCGTCATTCGTTCTTGTTTGCGTTTAGCTTACAGCATGGCTGTGAAAGATTTCCGAACATCCAACTGGACAAGATGCCATCTAGGACGACAAATAACTGCACGCAATACCACAATGTAAACAAGAACTTCCCAGCAGGGTGAAACCAAGGACTCCTAGTCCCTACTCTTACCCCCCCCCAAGAATACCGACTTCAAATAAACTTTCAAACTAGATGTCAAAAAGGTAGGGGATCCAGAGAGTCCCCTACAACTCAGAATTCTAACGAATCAATATTACTTTCGATGGACCCAAAGCGGTCAAACCGGAGATGCGGTTTCCATAACCATCACTATGCCAGAACAAATTTTCGCTCGGCGAATTGCCCCAGAAAAAGCCAATGTGGCTATCGTCGGCATATGGGTTGTAAGGATTGAAGAACACAATGTCCCCCTTACGAGCCAAGCCACTGCGCAACAACTCATCAATAGAGTTGAAATAAGTCACGTTCGCGCACGTATCGATAGCGTAGCCGTACCAACGATAAGCGTTAACGCAGCCGCCCCTTCCGGGACCTCCACTCCAAGGGGAATGGCTCTGCTCGGCGGCAATGGGAGCTAAATTACCGCCCGCTTTCATATACGCATGCGATACAAATCCGCCGCAGTTCATACCGGTATACCCATCCCAACGAGGATCACCCTTTGGATACATGCATGTTTCTTGGCTAAGATGCGTATCGTAGGGTGTTCCACGGTAATAGCCATCGTTTTCGTGGCTCATAAGCCAATTGACCAGGCTGGACCTATTAACCCCCAAAACAGAACCAGACGTATTCAACCATGCACCACTTGCATTGAAGTAGTAGTCGACGCCATCGATTTTCAGCCACCCGTTAGCAAACATAGCGCCCGAAGGCTGAAGCCAGTACCACGTGCCGCGGTCATTGAGCCATCCGGTCTTCATCTTGTAGGTGGAAGGATCCATCCAATACCACGCACCGTTAACATATTGCCAACCAGACTTAAGGACACCATTGGAAGATGCGTAATACCAAGTATTGCCGCTTTCGTCAGAAGCGTCTTTCGACATAATCCAACCAGATGCTACATTGACGGCACCGTTTGCATCCGCATAGAAAACCGCGTCTCCAATATGAATCACACCTGGCAATGAAGACGAGTCAGCACGATCAGCGACTACGGGAGATCCATCAGATGAAGTAGGCAACGGCTCGCTCAGTGCTCCAGACGATTTCGCCCATGCCATACCGTCGCTCAAGTTAATCCAGCACGAAGATGCCATCGCACCGGAATCATAAGAAAAATAGCGCGTGTTTCCTACCGCGAATTCACCAGTACACATTGCGCCGGATACATCATCAAGGTAATACCAGGCGCTTCCGAACTTTATCCATCGTCCTCGTTGAATAGCTCCATTTGATGCGGCGTAATACCAAGTACCATCAACAAGTGCCCAGCCTGTTGCCATGGCGCCTGAACTCGTAAGGAAATAGGTGGACAACTCCACTTGCATAAAGCCCGTGAGCATAATATGGCTTCCTGGATCCAGGTAATACCAAGAATTCCCTAGAAGTAACCAGCCTCCATGCAGTAAGCCGTTGGAGTCAGCGTAATACCAGTTGTTGTCAATAAGAGCCCACTGGGAGGAGAGCATGGCCCCTGAGCTGTTAAAGCTATAAGAAGTGCCATTACATTCTTTCAACCCGGTGGCCATAGAACCGTCTGCAGGATCAAGCCAGTACCAACGACCCCCATCCGAGAGCCAGCCTTTCACCATGGCACCAGAGCCGGAGAAATAATGCCAGACGGAAGCATCAAGGTGCCATCCGATAAGCATTGCGCCAGAAGAGGAGAATCCATACGTGGCTTCCCCGATCTGCAGCATTGTATCGTGGACCATCTTGCCCTCATCATCCAGCCAATACCAGTTGCTGCCGTCTGAAAGCCAGCCTTTTACCATGGCGCCAGAACCGGAGAAATAACGCCAAGCAGAAGTGGGGCCTGTAGAATCTAGGTACCAGCCGACACGCATTGCACCCGAAGAGGAGAATCCATAAGTTGCACCCCCGACTTGAACCAATCCATCCTGAGCCATTCGACCTTCGTCGTCGAACCAGTACCAGCTACCGTTTATGTGTCTCCAAGAAGAAACAGCGATTGTTCCGTCGGACAAGCCCCAACGCCAATAACCAGCCCCTTCTTCGGGTGATATCCACCCCTGATGCCAAACAATTTGATTCGAAACCTCAGAAGGGGTCTCATTATCAACCTGAGAGTTCTGCTCGACAGCGAAGGTCGATTCGCGCTGAGCATCAACGCCTGACTCGACAGAAGCAATAGCAACGTTAGATGCGGGACCTTCGTCAGTGTTATTCGAATCAAGGGCGTATAACATCGAGGGCGAACCCAAAAGGAGTCCCAAAGAAACAAGGCCCGAAAAGACCAACACCCCGAATGAGCATTTCTTCATAGCAGCACGGTATCCAATCACGCAGCGACCCCGTCACCTCAGGGCAATGGGGCCTCAATCAAAACTAGCTCAATAATGCGTTAGCCAATTTGTTGGCAGTTCTTGCACTCTCGTAAAGCACCGCGCCTCCGGGCCTCCTGGATAGAGATCTGCGAATAGCCCTTTGCGTCCTTGCCAACGGTACGACACTTATGCGTATGGTAAACATCGCTACCGCTCTTATACCAAACTAAACCGTAGTCCGGAATCCACTTGCCGTCCTCGCCGACATAGTAGGAGCCAACCCAGGCATTCGTAGCCATGGCGCCGGAAGACTGGAGGTAGTAGTCGCCGACCCAGGCGTCGTGGGCCATAGCGCCGGAACCGCTAAAGTAGTACCAGGCGCCGCCGACCTGACGCCAGCCGGTGGCCATCGCACCGGAATCGTCGAACCAGTACCAAGAGCCACCCAGGCTGCGCCAGCCGTTAGCGACCATGGCGCCCGAGCCGTCGAGATAGAACCACGCACCGCCGATGTTGAGCCAGCCAGTGGCCATCGCGCCGGAGGCGTTGGCGTAGTACCAGGTGCCCGAATCGTTGATCCAGCCAGTTAGCATGACACCGTACTCATTGAAATAGTACCAAGTTCCACCGATATTATGCCAACCGGTCAACAGCTCGCCGCTGGAAGTCGCATAGAGCCACTTTCCATAGATGGAGTCATAAATCCAGCCACTATGCTGCATGCGGCCATCAGCATTGGCGCCAGGGGTGTTCAGGAAGTAGTTTTTGCCATCAATCTGAACTCGGCCGTATGCCATATCGTGGTTTTCGGGATAGAAGTAGTACCAATCCCCGCCGATAAGCTGCCAGTTCGACACCGCGGTCCCGTCAGCGCCAAAATAGTACCAAACGGCTTCGTAATCGTTATACCACTGGTTCGTGACCATGACGCCAGTCTCGGGATCGAAATAGCGAAGGTTGCCGTCCTCGCACCGAACGAGTTCGGTCTGCATCGAGCCATCGTTGTCGAAATAATACGTTCCAGCAGGACGAGAAACAGAGAAACCTGTCAAATTGCGAGACTCGCTATGATCAATATATTGAAGACCAACGAGAGAATCAATATCAGCAAATGAGGGCGCCGGGACAACCGTCATGCAGGCGGCGGCAAATACAGCAACTCCCAGCGCTGTTAGTCCTCGCCATCTTTCTCGAAGGTTATTCATACGACATCCTTTCTCCGAGATTTAAGGCTCTCTTAAGTTATTCTCAGACTATCAATTTAGTTTTTCAACAGGGAATCGATAAAAGGTATCTTTGTGACTGCAATTTGATGAGAGCCGCCACGTCCTTGCCGTCCCGTGCATTGTCGACAGCAACGTCTTATGGCACAAACCGGATATCCTTTTCGGCGCAAATCGTTTGAGCAGGCGGCACGCGGAAGGAGTGTGTAGAGCGGTTTTCTGCTGGCTGCCAGCCACGGCATCCTTTCGGAAACCTAATTGCCGCCGGAATTAAAGTCCCCGGCGCGGACTCACCTTATCTCCCCGACGCGGGCTCGATATCCTCTCGGATATCTAATCGTCTTGGACTTTTACCTGCCCAAGCACAGTACAACTTTTACGTGCCGCCACACGGAGCAAGGCTCGGGGATTATTCTCTAAAAACCATGCTTTCAAAGCAACTTAGGCACAAACGTAGTCAAACAAAATACCTTTCAGGTCTTTCTTGAAGATAAGCAGTAGATTAAAGTATCCGACAAGAAATCCCGCATTACATTCAACCCGCAGAAAAAACAGAGCACTAATACTCCGCCATGCCTTCGGACTCATATAAAAACCTCATATGATCGACATCGAATCTAAGTGATAGCACATCTATAGATTTGCGTACATCAGAACACAGGCAAACGAATTTAAAAAACGAATCAGTTAATTCGCTTTCAAACTCTTTGTCGCATATACGTTTTCCAAGCTCAATAGCTTGGCTCAATTTAGTAGCGACAAAGTGGTTGGAAATTAAACCAAGCATGTTATTAGCCTTCTCAAGGCTATCAAGAACAGGCAAAACGTATTGTATTGCGAAATCTAATGTGACGGTATCATCCTCAATATAATTCGGAAGTCGATACGCTAAATCACATGTATTTATATAATATTTGATCCATGACTCTTTCATTTTTGGAAACCGAGAGATATGGATTAACCGACTTTCAGCAGAGGTATCGCCCAATCTATTAGAAGTTGGAATTAAAATAGTATTTGACCTTTGCTTTCGCCAAGACGAATTATCGAAATTCAATCGAACACGAATATACTCTTGCAACCAGACAAAATAGCACGCTCCATCATCCGCTAAAGAACATCTAATTAAAAGAAAAGGTATTGCAAACATTTCAGCGTATAAAAGCGTCTTCGTATCAATGGAAAATGGAATTTCAGGTTTATCTTCGAGTGGCTTGTTTGTTCCCTTCACCTGAATTGCCATTAATTCACCAGTAGCGAATCCGTTTTCAAAGCGCTCAAAAATTTTATCGATTCCAAAATCACGTTCTGTTAAGTCTCGAACAACCCAGTTTTCAGAAGGCATAAGGGAGGTGACGAAAGAGCATGCCTCTGTATCAATTATGTGGCTATTTGGACGTTTCGGAGGATATGCCATAAAAATCAGCTCCATCAGCCTTAGCGCAAGAGCACCTAATAACGACAAAATAAAGATAACAACCAACATAATTAGACTGCATGTCAGTTGATATCGAATAAGCGGTTAAGGACACAATAACCAATAAAACAATAGCACTCACTGTGTCCAGGGGCATGGACCATCTCCTCCATCCTTCCTGCTCGAGCACGTCAGAGTAACCACCCGGTGAAACCATTGGCCGAGAGCTGCGCCCCCAGTCCCCGGGAAGCGGCCCTCTTGATTAAACTGCTCAGTATTTCGTGCTCACGGGCTCAATTCCCGGTGACCACTTGAGTCACTTCATAGTAGAGAGCAACGACAATGTCGACGCTGCAGGTCTTAAGAATACATTCGCAATAGATGTTCCGGCTGTTCACGCCACTGCAGTGAAGCTGACCGGCCTCGGCTTCTATGATCGAATTAAGCACCTGATCGGAGAGCCTGCGGATAAGCACCAGCTGTCGATCGTCCCGTCGCTGAGGTGGGGCTCAGCGAACATGTCGGGCGCGGCGTCCGCTAAGATCTACATTGCGGTCCTCATCCTTCTCAAGAACCTTCCTTGTGGTTATTTCAGATTCTAGTGCGAAAGCCGTTTTGCGTCAGGCAGACGTCATCACCCCCCCCCACGCTTACGCCATCTATTTTTTGTGCGATCCAAAGTATCGCTAGCTCACGCTCTTCACTATCATCAAATTTGCAGGTCTCATATTTGATGTTTCATTCAGCTCCTTAGAATCGATAACCAAATCCCATTGTCCATTTTGGCCCGGCAATGATCGGCAAAGTTGTTTGTTAGGTATACGAAACAATCGATTAACTGGAGTCAAACGCTTAACTCCAAAACATTTCAAACTGACAATTTCGATACATAATAAAGCTGCCAGTGAATTCAAACAGTTCTCCAAATTAGCTTTTCTAAAATACGTACCACGATCATGTTTCACAGCGTTATAGCTATCCCACCAAGTTAATTTTGCATACATTCCATTTATCCACGCATTAAAAGGTTTGAGTGAAATACTCTGGTTAATCGCAATGTCAACTACCTCATTTACAAAGGCAATATCATTCAAAGCAGACAGGCACTCGAATGCTTCCTTGATATTAGATGGTCTATTTCCGGATCGAAGTTCGACATAATCTTTAAAAACCGAATCAAATTCAGAACAAATCGATAAAAGCATCTTTGCAAATTCAACTGAATAAGTTGAGAAATTATCGTTGCTCAGCTCAACATAATTAAAGGAATTAACAAGCTCTCTTTCAAGAACCAAGTAGTAATCCCAATTTGATAAAGATAAACTCATAGACAAGCAACTCCCGTTAACGTAAATTACACCAAATTATCTTTCGAAATGCCCCCGTAGATATAGCAATCGCCAGCTCAGAAGTCTACTGACGCCCGATTCAGCTGACAAATAATTGACTATACGGCACTATTAAAGGATAACTAGCACTGTTCATCTACAGGAATATCCAGTTTATTCGCCGCGCAAATGCAAAGCTCTTTATCCTCTTGAGTCATCCTGCTCCCAAGAATAACTCGCAACGGCTTGCATGGGCGTTGTACATAATTCATCTCAAGCTCATCTGGCTCTGGTACAAGACGGGCACGATATTCGTTCTCCCGCTCAAACACACTGCCCTTTCTGTAAATTGCCCGTAGATCACTAAGCATGTCATCACTGCTCACATTAAGACCAAGCATCCTAGCAGCAGTCCAAGCAATTTGAGGGTCGCAATTAAATGGTTCGTCATCATATAAAATTGGTAATAATTCAGTGCGCATTCCGTTAGCTATGTTGCAATTGCGAATAGCTTCTCTGTCGTAAGCAAGAACGAAACCCGCTTGGCTTTCGGAATATACATTCCACATATTCGAATCGCTAGGATTGTCCGTTAGGCACAAAATGCGACAACAATTTCGGCAGCTATTCTGATGAACTGGGGCAACAAATCCTCCAACAAATAAGCGCAAGTTTTTAACAGCCGAGCGAAAAAGACTAACTTTTCCCTCATCGGATAGTATCTCGAACTCATCTATTCTTGCTGGATTAAAAGGAGCCCCCAGAACCCCTAAAACAAACGCAAGTCGTCTAAAATCAATTTGATTTATTATCTTTAACGCTTGTTCATCATCATTGAGATTACTTTCGATTTCATCTATACCATTCCAGTTATAGATCGGTACCGAGTCGCACTGATCGCTGAAAACCTTTGGATGAGAAAATGTAACAGTCGCGTTTTCTAGATCGGCAAAAGCGTATTCACTTGGAGGTCGATAGCGGTAAAGCATTCGCGGGACGAGAGAAGTCGATAGCGCTTCCAGCTCCTTCTTTGCGGAAACAATGGAGGCGCCATCGTTTTGCTTGGCAACGAGATTAGCCAGCGTCTCCCGATATGTTTCTTTCTGTGTCAAGCTTAGCGCCATGCAATATCGCTTCCCGATCTAGCTAAATTAGATGCAGTTGATTTTATCCAGTGCAATAATACTGAATGCACATACGAAGCAGAAGTCATGTCTATCAACTACCAAAAAATGATTCCGATTGGAACGTACCGGAAATCGTAAAAGCTGCCAACGGATATATTTATAATAGCCTGAGATGGCTAGAGATGAAAACATATAGTCATCAAGCAGTCTTGTCCTCCGATGAAGACGCCAGCTATGACATCGAATTCCACTCTCTGTCAGGTCGCTTTACCAATTACGGAGCGCCGCAGAGGCTGCAGAAGCAGTCGAGTATGCAGAAAAGATTTATATGGGCGCGTCAATTAAAAAAGCTCTGTTAGACCAGGATTGACACACATCTGTCCCCACGGCGCCATATCGTTAGCCTCGTAGACCGCGGGGCAGCATGAACGCCGAGGACCTGGTAATCGCCTTCAAACGGGACATGGCGAAGCTGAGCGGGACCGAGCGCCGCCGCGCGATTGAGTCCGTCAGGGACGTGATCCGCGCGGCGGCGTTCGACGACACGGCCGGCTCCGCCTACGAGGTCGAGCGCAGCCGCGTCTGCCTCAAGACCGCCTACGCCATGCGCCATAGGCTGATCGAGTGCCTCTCGGCCCACTGCCCCCATTCAGGGCCGGGCGGGGCTGCGGCGGCGAGCTCGACGAGATCTACTTCCCTGAGTCGCTCAAGGGCAAGGGCAACCGCGCGAAGGGGTTGTTCGCGATGCCGTATCGGCAGCATAGAGACGGTATGTCCATTTCGTCTCTTTTAGCGCTGAATACCATGTATCGGGTTCATTTTCTCATGCCTTATAAGGAATATATGAGACGGCTGAATTCGTAGATGCCTGTTGTAAATGAATGTATGTGAGAAAGCTAACAACTACATAATAAGAGTTGCGTTTGGCATCAGGCAACGAAAACCGTTGCATTTTGTCTCTTGCAACTAAAAGGGTTGCGTTTGGTATATAGCAACGAAAACAGTTGCATTATGTCTCATGCAACTAAAAGGGTTGCTTTTGGTGTCTAGCAACGAAAACAGTTGTGCACGGGCAAGATAACCCTCACGCTTTGCGAATGATATCTTTGTTCCTGCAAATTAAAACACACAATGTTATAGATAGACGAAATCTGATTAGCGGGCGACGATGAATGCCACATCTCTATTATCACGGGGACTGCCGCCCCAGAAAAACCCGATATGGCAATCGACGCTGATAGCAGTCTTAAAGAACATGACGTCGCCCTCACTCGACCTAGAACCGTTCGAGAATCTCCTCGGCGTTCTCTCGCAGATAGATATCTAGGTCCGGCACGGCAAACTGCACGTAGCCCCTCTGTGGTGCCTGAATAACCTCTCTTTGTAGCAATTTTGCCCTAATGGAGCTGACCTCATTGGTCTTTTTACCCATGCGCTTAGCAATCTCGGATGATTTGGACTGTTGTTTATCCTCGCACATGGCCAAAAGGTATTTGATATCGTTGAGCCCCAGTCCAGAAATCGCGGGCTCGTGAACAACATCGTGAAAACGAGCCTCTGCCAGCGCAATGCCTTCGGTGACGTCGCGCTCGCTCACAATGGCACTTTTGGCACGATGCAAGTTGGCGCGCTGCCAAATGGAGTAACCGACCAGTTGCACCAGATAGGCATAGCCCTTAGTGGCCTTAGCGGCTCTCGACAGGAGATTGTCCTCTATGGTCAAGCCAGTCGCGACAAAGCTATCGCCCATAGAGAGCGCTACCTCCACCTGGTTGATAGGCGCCAGATCTTCGGGGAGGGCACGACGCAAGAACGTAAGCGCCTTGCCGTTAATAAGATCCATAACACCGGCGGGTAACCCGGCAAAGGCAAGTGCGATATCTACTTTTTCCCCTATCAAAAGCTGAACCGTAGACGCAATGGCACGCATATCGTCAATCGGAGCGTCCTGAACTTCATCGATGGCAATAAAAAGACCCTCGGATGACTTCGCCGCCGAACTTAGCAACTTTCTAAGGCTCGACTCTTTGGGTGCAACATCGACTTTCGCAGAAACAAAGCCGGCGTTTACACCGACCGAAGCATTGGCCGCAAGGGAAGAATCAGCAACCTGATCCTTCAAGTCCAGCAATAGGTTAGGGCCAGCAGAAACAATAGCGGTCTTCCATCCAAGCTCTCGCGCACGATCCCTAAGATCGCAGAGCAAAACAGTTTTTCCGGAGCCCCTCGGTCCAGCAATACGCATGAGCCTCGCAGGTGCACCAATTCCCGCATTCAAACTCTCGGTAAACTCAAGGGCAATATCATCACGACCAATTATGCGCGGAGGCTCAGCGCCGGCAGTGGGACGAAACGGATTATGGAATGCTGTGGCGCTCACTTGTTTGCCTTTCTAGGGAATCGATTAACAGCCAATCATCGGTTAAATAATTATCGCAGACTATATCGAATAATATCGAGTTATATAAGGCTGTATAAACTTATCGCGGAAGTATCGAGCTTTCGTAATATGACTTAGTTAATAGTCCACCATTGCTTTCTTCCAAGCTCATAGCGAAAGAAAGTTCAGGACTTCCTAAACCCATTGCCTTAATACGAGAAATACTCGCTCTCGGCAGATAGGTTTGGCCCCAACCACGGATCGCCGCTGAGGAAGAACTCCGGCCAGCGCTGCATGAACAGTGCTTGCTCACGCTTCCAGCGGCGCAGCTTTTCCTCGTTGGCCTCTTCCCTGCCGCGCGAGGTGAACTCGTAGTGATACAGGGGTGAAGATAGGTAGGCCCGGCCGTGCGCGGTAGCTCCGCGGGCGGCCGGGCCGGTTTTGCCTCTTGGCAATGTTCAACTCATATTAAAAGGGAGGAGTCGACTGATCGGCCCCTCCCACGGCGTTTCGCCGTTTCTCTCTGCACATATTAGCACACGGAAGGAACGTCACCGCTTGCGCCCGTAGCCATCGATGAACCCCTCAATAAATCCGTATTTCTGCCGGTCACCGCTTCCGACGATCATCATGTACGTATCAACCCCGACAGCGCTCTCGAGCTTCTCGAGCTCCCGCAGGCATTTCCGAAGAAAATCTCTGGAACGCTTCTTCTGATGCGTTAGCAAGGTCAATAGGTAGGCCAGGAGAACGATGTAGTCGATTATGGAATTGAAATTCAACCTGTACCCGATAGAAAGATCCTCATCGAGAAGCTCGCCAACCGCGGCCAGGTTTCTGTCGGTCTTGGGATACTTAACCGATTGGCTGAACCTCGAATCAAATACCGCCCCGTTATGGGCGACCGCGTTCCTTAAGGGACGAATCGTCTCGACGATGTTGATGACGATGCCGGGGTTCGCATGTAAGAGACCTAGGTCGCTTGCGATATCGGCGAGGATTTCATCGGGAAGGCTTCTGCATACGCTTGTGAGATCGCCGAGGGTCATCACCTCGAAAATGCTCCAAACGGGCGCGTCATCGTCGCGATCGACATAATGCTTCACGAGATCGTTTTTGTAACTCCGTCTCACGATGTTCTGAAGCTGGCTCTTGAGCTTGAGCTTTTCCCCCATCTGCCCGTTCACGACCCTTCCGTTGACATCCCTGCATGTCCGGAGGCCGCGCTTTAAGAAGGTCGCCAGCCCGGGGTCCTCTATGTTCTCAAGTATTCTGGCCAAGACTATGTTTTTAACCGCCGTTTCGATGAACATTATCTCCGGGTAGATTGCAGCCTTGATGGCGGAATCGAACCCGTATATGTCCATGAGTGCATCGAACGAAGGGAGGGGGAGCGCATTTTTGGGCTTTCGGACAAACCGGAAGCCTTTATAGCCATGGAAATAGCCCATGTTTCTCAGCAGTATCTTTCTGTCGCTCCCCCGCAAATCCTCCATACCGTGATTCGTCCTCATGTGCTTCATGAGGGAATTGATGCTCATGCCCTTCTTCATCGAACCTCCCTTGGCCTCCTTCTAGGAAATTATATCCCAGCCCGCCTCGACGGGGCGAGCCTGTCGTTGGCGCCGGCCTATTTGTGTTTGTTAACGTCGTGATTGCGGGTTTGATCACATCCGATTTTCAGAATTGAGCACGATAGTTTTTCGGTTTTGAGCACGGCCACGCCGACCAGACCGCATGCCTTAACGTTGTCGGTGCGTCGTATCGGCAACGAGCAAAGGCAGGAGGGAATGATCGACGTGGACAAGATAGAGGACGCAGGTGGCGGGCTGCAGGGCCATGCTCGAGGCCGAGCTCGCGCACAGGGACGCGACCAAGAGGGCACGGCTGCTCAGGCAGGCGAGGCTCCCCGTGCACAAGTCGGCCGAGGGGTTCGACTGGTCGCACGTGCGGTTCTCCGAGGGCTGGGGCCGCGACGACATGCTTTCGCTGGGCTTCGTCGGCCCCCGCGAGGACCTCGTGTTCTTCGGCAAGACCGGCAGGGGCAAGACCCACATGGCCGTGGCCCTGGCGATGCGCACGGCCGCCGCCATCTGGTCGTCGCCGAACACCGCGCCCCACCGGCTGAACTCCAGGTTCGTGGTGATGACCACCGACTGCCGCTCGTAGGCGTCGGCGAACACCTAGAAGAGCGCGCGCGCCGTCGAGATCCAGCGGCAGGAAGCCGAGCTCGTCGATGACGAGCAGCCTAGCGCAGCCGATGAGCGCGGCCTCACGGTCAAGGCGCCCCTCGTCGCGGGCGCGCCGCAGCCGCATAACGAGCGATGACGCGGTGAAGAAGCGGGCCTCCATCCTCCGCTCGCACGCCAGCATGCACAGCGCCGAGGCCATGTGCGTCTTGCCGGTGCTGACGTCCCCCACCAGCACGAGGTCCTCGCAGAAACCAGTTTCATGGAGCGTTTCATTGAAAATCCCCCTAATCTAGCAACGGTTTAAAGTCTACTAGATTGGGGGGGGACGCGAGCCAAGTCGACAAAGGCAGTTAACCGGCGGCTATTCATGCCTCGATTTAGAACCGCTCGAGAATCTCCGCAGCATTCTCTCGCAGATAGATATCTAGGTCCGGCACGGCAAACTGCACGTAGCCCCTCTGTGGTGCCTGAATAACCTCTCTTTGTAGCAATTTGGCCCTAATAGAGCTGATCTCATTGGTCTTTTTACCCATGCGCTTAGCAATCTCGGCTGATTTGGACTGTTGTTTATCCTCGCACATCGCCAAAAGGTATTTGATATCGTTAAGTCCCAGTCCAGAAATCGCGGGCTCGTGAACAACATCGTGAAAACGAGCCTCTGCCAGCGCAATGCCTTCGGTGACATCGTGTTCGCTCACAATGGCACTTTTGGCACGATGCAAGTTGGCGCGCTGCCAAATGGAGTAACCGACCATTTGCACCAGATAGGCATAGCCCTTAGTGGTCTTAGCGGTTCTCGACAGCAGTTAAACCATTGTCTAAAGCGAGAAATACTCACTCTCGGCAGATAAGTTAGGCCCCAACCACGGATCACCCGTCAAGAAAAACTCCGGCCAGCGCTGCATAAACAGCGCTTGCTCGCGCTTCCAGCGGCGCAGCTTTTCCTCGTTGGCCTTTTCCCTGCCGCGCGAGGTGAACTCGTAGTGATACAGCTCGGCATAAGGCGTATAGATGGTGTGGTAGCCCGCCTCCCATACGCGCAGGCAAAAGTCTGCGTCGTTAAAGCCAACGGCGAATTCCTCGTTGTAGCCGCCGACGCGCTCAAATACGTCGCGTCGCACCATCTGGCAGGCACCCGTTACGGCGCTAAAGTTGCCCGGGCGCACAGCGCGGGCAAGATAGCCCTCGCGCTTTGCCGAGAAGTCCTGGTTGGCATGGGCAAGTGCCCCACGCACGCCAACCAAAATGCCGGCATGCTGCACCAGATGATCGGCAAAGTAGAGTTTGGCGCCCACCACGCCCGCATCGGGACGCTGCAGATAGCCCATCATCTCTTCGATAAAGTCCGGGCTTATGACCTCGGTATCGTTGTTGAGCAGCAGCAGGTAGTCGCCCTTGGCGTGCTTCACACCAAAATTGATGATCTGAGAGTAATTGAACTCGCCCGGCCAGCACACAACACGCGCGATGCCCTTGCCTTCGGATGCTGCAGCCACGCGCTCTGGCAGGGTTTCGTAATACGCAAACGTCTCCGGGGCTTCGCTGTTGTTCTCCACCAAGACGATCTCGTAATTGGTATACGTTGCCTTCTGAGCGATCGACATCACGCAGGCATCGAGCGTCTCAACGTGATCCTTAGTGGGAATCACAATGCTCACCAGCGGCGCAGACTCCGGCAGCGCATAACGCATGTGATAGACAAACGGCGTCTCGGCCTCCTCGACCGTTCCGCAAATGCCCAGCGCGTTAAAGTGGCGCTGAAGCGCAAGGCGCCCAGCTTCAATAGCATACGGCTTGCTATCGGCAGAACCGTCGGCGGTTGAACCGGGATGCACGCGCCAGTGATACAGTACGTGCGCAACATGTTCAAACCGCGCGCCCGCCGCAAGGCAGCGGAGCGTCAGGTCGTAATCTTGGGCGCCCGCGACGTCTTCCGGCGACATGCCAATGCGATCAATAAGCGCCTTCTGCACCATCAGGAAATGCGTCACGCAGTTATGGCTATAGAGCAGGTCGACGTTGAGCTTGGTCTTAAAGACCGGCTGGCCCCACTCCCCCGTTTTCTGGAACATGTCCTCGTCGCAGAACAGGACCTGGGGACGCTCGTCCTCGGCAGCCTTGTTCAGCGCGGCAACATAGTGGAACAACGCGTCCGGTTCCAGGATGTCGTCATGGTCCAAGAACGCGATGTAGTCGCCCGTCGCTTGCTCGATACCTGCGTTGGTGTTGACCACAATGCCGCCGTTGCCGGGAAGCTCGATGCGACGGATGCGCTCGTCGTTGGCACCTGCCGCAAGGGCGGCCACCGCATCCCATTCAGGCGAGGCATCCATAAGGAGCAGTTCCCAGTTGTCATAACTCTGGACTAGCACCGAGTCCAGCAGCTCGCGCAGGTATTCCCGATCAGTCTTGTAGCACGGCACCACAATACTCACGAGTGGTCTATAGGCAAAAGCCACCGAAGCGACACGCTGGCACGCTAAATCGCCCGGCTTTGCGCGATGTTGCTCAAACCAACGTCGATAAGCTGCGTCGTCTGCACGCGCGTCCTTCATGCGGTTCCAGCTGTCGTCGACAATGCCGTTGTACAGGCGACCATCCATGGCGCAAAAACCGCTCTGGATTAGGCCCGTGGGATCAGCCGCAATCGCGACAAAATCACGTATATCCTGGGGCATCTCAACGCTCAAATACGTTTTATTGACGCGGCAACCGTTGCGCTGCGGCACATCGATCTGCGATTCAAACACATGCACGGTGACATCGATGGCATTCATATGCGCATCGAAAATCTGGAGCTCAGGGGTGCACTTGGAGTCTCCCACCCACGTAACCTCATAGCGCCACACCGCGCCGGCGTCTGCCGGCAAATAGCGAATGGCATCGATCTCGTAGCGACCGCAGCATTCGCCACGCTGCGCATCGCGGATAAGCGCACACAGCGCAGGCTTTGCTTTGTAGTTAATCTTGGATTCCAGCTTGGCCACGCGGCTATCGAGGCGAATAGAGCCCAACCTTTGGCCACCGAATGCAAAAACGGCATCCATCGACGAGCCATCCAAAAACGGAAGTACCAAGACGGCGAGCTCGCGTTCGTAATCGGAAACGGAAGGGCAAAGCGCCAGCACACGGCCATGATCGACCGGGAGTACCAGCGACGGCACACAAGAGCCGCTCGTCGTCGCATGGGCAAACGCTTGAGAACCCTCCCGCTCAATAAGCGCGGTGACATCCTGACCGGCAAAACGAAGCAGCACAAACAGACGGCCCTGACTGCGGCAAAGCGCCAAACGCTTGATACTCATCTACACTTCTCGCTTTCCCAGGGCGTTCGCTGCCATGCGTTTGCAGGCACCCAGGCGCCCAAACCTCAAGACGTCGTAATCGAACATGAGCTTTTTACATGCACGGGCATTGGGGGCCTTGCTGGTAAGCGCCGCACGCACCATAGCAGCAACAGAAGGAGCGCATTGTGCGAGCGCAGCATCGCTGCCC
This sequence comes from Collinsella sp., assembly GCA_031295725.1. GTDB lineage: Bacteria > Actinomycetota > Coriobacteriia > Coriobacteriales > Coriobacteriaceae > Collinsella. The sequence goes on from JAUMNV010000209.1 coordinate 17,046, forward strand.
ACGGCAGAACCGGCAAGCGCCGTGGCAACGGCAGCAAACACCTTGCCGCAGCCCGAACCCAGCAACCTGAGCGCATCGTACAGCACCAGATCGCATAGGAAGTACGCCAGGTCATCGGCATACTGGACATCGAGACCGTCGCTCTGCCAGTCAGCCAGCACAGCGGAGTAAATCTTCACATGCTCCAGCAGACGCGTCTCGTCGTCATAGCGCATGGTGTCCATGAGCGAGCCCTTGCGCGCCACGCGGTAGTCATACAGCTTGTTCGAAATAAGCGCGGTCTTGCGCGAGCGACCGTACACGGCAAAATCGAAGACCTGGTCCTCGCCATACTTAACGGTTTCGTCGAACACGATCCCGTTGCCCAGCAAAAACTCACGCTTGCAAGCGGTGCGCCATGCAAAGGGGCGAGACGCTTCCTTAAACAGCAGGTCGGAGCCATAGCCTTCAAACGACACATCGCGCGGGCTCAGTACATAGTTAAGCCACGGATACCCCGCCTCCAGCGGATACGGATTCGCGCCAAAGGTCAAAACATCACAGCGCTCGCGCTCAAAGGCATCGACGATTACACGGCATGCATCGGGCGTAAACCGGTCGTCGGAATCCAAAAACGCGACGATAGGCGCCGTGGACGCAGCGATGCCGGCATTACGCGCACTCGACAGGCCCCCGTTTGGCTTATCGACCAGCGTAAAGCGCGCGTCCTTTTCGCAATACGCAGCCGCAATATCGCGCGAGCCGTCCGGCGAGCCATCGTTGACCAGCACGCCTTCCCAATCGGGCATGTCCTGCGCAAGCAGGGAGTCCAGGCACCAGGCCAGGCACTCCTCCACGTTATAGATGGGAACGACAACGGAAATCTTGGGGGTAGCCATAGTCACTCGCTCCTACTGTGCGGCCGGAACGTCATCGGGGTGCGGGTTGTCGCCGTGGGTGCGCTGATACGTCAGCACGCGCCAGACCAGCGGCAGGCCGCCGATCTTAAAATAATGCTTAAACGTATTGATCTTGCCCGGCTTCTTAAAGTCAAAGCGCGAATCGATATAGGCGCGGGGAGACTTGACCATCAGGCGCAAGTCGGTCTCGCCACGCGGATCGAACAGCGACAGGTCAAAGCGACCGGCATCCCAATCGGCCTTGAGCTCGGGAGATGCCTTCTTCCAAAACTGCTCACGCAGTTCATCGACCAGACGTTCATCATTCCAACGGTACGTATCGACCTTCATGCGCATTAAAATCCCCTGGAGCTGAGCCTTGAGCTCGGGGCGCTCTTCCAAAAAGCGCTGCATCTCGGCATATTCGTCGCAAACGCAAAACACCTTGTTGGGCGAATTAACGGAGCTCTTCTCGTTATCCTGACGATAGCACAAAATGGGGTCCGCAATAAACGCGGCACGTTCGGCACAAGCCCAAACCTTAAAGTTAAAGCCTGCGTCCTGATACGAGGCACCCGGCGTGGGAAGGAACCGAATCTGATTGTCGTTGAGGAACTCGCGCCGATAGATAGCCGACCAAATGGAAGGTTTGCGGTAGAAGATGCCCGGGCGGTCGACGGGGCGATACGCGGCGCCCGTCATATGCTCGTCGATAATCCCAAACAGTTCACGGCGCTCGCTGGGCGTGGACCAATACAGGTAAAAGTCGCCCTTTACCACATCGGCATGCTCAGCATCGGCCTTGGCGACCAACTTTTGGAGCGAATCCTCAAACATAAAGTCGTCGGACTCAAGGATGCCCACGTACTCGCCGCGCGCCATCTCCAGGCCGCGGTTCATCGAGTCGCCGTAGCCGCTGTTGGCCTTGTCGATCATCTTTACACGGGGGTCGCGCTCCATGTACTCGCGGATGATATCTGGCGAGCTATCGGTAGAACCGTCGTTGATACAGATGATCTCGATGTCTTTGAGCGTCTGCGCCACGGCGGAATCAAGGCACTCGCGCAGGTAGCGTTCGACATTGCAGATGGGGACAAGCAGCGAAACTTTAGGGGTATCAGAGTTCTGCAAGAGAACCTCCTGTTGAATAGCGTGTAACAGGGTTATTTTAGCAGCCGAGTTGCGGCGGGCGGCAGCGCTTGGAATTAGATAAAGCGCTCCAGGCAGGCTTTGAGACCGCGAGTCGAAAGATAGAACAGCGTGGCGTCTGCCATCGAAACGCCCGAGGTCGCCACAACGAGCTTGTGGGCAACACGGCGAACGGCGCCCTTAGCAGGCATATCCGTCCACTCCCTTCCCAAAAACGTCGTGAGATCCATATTGACGCGAACGGCTACACGGCGGTAGTCATTAGCGTCCAAGCGTGCCAAATCAAACACGATAAGGTCCAAGAACCAGGTGATCAGCTCGCCGGGGCACAGGTCCAAAAGACCGTAGGCCACCCAGTCCTCCAAGACCTCCTCGAGCATCCTCATGTGGGAGTCAAGCTTTTTGGCGCGAGCCTCGGCACTGTTGAACTCGTGCGTCGCCGATTCGCTCTCCATCACGTAGTGGTAGAACTTGTCCGGCATGACAACGGTCTTGCGGGCAAGCGCATAGGCCGCAAATTGAAATACGACATCCTCGCCCAAGGCCAAGCCGGGAGCAAAGCGAATGCCTTCGCGATTGAGCAGCTCGCGCGAAAAAGCCGCACGACAGGCATAGGGCTGCGCATTCGAATGGAACAGCAGTTGGGGATCACGGGCGCCGAAGGTACCGGCTTTGGGGCTCATGAGTTGCTGGACGCGTTTGGGGGCAGCATCGGCAGGTTCACAGACGCCGCCAAAAACGGCGGCCTCGGCATCTGCAGACTCCATGGCATGCAGCACGCGCTCGACCGTCTGGGCATCGATGTAATCGTCGGCATCCACAAAAAAGACGGTCTCGCCCTCGGCGGCATCGATACCGGCATTTCGAGCACACGAGACGCCAGCGTTTTCCTGGTCAATCACCAGTACGCGATCGTCGGCCTGCGCGATCTGACGCAACACGTTCAACGAATCATCAGTCGAACCGTCGTTGACACACACAACCTGAATCGAGCGCTCGGACTGGGCCAGCAGCGAATCGAGGCATCGCTGAATGGAGCGCGCAGAGTTGTAAACGGGGACGACAATGGTAGCTTTAGGGCACGAGGCCTCTCCCATGCCGACCTACCCCCTTAGCGATTCGATGAGGAAGGCGGCGACCACGCCTGGGCCTCCAACCGAGGCGTAATACTTAGCACGCCCCAAGGCACCATCCGTCGCAAAACTCGGATGCTCGTCAACCCAACCCTCAGGATCTTTGAGGATGGCAGCGAGATTCGCGCGCTTCCACGGCTTGAGGTCGTCAAGCGAAAACTCCCCCGCGTCCAAGGCCGCCTGAAATTCCTTAGCCATCTGAACCAGGAACTCCTTATAGAACTTAGGCGCCAGGCGCACGTAGTTCCACATATACGAATCGTACTTAATGAGCTGATTGAACTTGAGCATGCGCGCGACGTCATCACTTGCGTGGTCGCGGGCATAATCCTCTCGAATCCAACGCTCAATCTCGGCATACTCGGTATTGACGCAAAAGACCTTAGCCGAAGAATTGACCGAGGAATTCTCGTTGTCCTGGCGATACGACAACACGGCATCATGCAGGTAAATAGCCTTTTCGGCACACGCGATCACCTTAAAGGCAAATGACGTGTCCTGAAAGGATGCCCCCGGAGTCGGCAGGAACTTGATACCGTTGCGCTCAAGAAAATCACGACGGTACACGGCCGACCAAATCGACGGTTTTTGCTTAAAGAACTGCGTCGTATTGCTGGGATGCACCGGTTTGCCACAATCCCTTGCCTTAAACATCTCGTGCAGCGAACGGCGCTCCTCGGGCTTAGACCAGTAGAAATCAAAGTTCGCCTTCGCAAAGTCGGCATTATTGCTATCGGCGGCCGAGACAAGCTTTTCGAGTGCGTCGGGCGCCATAAAGTCATCGGACTCCAAGATGCCAACGTACTTGCCACGCGCCATCTCCAGACCGTGGTTCATCGAGTCGCCGTAGCCGCTGTTGGCCTTGTCGATCATCTTGACGCGCCCATCGCGCTCCATATACTCGCGGATAATCGCCGGCGAGTTGTCGGTCGACCCGTCGTTAATGCAGATGATCTCAATATCCTTGAGCGTCTGCGCCAGGGCGGAATCGAGACACTCGCGCAGGTAGCGCTGAACATTGTAAATGGGAATAAGCAGCGACAGAACAGGGCTGCCAGAGGCGTTAGTAGACAAATGTGCTCCTTAGGAAATACCTGTCGTTTCATGGTATCAAAGGGTCAGCGCGCCAGCGGGCGTTTATATAATCTATGGAGCCTCTTGCGGGCAAAGTAGCCGCACGTCATGCGGCGGGCCCGTGGCAGGTTCCTGCGTTTTATTCAAAGCTTGCCGCCAAGGTGCGCCGAGCCTTTACAATAGGACAGTCCCAAGGACGTATTCGATAGCTTCCGTGCAGCGCATGCGCGCCGCGCGTGAAAGGATATATTGCCCCATGCCTTCAACCCTTCCCGCTCCCATCGATAAGCTCGCCATCGTCGTCGTTACGTACAAGCGCCAGGAACTCCTGGCCAACTTGTTCGAATCTATGACCGAGCTCACGGCAACGCCCTGGCGCATCGTGATTGTCGATAACGAGAATTCGCGCGAGACCGAGGCCATGTGCACCGCATTCAACGAGCGCCTGGCCAACCTGTGGGGCATCGACACCGAGCAGCCCGACGCGCAG
>JAUMNV010000075.1 GCA_031295725.1 Collinsella sp.
AGCACCGTGGACTTACGCTGTTGGCCGGCAATGACGACCTCCACCGACTCCTCGAAGTCGTCCTGGGTTGCACGCTTGCGACCCTCGCGAACGGCGCGCAGGGCGCCCTCGTTGATGATATTGGCCAGGTCGGCGCCCGAGGCACCGGGCGTGGCGCGGGCAATCGCGGTCAGATCGATCGGCGGCTCGGTCTTCACACTCTTGGCGTGAAGCTCGAGGATGTTCTTACGGCCGGTCAGATCGGGCAACTCGACGGGGATGCGGCGGTCAAAACGACCGGGGCGAAGCAGCGCCGGATCGAGACTGTCGGGGCGATTGGTTGCGGCAAGGACAACGATACCCTTGTGGTTATCGAAGCCATCCATCTCGGTCAGCAACTGATTGAGCGTCTGCTCACGCTCGTCGTTGCCGCTAAAACCGCCGCCATCGCGCTTCTTACCGATGGTATCGATCTCGTCGATAAACACGATGCACGGGGCCTTTTCCTTGGCCTGCTTAAAAAGGTCACGCACCTTGGCGGCGCCACGGCCGACGAACATCTCGACGAACTCAGAACCCGAAATGCTAAAGAACGGAACACCAGCCTCGCCGGCAACAGCCTTGGCTAGCAGGGTCTTACCGGTACCCGGAGGGCCAACAAGGAGAGCACCGCGCGGCAGCTTGGCGCCAATCTCCTCGTAGCGCTGCGGCTTCTCCAGAAAATCGACGACCTCCTTAAGGGATTCCTTGGCCTCTTCCTGACCGGCGACGTCCTTAAAGGTCACGCCCACGTCCTTGGAGGCGATCACGCGCGCGCCGGACTTACCCAGTCCGCCGCCGCCAAAACCGCCGCCACCAAAGTTCATCGACGGGCCGTCATCGCCCATAGCCTTCTTCATGCGGCGGTTAAGCCACCAACCGATGAGGAAGAAAATCGCCATGGGAAGAATGAGAGTGAGCAGGTAGTAGGTCATCAAACCCGAGTTTTTATCGGGAACGACCGACTCCAGCGAAGCGCCAGACTCAAGCACGCGATCGGTAAAGCCCGCATCATTCGGCACACCGGTCGTCTTATAGGCGATGTTCTTGTCCTCGCCCTTCTTGGTGTAATAAATGGTGTAATCGTCCGTGTTGTACTCGACCTTGTCGACGCTCTTCTTATCGAGCGCTTTGACAAACGTCGAGTAGTCGGTCTTCGTAATCTGCTGCGTGTGACCGATGTTGGGGAACAGAACGGTCGAGAGCACGAGGTAGACGACGAAGGCGATGAGCACGTAGAGGATCATATTCCGTCTACGCTTGTTGTCATCCATCTCCATCTGCTTGAACTCCATCTACTGGGGTTGATAATGGTTTCTAGAATACCCAACCCAAGCGACGATAAACCGACGCCGGGCACGAAAGGACAGATATGGCATCACTGGAAGTCGGCAAGGTTCAGATCTATACGGGCGACGGCAAGGGCAAGACGAAGGCTGCTTTGGGGCGCGAGAGGATGTCGAGGAACTGATTGCGATAAAGCCCGCCACCACGGAGCTCGTGCTAACCGGCCGCGGCCTGCTGCCCCTCGCAGACCTCGCGGACCTGGTCACCGAAATGCGACCCGTCAAACACTACTTCGACGAAGGCCTCCTAGCCCGTCAGGGCATCGAATACTAATTGATTCGTTTTCCGCCAACACCTACAGCTCATAAGGAAGTTGCGGTGGAATAGTACTTGTTTGACGGTCCGCAAGGGCTTTTCAGGAACTATTTCACCGCAACTTATCAGGGGTATCCGACGGATGAGCTAGGCGGTGGCGCGACCTAGCCAGTTGCCGCTGTGGTGGTAGATGGTGAACATGGTTGCGGTGATGAGCCAGGTTACGGGGTAGACCAGCAGTAGATGCTCGAGCGACGGATCGAAGGGCATGATCGCAAACACCCAAATCACTCTGAGTACGACGGTGCCAAAGATGGTGAGCATCATAGGCTGCAGACTCACGCCGGCGCCGCGGATGGAACCCGAGGCGTTCTCGATAATCGAGAAAATCGCATAGAACGGCGCAATGAAATGGAGGATGGTCGTGGTGTACGCCGAAATCGAAGCATCGTCGACAAACAAACGCGACAGCGGGCCCGAGAACACCAGCAGCACGGCAGACAGGCCACCAATGAGCATAAACGACAGCACGAGCGACGTATGGTAGCCCTTGCGCATGCGCTCGTAGTTGCGCGCGCCAAAGTTCTGCGCCGAGAACGTGGTGATCGACACGCCAAGCGCCTCGGTAACCATCCAGACAATGCCATCTAGGCGGCCCGAAAGACCCCACGCCGTGGTGACATCGGCGCCAAACGAGTTGACCGACACCTGAATCAAAACGTTGGAAATCGAATACGCAGCAGACTGAAAACCAAGCGGCAGACCACACGAGATCATGCTCTTACAAATGCCAGGATCAATGCCGAGTTTGGACAGTGAAAGCCGCCACGCACCCGGTGCGTGCATCATACGAATCACGATCATCGTGGCATTGGAGCAAATGGTCAGCGCCACCGCGATGCCGCAGCCCAGAGCCTCCATATGAAGCAGAGCAACGAAGATGACATCCAGCACCGCATTAACAAGGCAGCCGGAAGCGATAATCACAGCAGGCCCGCGCGTGTCGCCCACGGCGCGCAGCAGTGCCGTTCCCATATTGAGTAGCAGCGCCGCAACCATGGCGGCAAAATAGCAACGAGCATAGGCCACGCCCTCGGCCAATAGTTCATGCGGCGTGTTCATAAGCACCAGCATGGGCTCAACGAACACTATGCCAAGAATCGAGAAAACGATACCGCCCACCAGCGCGAGCGTCATGGCCGTATGGACCGAACGGCTCAGTCGCTCATCATCGTGCTGGCCAAAATACTGACCGGTAATGACCGCGCAGCCGGCGCCGACGCCAACGCAAAAGCCAATGCAGAGCTCGGTGAGCACCATCGTGGCCTGGATGCCGCCCAATGCGAGCTTACCGCCAAACTGGCCGACGATATAGGTACCGATAAGCGTGTAGGCCTGCTGAAAAAACGAGCTAAAGAAGATGGGAACGCACAGCGACAGCAATTGCTGCCAAATAACACCTTGCGTTACATCGATAGCCGTAGATTTCTTAGCCACACGCCCTCCCCACAAGCATACGACAAACAACAAAACAGCAATTTAAAACCAAAGCCAAAACCAGCTTAGCACCGACTGGCGGCGACCGAAACACCTCGAATTAAAGCGCGGTGCGGAATAACTGCCTAGTGATACAGCCCCGGCTGGTAGTGATACTCATTGCTCACGTGCGGACACAGCTGCCAAAAGGCAACGGCACTCGCCGCGGCCACGTTGAGCGAATCGACCCCGTGCGCCATCGGAATGCGCACGGCTCGGTCGCAGCCTGCGATAGTCTTGGCGCCCAAGCCGGTACCCTCGGTACCCATAAAGATTGCCAAGCGGTCAATCTCCTGCAGCACGGGATCGTCCAGCGATACGGAATCGTCCGTCAACGCCATCGCAGCGCACGAAAAACCGGCATTGTGCAGCGCAGCCAGGCCATCGTGCGGCCACACGCGCGCCTCGCTGCCAATACGCGTCCACGGCACCTGAAACACCGTGCCCATGCTTACACGAGCCGAGCGACGATACAGCGGGTCGCAGCACGTCGGACTGACCAAAATACCGTCGACATTGAGCGCAGCGGCCGAGCGGAAAATCGCACCCACGTTCGTGTGGTCGACAATACCCTCGAGCACGCACACGCGCACCGGGCGCTCGCCCGCCGCCTCGACGACGCCACCCAAGAACTCATCAACCGGAATCTGGCGCGGACGACGAAACGCCGCGAGCGCACCGCGCGTCACGTTAAAGCCCGTCAACTGCTCCATAAGCTCCATGGAGGCCACGAACACAGGAACCGGATCCGCGCCCTCGCGCACAAACAGACGCTCAAACAGCGGCATCATCTGGTCGAGCCAGCGCTCGCCCAAAAGAAAGCTCACCGGCTCGTATCCGGCGCGAACCGCGCGCTCGATAACCTTGGCGCTCTCGGCGATAAAGATGCCCTTTTGCGGCTCCAACACGCAGCGCAGCTCGCGCTCGGTCAGGCGCACG
>JAUMNV010000078.1 GCA_031295725.1 Collinsella sp.
GCGCGGTCCTTGCCGACGCAGGCTCTTCTTATTGCCCCGAGCTTTCGGGGAAGGTCGCTTTTCTACTGTCCCAGGAGATTTGCCTGCAGCTGTGGCCGGGCATCGGCCTGGCTAAGCGAAAGTCTGCCTGTGCGGAGCAAATCTCGCATCTCCTCGGTGCCGTGACCTCCGAATTACCGTTTGCCTCGAGCGTCTCCGATCAGGTCGCCGCAGACGTGGAAGGGGCGCTGGGAATCTCGCTCGATCACTTCACGAAGACGCTTCTGACGCTGTGCGTCGCATCGGAGTCTCGCGACGCGAAGGCCCTTCGAACGCTCTGCGTCATCTTGTCCCACGGCTACTCAACGGCGACGAGCATCGCCGACGCGGCGAACCGTATGCTCGGCATGCATGTGTACGAGGCGGTCGACATGCCCTACGACCAGCAGCTGAAGGACATCGTCGGTCCGCTCCAGCGCCTCGTCGACCGCCATTCCTACTGCACCGGGGTCGTGTTCCTCGTCGACATGGGCTCCTTGGAGGAGGCCTATAAGGCCCTCGAGAACGTTACCGACTCCACTATCGGCGTGGTGAACAACGTCTCTACCGGTCTTGCGCTCGAGATCGGGGTCGGGCTGCTCGGCGGCAAGTCCATCGCCGAGGTTCTTGGCGATGCGACCGCCGCGTGCGTGACGCACTGCAAGGTGATCGAGCGCGTCAACCGTGAGGACGCCATCGTCTTCTGCTCCGAGTCCGGGGTCGACGCCGCGGAGAGGATACGCCAGCTCGTCTCGCAGAGCCTCCCGCGCACCATAGGCGCGCGCCTGCTCACGAGGCCCTTCAAGCAGCTCGTCGCGAACGGGTCGAACGACGCCGTTTTCTCCGAGCACCGCGTCTGCGCCGTCATCGGCACGGGAGACCCCGGGGTCGCCTCCGTCCCCTTCGTCGCCCTCGAGGACATCATGTCGACGGCGTCCGCCTCTAAGGTCGATGCCGTGTTCGGCAGGTGGCTTGACGCTTCCGAGCTCTCTTCTTTCCACGAGAAGCTGCTCTCGAACATGACGCTGCAGAACGTCATCCGCTCCATCACCATCCTCGACCCGGAGCGGCTATTCCACGAGATCGAGAGCGCCGTGCACGAGCTTCAGCGCAGGACAGGCGAGAAGATCGGCAGCAACGCCATCATTGGGCTCTACGTCCACCTCTGCTGTCTCGTCGAGCGCCTTGTTACCAGAAACCCCATTGAGACCTACGTTGGCCAGGACCGCTTCGAGGAGGAGCGTGCCGATTTCATCGAGTCCTTCAGGCAGAGCTTCTCGAGCATCTCGACGCGCTATCGCGTAGAGGTTCCCGTAAGCGAGATCGCATATGTCTTCGACTACATAAGCGTGAGCGCCGCCCCGGCGCGAGAAGAGCGCCTCGGCTCCTCGGACCTCCTGCTCGACGAGTGACCTTCCCCGCGCCGCCGCAAGCTGACCGCGCGTCCTCAATAATCCGATAACCCCTTGCCCGGCGCGAATCCGGATAGCGCCGAGGCAGTACCGAACGTAAAACTTCATTTGATAGGAGCAAACATGAGTGTTGTTATGGCACGAATCGACAATCGCCTGCTTCACGGCATCATCGTGACGCAGTGGGCCCCGGTGTCGGGCGCGACCCGAGTCATGGTCATCGACGACAAGGTCGCCGGCGACGAGGTCCTGAAGTCCACCATGAGGATGGCGCGCCCCGCGGGCATGGCCGTCTCGATCATCTCTGAGGAGACCGCGCTCAAGAACTTCGCGGCGGGCAAGTACGACCGCGAGAAGGTCTTCGTCATCGCGAAGGAGCCCGAGACGATGCTTCACCTGGCCGAGTCGGGCGTCGAGTTCCCGTCGCTGATCGTCGGCGGTTCTCTTGTCAAGGAGGACGGCGTCCAGCTCACCCAGCGCGCCTATGCCTCCGCCGAGAACGTCCAGAGCTACAAGGCGCTCATCGCCCGCGGCGTCAAGGTGACGGCACAGTTCGTGCCCGCCGACAAGCCCGTCTCCGTCGCCGACCTCATCTAAGGAGGGATCATGGTCAACTTCACTATCCTGCAGGTCGTCCTTTTGACCCTACTTGCCTTCATCAAGCACGTGGACTACTACGGCATCCCGATGATCTTCGTCAACTATGCCGTCTTCTGGGGCCTTATCACCGGCGTCGTCATGGGCGACTGGCAGACCGGCCTCGTCATCGGCGGCACCATCCAGCTCATGCAGCTCGGCGTCGCGGGCTTCGGCGGCTCTTCGATTCCCGACTACGGCACGATGGCCATCATCGCCACCGCCTACGGCGTGACCCTGGGCTCGGACACGGGCCTCGCCATCGGCCTGCCGGTCGGCATGCTCGGCATCCAGCTCGACGTCATTGCCAAGATCCTCAACGGCTTCGTCGTGGAGAAGTCCCAGAAGCTCTGCAACGAGGGCAAGTTCAAGCAGATGAACGCCATCCTGTGGGTCTGCCCCGCGCTCTTCGGTCTGTGCGCCGCCCTGCCCGTCTTTGTTTCCGTGACGCTCGGCCAGGCTGTTAGCGTCAATATAATTTTCACCATTTCCACCAACGCATTTTCGCCAATCGCGCCAACGCGGATACGCCGGATTCGCCAACGCGGATGTGCCGCTTTCGGCGCCTAGGCGCCCTCCTCCTTCCCGTCCTCACCGCCGATGGACACGTCCTTCAGGCGGTACGACCGGCCCGTTATCTTGATCATCGCGCAGTGGTGGCACAGCCTGTCGGCGACCGCCGAGGCCGTGACGTTGCTGCCGAACACGTCGCCCCACCTGCCGACCGGCACGTTGGTCGTGACGATCGTCGACCGCTTGAGCGCGTAGCGCCTGTTCACCAGCTGGAACAGAAGGTCGGCGCCCTCCTTCCCGATATCGAGGTAGCCCAGCTCGTCTATTATCAGCAGGCTGCAGTGCTCGTAGAACCGCATCCTGCGCGCCAGCGCCTCCTTCGCCGAGGCGTGCTTGAGGTCCTCGACCAGCCTCGAGCAGTCGGCGAAGTACACCTGCTTGCGGGCCATCACCGCC
>JAUMNV010000112.1 GCA_031295725.1 Collinsella sp.
TTGCATGACAAAGATGGACATATTGCCGATTCTCTATCTCGTGGTTCCTTGTTATAACGAGGAGAGCGTTTTGCGGGAAACCTCTAAAAGGCTTTTTGAGAAGTTTTCCACTTTAGTAAAATTGTCTCAGATTAATGCGAACAGTAAGGTTTTGTTAGTTGACGATGGGTCATCCGATAAGACTTGGGAGATCATCGAAAGTCTTCATCAGTCTAATTCCTTATTCTGTGGACTTAAGCTCTCTAGGAATTGTGGCCATCAGAAGGCTTTACTTTCTGGGTTACACAAGGCAGCGGAGTTTGCTGATTTAATAGCATCGATGGACGCTGATTTACAAGATGATATCAATGCGCTTGATGAAATGGTTTCAAGAGCTCGCGAAGGCTATGAAGTTGTATATGGTGTACGAAATGATCGTTCTAGCGATTCCTTTCTAAAACGTTTTACCGCACAGTCTTTTTATCGCTTACAGTCTTCGTTGGGTGTCGATGCTGTTTATAACCATGCTGACTATAGATTGATGTCCAAGCGTGCTGTTCTTGCATTGTCTCAATTCCGTGAGGTTAATCTATTTCTTCGTGGTTTGGTTCCTTTAGTTGGTTTCAAATCTTGCTGCGTGTATTATTCGCGAGGGAAACGGTTTGCCGGCGAATCTAAATACACGCTCGGTAAAATGCTGTCATTTGCTTTTGAAGGTATAACGTCTTTTAGTACTAAACCGATTAGGATAATTACTCTCACCGGTTTAATCATTTCTATTTTTAGTTTATTTGCACTTGTATATCTTTTAATTGGTCATTTTATTGGCGATGTACAAGTTGGCTGGACAAGCATTATTATGTCAATTTGGTGTCTTGGCGGACTTCAACTTTTGGCTTTGGGTGTCATCGGCGAGTACGTTGGAAAGACTTATATGGAGACGAAGCATCGTCCTCGCTATTTTATTGAGGAATTTTTGTCCGATAAGGAGGACAAGGATGCCTAAAGTTAGTGTGTTGATGCCTTGTTTTAATGGTGTTAAGTACATTTTGAAGGCAATTGATTCGGTGTTAAGCCAGTCTTTCCGCGATTTCGAATTATTAATTTTCGATGATCAGTCAACTGATGGAACATTTGAGATTGTTTCCAAGCTAACGGATTCTCGAATTAAGGTATTTAGAAACGCCAGTAATCTCGGTCTTGTTGGAAACTGGAATAATGCCATTGAGAAATCTTCTGGCGAGTATATTCATTTCCTCTTTCAGGATGATATTTTGTTACCCGGGGCTCTTGAGTCTGAGGTTGCAGCACTGGATGCTAATCCAAAGTGCTCCCTCTGCTTCAGCGCTTCATGTGTTATTGACTCGAATGGTGCCATTACAATGAAGAGGAGACCTTTTAAGCGGGATATGGTTTTAAAAGGCTCTGATTTTGCCCGCAAGACATTTCGAACTCATAATATCTATGGAGAGCCTTCTAATGTCATGTTTCGTAGAGATTGCTGGCAAAAGGTTGGACCCTTTAATGATTCTTTGTGTTACTCCCCTGATTGGGAGTATTGGATTCGTCTATCACTTAATAGTGATGTCTGCTATCTAGACTCAATTTATTCCTATTTTAGAGTGTGCAACGAATCTACTACGAACTCACTTTTTAAGGATAAAAAAGAGCAATTGAAACGCGATGAGTTTGATTTTGTGCGAGCAATCTGTTCACTCGATGGTATCAATATATCGTCGGTTGATTTAACCGCTCGTAAATTGTCGCTCTCAATCAGGAACATTGCTAAACGGATTTATTTTTCCGTTCACTGACTTTGGAAGTGATTGAATGAAAGGCGTCATCCTCGCCGGCGGGTCCGGCACGCGCCTGTACCCGCTCACGCTCGTGACCTCCAAGCAGCTGCTGCCGGTCTACGACAAGCCCATGATCTACTACCCGCTGTCCACCCTCATGCTGGCGGGCATCCGGGACATCCTGGTCATCTCCACGCCGACCGACCTGCCCAACTTCGAGCGCCTGCTCGGGGACGGCTCGCGCTACGGCGTGAACCTCTCCTACGCAGAGCAGCCGAGTCCGGACGGCCTGGCGCAGGCCTTCACCATCGGCGAGGAGTTCATCGGCGGCGAGCCCTGCGCGCTCGTGCTGGGCGACAACATCTTCTACGGCAACGGCCTGTCGCGCCACCTGACGCGCGCCGTGCAGAACGCCGAGTCGGGCCGCGCCACGGTCTTCGGCTACCACGTGGACGACCCCGAGCGCTTCGGCGTCGTGGAGTTCGACGGGGAGGGCAGGGCCGTCTCCATCGAGGAGAAGCCCGAGCGCCCCAAGAGCTCCTACGCCGTCACCGGACTCTACTTCTACCCGGGCGACGTGGCCGCCAAGGCCCATGGGGTGGAGCCCTCCGCCCGAGGCGAGCTGGAGATCACCGACCTCAACCGGATGTACCTGGAGGAGGGGACGCTGTCCGTGGTCACCCTCGGCCGCGGCTACGCGTGGCTGGACACCGGCACCATGGAGAGCCTGCACGAGGCCGCGGAGTTCGTCCGCGCCGTGGAGCACTCCCAGGACCTGCCCGTGTCCGTCCCCGAGGAGATCGCCTGGGAGAACGGCTGGATCTCCACCGCCGAGCTTGAGGAGGCCGCCAAGGCCTACGGCAAGTCGGTCTACGGGCGGCACCTGAAGAAGGTCGCCGCCGGCGAGATCGTCAACAGCCCGCGCGAGTACTAGCGCAAGCTTGTTTTCTTTTAGGGGTCACCGTTTATCTGGTGGCCCCTTTCGTTATGATTACGTTGACCATAAAGACAATATGATTGGGAGTGGATGTGTTAAGCGTCTACTTTGGCGATATGCCAGAAGCGATTTACAACACAGCGACATATTTCAAAAACTCTTACCGGTCTTCTTGGATTACGGATCCCTATGCAGTCTCGATAATTAAAGATGTTGATCGATCGGATGTTGTCTCCGAAAACGTCATCGAAAGCCCTGTGCTTGGATCCATCTCCCCACTCCAGCTTTCTGGTGGCGTGAAAACGCTGCTGCTTATGAGATTTGATCGTAAGCAAATTTTTAACGCTTCTACCTGTGGTGACAACTGTGCCAAGTGGATTCTCGACATGGCGAAAGACCGCAAGCTTGTTGTGAATCTCTATCATGTGATGGACTTTGGTCGCGAGGATTTTAAAATTAAAGTCGTGAATAGTGGCCGAATCGTTCACAACATGGCCGAATTGATTCACGAGTCGATTCCGTATCTGTAGGTACTGCTTATGAACGGTTCGCATCTCGTTAAGATTTCCCGCCGCAGGGGAACTAAGTACACATTTACCATCAAGCGGAACATCACTATTGTGCGTGGCGATAGTGGCACGGGTAAGACGACACTGTTTGACATGGTCGCAGACTACATGCGAACGGGCGAGCAGTCGGGCGTTTCCTTGCAATGCGATTGTCCCTGTGTCGCCCTGACCGATTATGATTGGCGAAACCAGCTTTCGTCCGTTCATGACTCGATTGTATTTGTCGATGAGGGCTTAAAAGAGATCCATTCTGATGAGTTTGCCCATCATGTGCTGTATTCCTCGAATTATTTCGTGCTGATCTCAAGGGCTGATTTCCCCAATCTTCCGTATAGCGTGGATGAGATTTACAAGATTAAGACGAGCGGAAAATACCATTCTTTCGTCCCTGTTTATCAAGATCGCGGGAATCATCGTTATGCTATTTCCCGGTCGGCGCCAAAACAGGACTTTTCTATCCTTCTATGCGAGGACAGTAAGTCTGGTTTCCAGTTCTTTGAACGGCATTTCGCTGACAGTGAGCTTACCTGTACTTCGGCCATGACGAACAGCGCGATTTTGGGCTGGTTGGATCAGCATCTCGACGATCGCGTGTTTGTTGTCGCGGACGGGGCGGCATTTGGGTGCTATGCGGACCGCGTCCTTAAGCTGCAAGACATTCACCGCGATACTGTTACGGTTTGTCTTCCCGAATCATTCGAGTGGCTTCTACTGAGCTCCGGCGTAATTTCAGAGCTAGATGTTAAGACGGTTTTGGAAACCCCAGAAGCCTTTGTAAACAGTGAGAAGTTTAAAAGCTGGGAGGATTTCTTCTATAAGTACTTACGTGAAATAACTGGGGATTCGGTTTTTCACTACGACAAAGACTGCATTTCGGAGGCGTTTTGTACAGGAGGTAATTCTGCGAAGGTTATGGCTCTTATCGCATGCCGAAATGTCCGATAGTTTTGTTGAATAGCGTCGCGGCGTCACTTCCTGCGGCATACTAAAGAAGCTGTACATGCTTCAGATTGGATTTTCATGTCTGAGATTTTCGAACCCAAGAATATCATCGTCACTGGCGGCTGCGGCTTCATCGGCAGCAACTTCGTGCACTACGTGGTCAACAACCACCCCGAGGTGCACGTCACCGTCCTGGACAAGCTGACCTACGCCGGCAACCCCGAGAACATCGCGGGGCTGCCCGAGGATAGGGTCGAGCTCGTCGTGGGCGACATCTGCGACGCCGAGCTGCTGGATAGGCTCGTCCCCGGCCACGACGCCATCGTGCACTACGCCGCCGAGAGCCACAACGACAACTCCATCGCCGACCCGGAGCCCTTCCTGCGCACGAACGTGGAGGGCACCTTCCGCCTGCTGGAGGCCGTGAGGAAATACGGCATCCGCTACCACCACGTCTCCACCGACGAGGTCTACGGCGACCTGGCGCTCGACGACCCCGCCAAGTTCACCGAGGAGACGCCGTATCACCCGAGCAGCCCGTACTCGAGCACCAAGGCGTCCTCCGACATGCTGGTCCGCGCCTGGACCCGCACCTACGGCCTGCGCACCACGATCTCCAACTGCTCCAACAACTACGGCCCCTACCAGCACGTGGAGAAGTTCATCCC
>JAUMNV010000122.1 GCA_031295725.1 Collinsella sp.
ACCACGACGTCGTCGTAGCGGTCGGCAAGGGCAAGCTCATCGGCGGCGTTTGCCATACGCAGCTCAATCGTCTCGGGCGTCTCGGTACCGCGACCGACTAGACGCTCGCGGAGCACCTCAAGCGAAGGCGGCTTGATAAAGATCAGCACGGCCTCGGGGAAACGCTCCTTCACCTGCAGGGCGCCCTGGACATCGATCTCCAAAATCAGAGACGCGCCCGAGGCGAGCTTGGATGTGACCTCGCTCACCAACGTGCCGTAGCAGTTACCGTGGACCTCGGCCCACTCAACAAACTCGCCGTTTGCCACGCGGCGGTCGAACTCCTCGCGCGTCAGAAAAAAGTAGTTGACGCCGTCGACCTCACCTTTGCGTGGTGCTCGCGTGGTAGCCGAAACCGTCAGGCCCAGGTTCGAGCGGCGCTCGCGCACACGAGTGACGAGCGTACCCTTGCCTGCGCCTGACGGTCCAGAAATCACAAAGAGCTTGGAATCCTGAGCGCTCACTTATTTGGTCAGCTGCTCGAGGAGCTGCTCGCGCTGACGGACGCCGAGGCCCTGGACGCGACGGGTAGCGGAGATACCGAGCTCCTCCATGATCTTGGCGGCCTTGGCCTTGCCATAACCAGGGAGAGACTCGATGAGGGTGGAAACCTTCATGCGGGAAGCGATGGGGTCATCGGAGTTGAGCACGGACTCAAGGGACTTCTCGCCCTTCTTGATCTGCTCGCGAAGCTCAGCGCGGGCGTGACGTGCGGCAGCAGCCTTCTCAAGAGCCTGCTTGCGCTGCTCATCGGTAAGCTGAGGGAGTGCCATTCGTACCTCCAAGTAGTTGGGTTATATCTGATTCAATAATTGGCATTTTAGCACGTAGAACGTACAAAATGCCCAATCGCGGCTCCATAGGTTAGACGATACCCGCAAAAAGTGCAATATACTGCGCCCAAAGTTAAGCCCCTGACCTGCGATTCCACACAAAGGATGGGAAAGTTTACGCAGGCACAGGGGCTATTTTGTGCTAATGAAACCCAAAAGTGGTGACTTAGGGGAATCTTTTACGCGACGTTTTCGACCAGCTCAGCGACGATGGCGTCAAAGGCAGCAACCGGATCGTCGGCACCGGTGATGGGACGGCCCACCACAATGTGGCTTGCGCCACGCTCGATAGCCTGGGAAGGCGTCGCCACGCGGGACTGGTCACCTAAGGCGGCACCCACCGGACGCACACCCGGAGTCACGATCAGGGCATCAGGGCCCAGCAGCTCACGCATGTCGTGAGCCTCCATCGGCGAGCACACGATGCCATCGATGCCGTTGGCCTGAGCGAGCTTTGCCAGGCGGGCGGCCTCCTCGGCCACGGGCGACTCGACGCCGATCTCGCTCAAGGCATCCTGATTCATGCTCGTGAGCACGGTGATGGCGACGAGCTTGGCGCGGTCCTCGCGCGCCTCCTCGGCACCCTCGCGGCAGGCAGCGAGCATGGCGCCCGAACCCAAGCCGTGAACCGAGAGCAGGTCGGCACCGGCAAGCGAGGCCGAACGGGCGGCACCGCGAACCTGATGCGGAATATCATGGAACTTAAGGTCAAGGAAGACCTTAAAGCCCAGGTCCTTGAATGTCTTGACGATCTGGGGACCCTCGGCGTAATAGAGCGTCATGCCAACCTTGAGCCAGGCGGCATGACCCGAAAGCTCGTGGGCAAGCTCGAGCGCACGCTCACGGTCGCAGTCGAGGGCGACGATTACGCGGTCGCGGGCATCGGTCTCTAGCATTCGAAAGCACCTACCAGTTCGTTAATGTCCTTAACGCCCTGGGACTCGGCCCAGGCCTCGAGCTCGTGCGCGATCTTGAGCGAAGCGCACGGATCGACGAAGTTGGCCATACCGACCGACACGCAGGTGGCGCCGGCCAGGATAAACTCAGCCGCATCCTCACCGGTCATGACACCGCCGACACCGTTGATGGGGATATCGACGGCCTGGGCAACCTCCCAGACCATGCGCACGGCGATGTGATGACACAGCGGGCCCGAAAGGCCGCCCTTGGGCTTTGCAACGCGGGACTTGCGGGTATGGACGTCGATGGCCATGCCCTGGATGGAGTTGATGACCGAAAGGCCGTCGGCGCCGGCAGCCTCGAGGGCCTTGGCGATCTCGGCGACGTTGACCGGCGCCATCTTCACGAACAGCGGCTTATCGGTCACCTTGCGGCAGGCAGCCATAACGGAAGAGGCGCCCTCGGGCGTGGAGCCCATGGCGGCACCGCCGGCGGCAATATTGGGGCAGCTCACGTTGATCTCGTAGCCGGCAGCCCAGGGGCACAGCTCGACATACATCTCGAGAGCGCGGACAAACTCGTCAACGGAGTGGCCGGCAACCTGACAGATGACCTGGCAGCCGTCCTTGGACAGCTGTTCGAGCCACGGACCGGACTCGCGGGCAAAGGCAGCCACGCCGGGGTTCTGAAGGCCCACGGAGTTGATCATACCGCCGGGAATCTCGGCCATGCGGGGCGCGGGATTGCCGGGCCAGGGCTCGGCTGCGCAACCCTTGGTGGTGATGGCGCCCAGCTGGGAAACATCAAAGAAGTTCTGGAACTGCCAACCGTAGCCAAAGGTACCGGCTGCGGTGTTGATGGGGTTTTGCATCTTGACGCCGCCGAAATCGACGGCCATGTTCACGGTACCCACTAGAAGACCACCACCTTGGAAGCATCGAACACGGGGCCGCACATGCAAGCGCCCTTCATACCGTCGACCGTCTCGACATTGCAGGTGTTGCAGGCGCCAAAGCCGCAGCTCATCATGCGCTCGAGCGACACCTCGCAGTACGCACCGGCCTCGGCGGCAGCGGCGGCGACTTTCTTCATCATGACGGCGGGACCGCAGCTGGCCACGTAGTCGTAGCCGCCCTCGCCGAGCAGATCGGCTGCCGGATCGGTGCAAAAACCGTGCGTACCCAGCGTACCGTCGTCGGTGCACACGTTAACCGTGGCGCCCAGCGCGCGGAACTCATCGATGCCCACGGCCTTGGACGCGGTGCCAAAGCCCAAGCACACGTCGACGGCCACACCCTGCTCGGCAAGCTCACCGGCCAGGCAGAGGACAGGCGGAACGCCGATGCCACCGGCGACAAGCAGGGCCTTCCTGGTGCCCTCGGGTACAATCCAGCCGCGGCCACCGGGGCCCAGCAGGTTAGAGGTGGAGCCAGGTCCCATCTGGGACAAACGACGGGTATCGTCGCCCACGACGGCGTACCACAACTCGACGGTGCCGGCCTCGGCGTCGGCGCGGTAGTAGCTCAGGGGCACGCGAAGCAGCGAGGACGCATCACCGGGCACGGCGATGTTCACAAACTGACCGGGCTTGAGCGCACTTGCAAGCTTGGGGGCCGAGATGACGAGCGAGAAGATGCCGTCGGCGATCTCCCGGTTCGAGACGACCTCGAAGTCGTGCATGCGTGCAGTGGAAGGTGTGGGCATAGACGCTCCAATCCCCCATGCGGTTGCATGGTCCAAACGAACAGAAAGCGCGGCACCGCAAGGGCGCCGCGCACAAAAGCGACAAGGCTATGCTAGCAGATGCAGCCGTCGGCAAGCGTCTGTTTACCGCCGACAAACACATCGGTGGCTCGACCGGTGAGCGTACGGCCGGCAAAACCGGAGTTCTCGGCGCGCGACTCGTAACCGTCCACGCCGACCGTCCAGGTGGCAGCGGGATCGAACACGGTCAGGTCGGCAACGGATCCCGCCTTGACCTGAACCTGGTCGAGGCCCAGGATCTCACGCGGCTTGATGGCCATGAGCTCGACCATGCGGCCCATGCTCATCTTGCCCGTGTTGACCAGCTCGGTGAGTACGAGCGACAGCGAGGTCTCGAGGCCGATCATACCAAAGGGGGCAAGCTCGAACTCGCGGGCCTTCTCCCACGGGGTGTGGGGAGCGTGATCGGTGACGATAACGTCAACGGTGCCGTCGATGACGCCCTGACGGATGACCTCGGCATCTTCCTCGGTACGCAGCGGCGGGTTGACCTTGAGCGAGGTGTTGTAGGTCTCGTCCAGGTCGTTCTCGGTCAGGAACATGTGGTGCGGGGTGGCCTCGCAGGTAACCTGAACGCCGGCGGCCTTACCGGCACGCACGAGCTCGAGACCATGAGCGGTGGAGATGTGCTGAATGTGCAGCTTGGCACCGGTCAGCTTGGCGATCTCGATGTCGCGGGCGATCTGGAGCTCCTCGCCGGCAGCCGGCCAGCCCTCGAGAGCCAGACGGGTCGAAACCTTGCCCTCGTTGATCTGGCCGTGGCCGACCAGGTCCTCGTCCTGGCAGTGGCTCATAAAGACCTTGCCGAACATCTTGCCGTAGTCCATGCAGCGACGGAGCATGCCCGCACCCTGCACGCCGCGACCGTCGTCGGTGAAGGCGACGGCGCCGTGGGCGACCATATCGCCCATCTCGGACATGGCCTCGCCCTTAAGACCGCGGGTCATGGCGCCCGACGGATAGACGCGGCAGTGACCGACCTCGGCAGCGCGGGACTTGACGAACTCCACGACGGTGCCGTTATCGGTGACGGGATCGGTGTTGGGCATGGCGCACACGCCGGTAAAGCCGCCCTTGGCAGCTGCGCGGGTGCCGCTCTCGATGTCCTCTTTGACCTCATAGCCGGGCTCGCGAAGGTGAACGTGCATATCCACCAGGCCAGGGACGAGGTACTTGCCGGAAAGGTCGCGGACCTCGGCTCCCTCGACGGCGAGATTCTCGCCGACCTCGGCGATCTTGTCGCCGTCAATCAGGACGTCAACGACACCGTCAAGCTCGACGGACGGGTCGACGACGTGGGCATTCTTAAGAAGCAAGGCCATTATCGGCACCTCCAAGCAGCAGATACAGGATAGCCATACGCACGCAGATACCGGCGTAGACCTGCTCCAGGATGACGGAGCGTTGCGGGTGGTCGGCCATATAGGAGTCGAACTCGACGCCGCGGTTGATGGGGCCCGGGTGGCAGATGATCGCGTCGGGCTTCATGAGCTTCTCGCGGTCCTTGGTCAGGCCGAAGAGCTTGTGGTACTCGCGAATGGTCGGGAACGGGGCACCCTCGAGACGCTCCTGCTGCACGCGCAGCATGTAGACGACGTCCAGCTCGGGCAGGACGGAATCGAGGTCGCTCGTCACGTGGTCGCAACCCAGGACCTCGGGCGACGGCGGCAGCAGCGTGCCGGGGGCGACGGCGTAGGTCTCGCAGCCCATGATCTTAAGGGCGGGGATCAGCGAGCCGCACACACGGGAGTGCGCGATATCGCCGACGACGGCGACCTTCAGACCGTGGAAGTCACCCTTGTGCTCCCAGATGGTGTACAGGTCGAGCAGGGCCTGCGTGGGGTGGTTGTGCTTGCCGTCGCCGGCGCAGATGACGCTCGCGGGCGAGTTCTGCGTGACGATGTAGGGAGCACCGGCGTGCTTGTCGCGCACGACGATGCAGTCGATCTTGTAGGCATTGAGGGTCTCGACGGTGTCGACGAGGCTCTCACCCTTGACCGTGGAGGTCGAGGAGCCGCCAAAGTTAAGGCTGTCGGCCGAAAGACGCTTCTCGGCGAGCTCGAAGGAGCTGCGGGTGCGCGTCGAGGGCTCGTTGAACATATTGACGATGGTCTTGCCCTTGAGCGTGGGGACCTTCTTGATCGCACGCTCGTTGACCTCGGAGAACGCCTTGGCGGTCTCGAGGATGAGCTTGATATCCTCTTCGGAGTACTCGGTAATGTCGATCAGGTGCTTATGGTTGAACGCCACGGTACTACTCACCTCCCAGCGGCGCGGAGCCCACGTGGGAACCCGGCGCGACGTCGTTAATCTCGACGGCGGTGTGGCCGTCGACTTCCTTCATATATAGGTGCACGTTCTCCTCATGCGACGAGGGAACGTTCTTGCCGACAAAGTCCGGCGAGATGGGGAGCTCGCGGTGGCCGCGGTCAACGAGGACAGCCAGCTCAATGCGGTTCGGACGGCCCAGGTCCATGACGGCGTCGAGAGCGGCGCGAATGGTACGGCCCGTATACAGGATGTCGTCCACCAGCACGACGCGCTTGCCGTCGACGCTAAAGGGAATGTTGGTGGCGTGGATCGCGGGAGCGAAATTGGTCGCATAGTCATCGCGGTAGAAGCTGATGTCGAGGCTGCCGAGCGGAACGTCGACGCCCTCGATCTCCTTGATCTCCTCGGCGAGCTTCTTTGCCAGAAGGTCGCCGCGCGTGACGATGCCGACCAGAGCGAGGTCTTCACAGCCCTCGTTGCGCTCGAGAATCTCGTGCGCGATGCGGGTCATCGCTCGATTGACGGCGGTCTCGTCCATGATGACCGCCTTGGGGGAAGTCGTGCCCATCGATCTCCTTCCTCACATGTCTTGACTGCTGACACAGTCAAAAAAATAGATGCCCGACCGCTTAAAGCGGACCAGACACCCACAGGAAAGGCTGCTCGCATGGCAGCTATGTAATTCCATGTGGGTATCTCGTACCCCTTTAATGGTCAAGGGATAGTGTAGCCAACCTCGAGCTTAATTGCGAGCATAAATACAGAGCAATCCGTAAACGGAGCCCAATGCTCCATAAACCTATATATATTTGTGGGACGAGCTTGAAAACGCACGCACGAGCTGGCATAATCCCCTCTGCTGCACGCAAATCGGATCTACGTCCAGGGCCGTGGCGTGGGCACTATCGCCAAAAGAGGAATATCTCTGTGTAGATTGCGCACAGGGAGCGACTTCTGTGCTATAGTTCAGGCTTGTTTGTTAACGCGACATGTTCGTTTGTCGCCCAAGGAGGGTCAGTTATGTCCAAAGTTTGCGAAGTTTGCGGTAAGCACCCCGTTGCCGGTCGCTCCATCAGCCACTCTCACCGCGTCACCAACCGTAAGTTCCGCCCCAACATCCAGCGCGTCTACGTCGTCGTCGATGGTCACCGTCGCAAGATGAACGTTTGCTCCACCTGCCTCAAGTCTGGCAAGGTTGCGCGCTCCTAAATAAGGTCTTACCAACAAGTACCTCGGACTCTCCGGGTCAAAGACCTCGCGTTCATATAGAACTTACCAAAGGCGTCCTTCCCTACGGAGGGCGCCTTTTTGCACTCATTGGGGACAGACTTATATGAGGGTTTGCAGATGTCAAAGGGATCATAGCGCAGCTGGTATGCCTTGTAACTAACGGTACGCCTCGAGCGAGTCGGACGCACCTTACACGGGATTGAAATGGATGTAATCGAGTAGCTGCACCGCCTGTGTGTCCAACTCAACCGCGACCCGCGAATAGCGATTATCAAACAGATGTCCCGTTTTCCCATTGAAATACTCATGAGAGTCTGTACCCAATGAGCGGGGCGATGCAGCAGGCAGATAGTTTTAGTTAAAACGATTCATTTTATTGAAGCGTTTTAGTGTGCCTTTTAGAGGAATCTTACCGTTCGCCGAATAATTTCTTGCTATCATGCAAGGCGTAGGGTAAATCTCCGATCGCAAGGAGACACAAATGGTGAAAAAGTCACCGGAAAACACTACTCCCGCAATTGTGGACAACGTAGAGGCGCTTGAGGCCAAGCTCGCTCAGATGCGAGAGGCCCAGGCGCTTTTTGCTACGTACACGCAGGAGCAGGTCGACAAGATCTTCTATGAGGCCGCCATGGCCGCCAACAAGGCTCGTATCCCGTTGGCGAAGATGGCCATCGAGGAGACCGGCCGCGGCGTTCTTGAGGACAAGGTCATCAAGAACCACTACGCCGCAGAGTACATCTACAACGCTTACAAGAACACCAAGACCTGTGGTGTCCTGGAGCGCGACGAGGCTTACGGCATCACCAAGATCGCCGAGCCCATCGGCATCGTGGGCGCCGTCATCCCGACGACCAACCCCACCTCCACCGCGATCTTCAAGACGCTGATCTGCCTGAAGACCCGCAACGCCATCATCATCTCCCCGCACCCGGCTGCCGCCAAGTGCACCATCGCCGCCGCCAAGCTCGTGCTTGACGCCGCCGTCAAGGCCGGCGCCCCCGAGGGCATCATCGGCTGGGTCGATGTCCCCTCCATCGAGCTGACCAACATGGTCATGCGCGACGTCGACATCATCCTCGCCACCGGTGGCCCGGGCATGGTCAAGGCCGCTTACTCCTCGGGCAAGCCCGCCCTGGGCGTTGGCGCCGGTAACACCCCGGTCGTCATCGACGACACCGCCGACGTGCTGCTCGCCGTCAACTCCATCATCCACTCCAAGACCTTCGACAACGGCATGATCTGCGCTTCCGAGCAGTCCGTGACTGTCGTCGACACCATCTATGACCAGGTCAAGGCCGAGTTCCAGAAGCGCGGCTGCTACTTCGTCAAGCAGGGTGCCGAGATGGAGGCCCTGCGTGCCGCCATGTTCAAGAACGGCGCCCTCGATCACCGCATCCCCGGCATGGCTGCCGCCAAGATCGCCGAGCTCGCCGGCATCGAGGTTCCCGCCAAGACCAAGATCCTGATCGCCGAGGTCACCTCCACCGACCCCGCCAAGGAGGAGTTCTCCCACGAGAAGCTCTCCCCGGTCCTGGCCATGTACCACGCCAAGGACTTCCAGGAGGCCGTCGACAAGGCCGAGCACCTGGTGCTCGCCGGTGGCCCGGGCCACACCGCCTCTCTGTACGTGCACCCCGCCCAGGCCGAGAAGATCAGCCTGTTCGAGCACGTCATGAAGGCCTGCCGTATCGTCATCAACACCCCGTCCTCGCACGGCGGCATCGGTGACCTGTACAACTTTGGCATGAAGCCGTCTCTGACCCTGGGCTGCGGCTCCTGGGGCGGCAACTCCGTCTCCGAGAACGTTGGGGTGAAGCACTTGATCAACGTTAAGACTGTGGCCGAGCGCCGTGAGAACATGCTGTGGTTCCGCGCTCCCGAGAAGGTCTACTTCAAGAAGGGTTCCACGCCCGTCGCCCTCGACGAGCTGGGCAACGTCATGGGCAAGAAGCGTGCCTTCATCGTCACCGACCAGTTCCTCTTCAAGAATGGCAACACCCGCGCCATCGAGGCCAAGCTCGACGAGATGGGCATCGCCCACGACTGCTTCTACGACGTCGAGCCCGATCCGTCGCTGCAGTGCGCACGTCGCGGTGCCAAGCAGATGGCTCTCTTTGAGCCGGACGTCATCATCGCCGTCGGCGGTGGCTCCGCTATGGACGCCGGCAAGATCATGTGGATGATGTACGAGCACCCCGAGTGCAAGTTTGAGGACATGGCCATGGACTTCATGGACATCCGCAAGCGTATCTTCACCTTCCCCGAGATGGGCAAGAAGGCCTACTTCGTCGCCGTCCCGACCTCTTCGGGTACCGGCTCCGAGTGCACGCCGTTCGCCATCATCACCGACAAGGAGACCGGCATCAAGTGGCCGCTCGCCGACTACGCGCTGCTCCCCAACATGGCTATCGTCGACGCCGACAACTGCATGACCGCCCCGCGCGGCCTGACCGCTGCCTCCGGCATCGACGTCATGACCCACGCCATCGAGTCCTATGTCTCCATCATGGCTTCCGACTACACCAAGGGCCTCTCCGAGCGCGCTGCCAAGCTCGTCTTTGAGAACCTGCCCTCCAGCTTCACGAACGGCGCCAAGGACCCGCATGCCCGCGAGGAGATGCACAACGCCTCTTGCATGGCCGGTATGGCCTTCGCCAACGCCTTCCTGGGCCTCAACCACTCCATGGCCCACAAGCTCGGCGCCTTCCATCACCTGCCCCACGGCCTCGCCAACGCCGTCATCCTGACCCGCGTCATGCGCTACAACGCTGCTGAGGCCCCCGTCAAGATGGGCACGTTCTCCCAGTATCCTTACCCCAACGCGCTGCACAACTACGCCGAGATGGCCAAGTACTGCGGCATCGAGGGCAAGGACGACAAGGAGGTCTTCGAGAACTTCATCACGAAGCTCGAAGAGCTCAAGGACTTCATCGGCGTCAAGAAGACCATCGCCGACTACGGTGTTGACGAGCAGTACTTCCTCGACACCCTCGACGAAATGACCGAGCAGGCATTCAACGACCAGTGCACCGGCGCCAACCCGCGCTACCCGCTCATGAGCGAGATCAAGGAGCTCTACCTGGACGCCTACTACGGCCGCGAGCCCCAGGATTACGCCGTCTGCTAGTTTTAGCACGGTTTTTAACGGCGGGGGTGCACGGGTGTTTCACACACCCCCGCCGTCGCTTCTATCGCATCGTTGAAAGGATGCAACCATGCTGCTACCCGATTCCAAGACCGAGCTCGTCCGCCGTGGCAACAAGGTCGTTTACGACCTGGGCGACAAGATTGTCAAGGTCTTTAACGAGACCAAGCCTGTCTCCGACGTGTTCAACGAGGCTTTGAATCTTGCCCGCATCAATGAGTGCGGCATCCGCAGCCCCAAGGCGCTCGAGGTTTCCCAGCTCGAGAACGCCAACGGCTGGGCGCTCGTGACCGAGAAGGTTCCGGGCACCACCCTTGCCGAGAAGATGACTGCCGAGCCCCAGCGCTTTGGTGAGTACCTCGAGATGTTCGTCGACCTCCAGATCGAGATCCACGGCTACACCTCCCCGCTGCTCAACCGTCAGCGTGACAAGTACGCCCGCATGATCGACAGCCTTGATCAGCTCAATGCCACCACGCGCTACAACCTTCAGGAGCGTCTGGACGGCATGACCAAGGAGTCCAAGGTCTGCCACGGCGACTTCAACCCCTCCAACGTCATCGTCGGCGACGACGGCCAGCTCTATGTGTGCGACTGGGCACACGCCACCCAGGGCTCCCCTGCTGCCGACGTTGCCACCACCTACCTGCTCTTTGCCCTCAACAGCAAGGATCAGGCTGAGGCCTACCTGGAGCTCTACTGCGACCGCGCCGACATGCCCATGCAGGTCGTGCGTCAGTGGACGAGCATCGTCGCCGCTTCCGAGCTCGCTCGTAAGCGCAACGTGAACGATGAGTTCCTGAAGAACTGGATCGACGTCGTCGATTATCAGTAATATCTGAGCGATTTATTTCGCATCGGAGGCACAAAGGAAACCCCGCAGCTCGCATGGGCTGTGGGGTTTCCTTTTAGCGATTGAGTACGCCGACAAGATAAAAGGACGGCCCCGCATCTCCCCTATCTGGAGAAATGCGGGGCCGTCCCGTATATCGAACTACAAGCGAAATCGCCGATTAACGGCGTGCCGCCTTCACAAGCTCGGCGACCTTGGCGACGACCTCGTCGATCGCCACGTCCTCGCGCTCACCCGTAGCACGGTCCTTGAGCTCGACGGTGCCGTTCTTGAGGCCACGCTTACCCAGAACGACCTGATACGGGAAGCCCATAAGGTCGTTGTCGGCAAATTTAAAGCCGGGACGCTCGTCACGGTCATCGACGACGACCTCGATACCCTCGGCGCACAGGCCATCAACGATCTGCTCGCAGACGGTAGCGCACTCCTCCTTCTTGGGATCGAGCGGAATCACCGCGACCTCGTACGGGGCAACGGAGACCGGCCAGACGATACCGTGCTCGTCGTTGTGCTGTTCCACGACGGCAGCGAGCGAGCGGGACACACCAACGCCGTAGCAGCCCATGATGAGCGGCTTCTCCTTGCCATCCTCGTCCATAAAGGTGGCACCCATGGCCTCGGAATACTTGGTGCCCAGCTGGAAGACCTGAGAGACCTCGATGCCGCGGGCAGCGGAGAGCGGCTTGCCGCAGTGCGGGCAGGGGTCGCCGGCGACAACGGTGACCAGATCGGCCCACTCATCGACGGTAAAGTCGCGCTCGGGGCAGGCACCGGTAAAGTGATAATCGACCTCGTTGGCACCGCAGGCCCACTGCTTGGAATCGCGCAGGCTCTCGTCGCACACCAGACGGATGCCCTCGGGCAGGTTGACCGGTCCGATAAAGCCCTTGTGCAGGCCGTTCGCTTGAAGCTCCTCGTCGGTCATCATGCGGTAGCCCTTGCCAAAGACATGCTCGGCCTTGCAGTCATTGAGCTCGTGGTCGCCCGGGACAATGGCCACGACCGGCTTGCCCTCGGAGTCGATGAGTGCCAGCGACTTGCGCGTGCCGTTCTCGGGGAAGCCGAAGAACTTGGCAACGGCCTCGATGGTGCCCATACCCGGAGTCTCGACCTTGGTGAGCGTGCCATCGCCGGGGCCCTCGGTCACAACGACCTTGGTGCTTGCAGCCTCGTCATCGGCAGCAAAACCGCAATCGTCGCAGTAGACGAGCGAAGCCTCGCCGGCGTCGGCAAGAGCCATGTACTCGACGGAAGTGTCGCCGCCGATCTCGCCGGAGTCGGCGACAACGGGCAGAGCCTTGATGTAGCAGCGCTCGCAGATGTTAGCGTAGGCCTGCTTCATCTTGTCGTACTCCTCCTGCAGGCTCTCCTGCGTGGCGGAGAAGCTGTAGGCGTCCTTCATGATGAACTCGCGACCGCGCATCAGGCCAAAGCGGGGACGGAACTCGTCGCGGAACTTGTCCTGAATGTGGTACAGGTTGACGGGCAGCTGTTTGTAGGAGCGCAGCTCATTGCGCACCAGGGCCGTGACGGTCTCCTCGTGGGTGGGACCCAGGACGAACTCGCGACCGTGACGGTCGTCAAAGCGCACAAGCTCCTTGCCATAGGCGTCGATGCGGCCGGACTCACGCCACAACTCGGCGTCGACCATGATAGGCATCATAAGCTCCTGGGCACCGGCAGCGTCCATCTCGTCGCGCACGATATTCTCGATCTTGCGGATCGAGCGCCATGCGAGCGGCAGATAGGAATACAGGCCGGCGGCCTCTTTGCGGATCATGCCGGCACGGAGCAGCAGGCGGTGGCTGGCGAGCTCAGCGTCCGCCGGATCCTCTTTAAGCGTCGGCGCATAGAGCTTAGACATATACATTGCTCGGGTCATTTATTTCTCCTCAATAAGCTTGTCGACCTCTGCCATAAGCGCGTCGACAATTTGGTCCTCAGCTACTTTACCAATGATCTGGCCATGCGAAAAGAGCAAGGCCTGACCACGTCCGCAAGCAACGCCCAGATCGGCATCAGAAGCCTCGCCGGGGCCATTAACGGCACATCCCATCACAGCGATCGAAAGCGGCGCGGAGTAGTTCTTAAGCCGCTCGGTAACCTCCTCGGCAATGGGAATGAGGTCAACTTGGCAGCGGGCGCATGTGGGGCACGAGACAATCTCGGGGCCACGGCGACGCAGGCCCAACGACTGCAGAATACCCCAGGCAACCGGCGGCTCCTCAACCGGATCGGCTGTGAGCGACACACGCATGGTGTCGCCAATGCCTTCGGAAAGCAAGATACCCAAGCCTACAGAGCTCTTGATGGTGCCCTGGAGCTTGGTCCCCGCCTCCGTCACGCCCAGGTGAAGCGGAACGTGGGGAATCTCACGCGACAGGGCTCGATAGGTATCAAGCGTCGTTTGCACGCTATGGGCCTTGGCCGAAAGCACAATGTTCGTAAAACCGCGGTCCTCAAAGTGCTTGACGAAGCGCTCGCTCGACATCACGAGCTTTTCGGGCTGCATGAGGTCGTCGCGCTCGGCGATATCCTGTTCGAGCGAACCGGCATTGACACCGATACGAATCGCGCACCCAGCGGCGCCCGCGGCATCGATCACGGCATCGACCTTAGCCCAATCGCCGATATTGCCGGGATTGATGCGAAGCTTGGCGGCACCAGCCTCGACGGCGCCGATGGCGAGCTTATGGTTAAAGTGAATATCGGCGACGATCGGCACCGGAGACTCGGCACAGATGGTGCGGAAACCCTCAAGCGCGGCCTCGGTGGGCACGCTCACACGCACGATATCGCAGCCAGCCTGCGCCAACGCGCACACTTGCGCAAGCGTTGCCTGGGCATCAGCGGTATCGGTGCAGGTCATGGATTGGACCACCACTGGCGCGCCGCCACCGATCTGCACACCGCCCACATGCACGGGGCGCGTCAACTCGCGAGGCAAAGGATGGGATAAAGACAATCCAAACACTCCCCTACAGGATAAATCGAAGGACGTCGGAACGAAGCATATAGACAAACAGCAGCGCAAAGAGCGCGATGCCCACATAGCTCACAATCGTCTGGACCTTGAGCGGAAGCTCGCGGCCAGCAATCTTTTGAATGATCTCGATGACCAGCTTGCCGCCATCGAGTGGTGGGATGGGCAGCAGGTTCATAAAGCCAAGCGAGAACGAAATGAGGGCGGCAAACGAAAGGAACGTGGCAGGGCCGGCAGCAGCAGCCTGTGAGGACATAACGCTAATGCCCACGATCGAAGAAGACTGATCGAGGATCTCCATCGTATGCTGCGGCTGGAGCAGGCGCATCACGCCCTCCGCTGTCTGCACGACACAGGAGAACGAAAGGCGAGCCGACGTGATGGGGTCTAAACGGACCACCTGCGTAGAGGCATACACACCTAGGCGCTCGTCCTCTTTGAGCGCAACCGAGGTCGAATGCTGCTTGCCGTCGCGCTCATACTCAATGGCGATATCGTCCTTACCGGCGGCCTTGCCGATGGCATCGTAAACGTCCATCCAGGTAGAGCACGATACTCCGTCAACCGAAAGGATCGCGTCGCCGCCCTCGATACCCGCCTTGGCGGCAATAGACCCCTCGTCAACCTGACCGATCACGTTGGTATCCATCGGCACGGTGACACCCGCAATAGAGTAGATGCTCATAAGCAGCAAAAAGCCCGTCAGGATATTGACGAGAATGCCCGCGAGCAGCATAAAGGCGCGCTTGAGAAAACCCTGGCCCAGATAGGTATGCGAACGCTCTTGCGCAAGGAACTCGGCTTCGCCGCACGGCAGCTCCCACACATCGCCCTCGGTAGTCGCATGCTCTCGATCGAAACGGCGGCCGTCAAAGGTGGTGTAACCCGCCGCGTCTCGCGGCAGCGTCTGATACTTGGTGGGATAGTAGCTCGGCGAGGGCTTCTCCCCTTCCTCATACCAAGGCGCGATAGAGCCCCAACCCAAGAGCAAGGCGCATGCATCGAGCACAACCTCCTCGGATAGCTCGAGCTCGACAGCAAGGTCGGCCACGGTCACGCGACCATGACGATAGATAGCCGCGAGCACGCGATCGGCACACGAGACGTCGGTCGGATCCATACCGCAGATGGCAGCGTAGCCACCCAGCAGCAGCGGGGTCACGCCAAACTTGGTTCCAATGCGACGCGACGTGTAATGGATGTCAAAGCGGCACGGCAGGCCCAAAAAGAACTCGGTCACACGGACGCCGCAGGCACGCGCCGCCAAAAAGTGGCCACCCTCGTGCAAAAACACGAGGACGGAAAGCATCAGCAGGCCCCAAAAGACCGATGAAAGAACGCTCAGAACAGTATCCATAAAACGAAAAAGCAATCCTTATGGGTTAGGAACGGGTTGCGACGAGTACCTGCGCAGCCTTTTCACGCGCCCACGCATCGAT
>JAUMNV010000130.1 GCA_031295725.1 Collinsella sp.
CCTTGCGGGTTCGAATCCCTCCGCTTGCCCACAAGAAAGCGCCCTGGGCCGTTATGGGCTCAGGGCGCTCAATTTTAATGGCTGGGACGGAGGGATTCGAACCCCCAACAGCCGGCACCAAAAACCGGAGTTCTACCGTTGAACTACGTCCCAATGTGTGGTGTTGCCCAAAAGCCACTCGTTTAGTTTACCTAATCTGCGAGGGCATCGCAAACGCCATCGAGCAGGCGTACGGCGAGTGTCTGCGCGTCGCTGGCCGTGAAGGTGCCGTTGTAGCGCGTCATGCCCGTGAGCTCAATGCGAATGCGTGCCGGCTTCTGCTGTGCGGCGACATTGGCAGTGCGGATGCGCTGGGCCAGGTTGTGGCACTCGGCGAGGGCAATCGTGGCGCGCGGTGCGGCGTCGGCGGGCAGCTCGTCGCTTGCGATCTCGAGCACCAGGTCAACGTCGGTTGGGACCTCGGAGTCGCAGAGCATCATGCCGCTGTTGTCGGTCGTTGCCGTGGCGATATTCCACATACGCGACGCAACACTGCGTGCGATGGGGTCCTCGCCGATAACGGCAATCTGAAAGCGCTCGAGCACGTTGGCGGCGCGAGCAAAACCGATGCGGGACTCGGCTTCGGTGACCGAGGGCTTGCCCTCCCACACATGGTGCAGGCGGTTGATGTAGGCGTAGGTGTCCTGGAAGGCCATGCCGTCGGCAAACAGGCCGACATTTTCCTGGAACTGCTGCAGGGCGGCCTCGGTATGCGGACCAAAGTAGCCGTCGTCTTCGCCACAGGCAAAGCCCAAAACGTTGAGAGCGCGCTGCAGGGCCTGCACATCGGCGCCATGGAAATTGGGCATGCGCAGATAGAGGGTGCGGTCGCCCAGCTTATACGAAGCGTCTACAAGGGCGCTCCAACAGGGGATATCGACGGCATGACCGGCAGCAAGGCCGCTGTCGAGCCTGAAGGTGCTGACGGCCTGCTCAGTGGTGGCTCCAAAGTACTTGTCGGTGACTTCGGCGGCATCAATCGTGTAGCCGAGCTGCAGGAGACGAGACTGCACGTCCTCGACGGCTGCTCCTTGCATGCCCGTTGTAATAGGTTCCATGAACGAACCCCTTTCGGCGTACCATTCGTACTATTTGAGCGTCTGTCGGATAGACAACGCAAAGGGATGCATAAACATGCACTCAACAGTGTAGCAAGTTGTGCCTAAATACGCTGCTGACAGGTTTTATAACCCCCGTTAGTTAAGGCGCTCCACAAAGAAATCTGCCATGGAGAGGAACAGCTCGCGTGCGTGCGGATCAAGCTCAACGTTCTCGATGGCCGCTTTGGCCTTAGCGGTCAGGTCGAGCGCGTAAGTGTGGGCGTAATCGATGGAGCCGGTCTCCTGGAAGATCTCCACGGCGCGTGCGAGCTGCGCGGGATCATCGGTGCCTGAGGAAAGAATCGCCTCGACCTCGTCGTGGTGGCGCTCATCAGAGAGGGCGTGTACGGCGACAAGCGTGCGCTTGCCCTCGGTGATGTCGGTGCGGAAGTCCTTGTTGGCGGCTTCCTTAGT
The DNA here is from genome assembly GCA_031295725.1 of Collinsella sp. Taxonomy (GTDB): domain Bacteria; phylum Actinomycetota; class Coriobacteriia; order Coriobacteriales; family Coriobacteriaceae; genus Collinsella. Next base: position 1,554 of record JAUMNV010000130.1, read on the forward strand.
GCCGACAAGGTTGAGCAGGTCGTCCTGAATCTGAAAGGCGAGGCCTGTGTGTAGGCCAAAGGCGCGCAGCGCTTCGATTTGCTCATCGCTGCCGCCGCCGATAATGGCTCCGGTGGCAAGCGGCGTGGCTCCGCTGTAAAACGCGGTCTTGTGCGTCGCCATGTCCAGGTAGTCATCAACCGAGATATCAAAGCGCCCGTCACGGACCCAACCCAGGTCGAGCGCTTGGCCCTCGATGGTGCGGACGATCATCTCGGTAAGCTCGTGGAGCACGCGCAGCTTCACGTCGGACTCCAGCGTAGGGTCGTCGAGAACCGTCTTGGTGACCATGGTGAGCGCCAGGTCGCCACAATTGATGGCAAGGCCCGTGCCCTCGGTAAGGTGCATGCAGGGCTTGCCTCGACGAAGCTGTCCGTTGTCGGCGATGTCGTCGTGGATCAGCGCGCCCGACTGGAAATGCTCGATGGCTGCCGCGGCGCTGCGGGCGCTCTCAAAGCTACCGCCCACTGCGGTTGCGGCGAGCATGCAGATAAGCGGGCGGTGGCGCTTGCCGGCGTTGGCCGTAAAAGCCGAGAGCGGCGCATACAGGTAGCGCTCGATATCGGCAGAGGTCGCCTGTCCGTCAAAGAACGTGGCCAGATAGTCGTTAATCTGGTCAAAGTGCTGGGCTAAAAAGCTGGTAAACGGACTGGACACGGGTTCTCGCATTCTTTCTGAGGTTGCATTGATGCAATATGCAGACAACATATTGCCACATCAGGGCGTTTGGCGCGGCAGTTTTGGCGATTTAGGACAACGGGCGTGCGTTTGATGGAGCGCGCCTAAATCAGCCTAAAATGCTCGAGCGCCGCAACGACACCGTCGTGATCGACGGTGTCGGTCACGTAATCGGCCTTATCCTTGAGATAGTCCGGTGCGTTGCCCATCGCAATGCCGACATCGACGGCGTTCATCAGCGAGACGTCATTGCTGGCGTCGCCAATGCCGTATACGGTTCCGTGGTGGGGGTCGAGGGCGTCGAGTACAGACTGGATGCCCCCGCGCTTCGTGCATTCGCGGGGCGAGATTTCGGTTACCTCGAGTTCGAGCTCGTTAAAGCACAGCAGCGGCTCAAGTGCCTTATCTTGAGCGATGTGGTTGGCGAGCGATGTAGACATCAAGATCTTGTAGACACTGTAATGTTGCAGCTGCGTGACTGCGTCGCCCAGGGTGCGCGCGTATCCGGGGGCATCGGGGGCATCGGCACTCATGCGCACGACGCCGTTGAGGCCCTCAAAGCGGATGACCTCGCCCGATTGCTCAAGATAGGGGGCAAGATGCTGCAGCATGCTGGGCGTCATCGACAGATCGCGAATTGCGTGTCCGTTGATCTCGGCGTAACCGCCCGCAAGACAGACGATGCCGGTCCAAGGCAGCTCAAGAAGTTTGGGGTGGATGCAGCTGAGGGTACGTCCCGTGCAGATAAAGGCCATGTTGCCGTTGGCGACAAACTCGCGGATTGCCTGCGAAACCGCCTCGTTGGGATAGGGGGAGAGGTCCCGCTCGTCTTCGGGAAGGTCTTGGGCGAGCCTGGGGTCTTGCCAGGCGAGCGTTCCGTCGATATCGAAGAAGCAAATATCGCCGCGCTTATGGGCTGCGCTGGCGGCAGGGGAGGCCGAGGTGGTGGGCACAAATTCCGGCTCGAGGCCCATGATCTGGTCAAAATGCTCTTTAACGCGGGGAACGGAGATGCCGATGACCACCTGGGCGGTCTTGCCCGTAATGATGAGGCCCTTGGCGCCCACCGCGACAAACGACGCGTTATCTGCAACGATGGAAGGGTCTGCGACCTCGACGCGCAGGCGCGTGGCGCAGTTGGTTGCGCCCACGATATTGCCAACGCCACCTAAAAGCTGAATTACCCGCTCAGCGAGGACGTGATCTTGATCGGATCGACTATCGACCTCGTCATTGGGGGATTGCTCTTTGGCAAAGTCGCTTCCCGTTAAACAATCGATTGCCGCGCGATTGGCAACATGATCCTCGCGGCCCGGTGTCTTAAGGTCATAGACCAAGATGAGTGCTCGAAAACTAACAAAAAAGATGAGGCTAAAGGCAAGGCCGATACCGAGCGCCAAAAGATAGGCACCGGCATGCGTGCGCATGAGCGGAATAAAGTTGAAGGCTGCCATCTCCATCAGGCCGCCCGAGAAGATGCCGACGATGCCAAAGAGATTCATGGTTGTGGCAAGGCAAGACGATAAGACGGCGTAGAGCAAAAAGAGCCCGGGGTGGGTGAACATAAAGAGAAACTCGAGTGGCTCGGTAACGCCGCAAACCACCGAGGCGATGATGGCGGGAACAAGGATGACCCTGAGGCCGGCGCGGCG
>JAUMNV010000146.1 GCA_031295725.1 Collinsella sp.
ATGATGGGCAGAATATGCGTGTCGAGGATCTGCTCGGCGCGGCGCTTAAGCGACTCGGAATGGATGCGTGATGTGGGAAGCCGATGACTCTCAGGACCTGTGGGCGACGCCCGGCAACTCGCCGGCGGCATCCATGGCGCACGGCGAGCGCATGGTGGGCTCGGAGCTGACGGCCGAGGACCTCGATGTCGACCGCACTTTGCGTCCCCAGCGCCTGGACGATTACTGTGGCCAGGAGCACATCAAGCAGAGCCTGCGCGTGTTGATCGAAGCGGCGCAGAGCCGTGGCGAGACGCTCGACCACGTGATTTTCTCGGGTCCTCCGGGCCTGGGCAAGACCACGCTGGCCACCGTTATCGCCAACGAGCTGGGCGCTCAGATTAAGACGACGAGTGGCCCTGCCATCGCGCGCACCGGCGACCTGGCGGCTATCCTTACCAACCTGCAGCCGGGTGACGTGCTGTTTATCGACGAGATCCACCGCCTCAACCGTTCGGTCGAGGAGGTCCTGTACCCCGCGATGGAGGACTTTGCCCTCGATATCGTGATTGGCAAGGGTCCGGCGGCTCGCTCGATTCGCCTGGATATTCCCAAGTTTACGCTGGTAGCGGCAACGACCCGCTCAGGCATGTTGACCGGCCCGTTGCGCGACCGCTTTGGCATTTCATATCGCCTGGATTACTACACGGTCGAGGAGCTCGCGCAGATTGTGACGCGCTCGGCGACTATCCTGGGCGTGACGATCGACCATCCCAGTGCACTCGAGATCGGCTCGCGTTCGCGCGGCACGCCACGTCTTGCCAACCGTCTGCTCAAGCGCGTGCGCGATTACGCACAGGTGCGCGGCAACGGTCCCATCGAGCTCGATATCTGTCGCCGGGCGCTCGAGTTCTTCGAGATCGACGAGCTCGGTCTGGACTGGATGGATATTCGCATTTTGGAGACGCTCGCTAAGACGTTCTCCGGTCGTGCCGTGGGACTTACGACCCTTGCCAGCGCGGTGGGCGAGGACCCGGGCACGCTCGAGGATGTCTATGAGCCCTATCTGCTGCAGTGCGGCTTGATGATTCGTACGCCGCAGGGCCGTCAGGCAACCCTTCGCACCTTTGAGCACCTCGGGATTGAACCTACCGTTTAGGGCGCTTTGTTTTGGCGGGCTGTTGGGCTATCGCTGGGCATCGGGTAAACATATCGCCGTTCATCGGTTATGGGCGTTTTTACTATTGCGCGCCCGTGCTATGCTGAATTGGTCTTTTTCTCATTCGGTAACGAAAGGACCGCCCATGCCTACTGACATCGAAATCGCACGTTCTGTCACGCCGCTGCCTATTACCGAGGTGGCCAAGAACGCCGGCGTCGACGTTAAGCACCTTATTCCGTACGGCTTCGACAAGGCTAAGGTCGACTATTCACTGCTCAACGAGCCGACTGATCCCCAGGCCAAGCTCGTCCTCGTGACCGCTATCCACCCCACGCCTGCGGGCGAGGGAAAGACCCCCACGCCCATCGGTCTGGCCGCCGGCCTGCGTCGTCGCGGCGTCAAGAGTGCCGTGGCCCTGCGCGAGCCTTCGCTCGGCCCCGTCTTTGGCGTTAAGGGCGGTGCTGCCGGCGGCGGCTGGGCTCAGGTCATCCCCATGGAGGATATCAACCTGCACTTTACCGGCGACTTCCATGCCATCGGTGCCGCCAACAACCTACTGGCCGCCATGCTAGATAACCACATCCAGCAGGGCAATCAGCTCGGTATTGACGTTAAGCGCATCACTTGGAAGCGCGTCGTCGATATGAACGACCGTCAGCTGCGCCACGTCATCGACGGCATTGGCGGTAAGGCCCAGGGCGTGCCGCGCGAGGACGGCTTCGATATCACCGTCGCCTCCGAGGTCATGGCAATCCTGTGCCTGTCCACGAGCATCAACGATCTTAAGGAGCGCTTGGGCGAGATCGTTGTCGGCTACAGCTATGCCGGCGAGCCCGTCCGTGCCCGCGACCTCAAGGCCCAGGGTGCCATGGCCGCGTTGCTTAAGGACGCGCTCAAGCCCAATCTGGTGCAAACGCTCGAGGGCACGCCCGCGTTTGTCCACGGCGGTCCCTTCGCCAACATTGCCCACGGCTGCAACTCTATCATGGCCACGCGTATGGCGATGCGCTTTGGCGATGTTGCCATTACCGAGGCCGGCTTTGGCGCCGACCTGGGCGCCGAGAAGTTCCTCGATATCAAGTGCCGCATGACGGGCGTTCGCCCCAGCGCCGTCGTGATCGTCGCGACCGCTCGTGCGCTGAAGTACAACGGTGGCGTCGCCAAAGCCGACCTCAACGAGGAGAACCTCGAGGCACTCAAGGCTGGCATGCCCAACCTGCTGCGTCACGTCGACAACATCCAGAACGTTTATGGTCTGCCCTGCGTGGTCGCCATCAACCGCTTTCCGACGGACACCGAGGCCGAGCTTGCGCTCATCGAGTCCGAGTGCCAGAAGCTCGGCGTCAACGTTAAGCTTTCCGAGGTCTGGGCCAAGGGCGGCGAGGGCGCGCTCGAGCTGGCCGATGAGGTCATGCGTCTGATTGAGCAGCCGAGTGAGTTTAAGTTTGCCTATGAGGACGGTGCCGATGTGGCCGACGCTCTCGAGGCCATTGCCACCAAGGTCTACCGCGCCGACGGCGTCGACTTTACGCCGGCCGCCAAGCGCCAGCTCGCCGAGCTGCGCGAGAACGGCTTTGGCAACCTGCCGGTGTGCGTCGCCAAGACGCAGTACAGCTTTAGCGACAACGCCAAGGCCCTGGGCGCTCCCGAGAACTTCCGCATCACGGTGCGTGAGCTCAAGGTTTCTGCCGGCGCCCACTTTGTGGTCGCACTGACTGGCAGCGTTCTGACCATGCCGGGCCTGCCCAAGATCCCCGCGGCCGAAAACATCGACGTCGACAACGACGGCAACATCACCGGCCTGTTCTAAGCTCGCTGCTCATAGCCGCTTGCACGCCCCGTCGCGCCTACCAAGGCCCGGCGGGGCCTTTTGATCCTTAGGCCCGCGCATGTCTTGTAGATACCGACGGACTCTGCCCATCATAGGCTTTTGCGCGGGTAGAATGCATGGATAACTTGAGGCTCACGCGCGACGGAAAGGAATCGTTGCATGGATCAGGACAAGACAACCGTGATGGGCGGC
>JAUMNV010000148.1 GCA_031295725.1 Collinsella sp.
TCCTCTGTATGACGCCTGCGTATCGGTGGGGCTGCTGGTCGCGGCGACGATTGTGGGCGCGCTGCTCGACCATCCGGGTCTCGCGCCGAGCATCATGATCGTCTATGTGTTCGCCGTTCAGCTGTGCGCATTCTTTACCTGGAGTCGCCTGTATTGCTTGCTGAGCTCGGCTGCCGCCGTGGCGCTCTACAACTTTTTATTTGTCGACCCGCGCTACTCGCTGTCGCTTATCGACCGCGGCTATCCCGGCATGTTCTTCATCATGTTCGTGGTTTCGCTTGTGTCGAGCTCGATTGCGTTGGCCCTGCGCCGCGCCTTGGCACAGGCTGCCGCCAGCGACCGCCGCACGCATATGGTGCTCGAGACCAACCGCATGCTGCAGCGGTGCGCCGATCAGCATCAGATCGTTCACGCCATGGCCACGCAGCTGGCGCGTCTTTCGGGCTGTCCGGTTGTGTGGTACAGCGCCGACGCCGAGGGCGATGACCTGCTGCCGCGTGCGACGTACACGGCCGTGGGCGATGCCGCCCCGGTGCACGAGCTGGCGCCGCAGATGCCGCCGAGGCTCTCGGCGTCCGCCTATGTGGGAACGCCGCTCGATGCCACCTATGGCGGCTCGGCGTTTTATGGCATCTACCTGACGGTTCGCACGGGCGACGGCTTCGTGCGCTCGGGCGACCCCGCCTCGGTGGTGGGCGTGCTGGCTATCGTTGCCGAGCCCGATGTGCTAACACACGAGGAACGGACACTTGCCGATGCCATCGTGAGCGAAGGCGAGCTGGCACTCGATCGCGCCCGCGCCATGGAGGCCCGCGAGGAGGCGGCGGTGCTCGCCAAAAACGAGCAGCTGCGCGCCAACCTGCTGCGTTCCATCTCGCACGACCTGCGCACACCGCTCACCAGTATTTCGGGCAATGCCGACGTGCTGCTCGACCAGGGCTCGACCGGCACCGCGGTGCTCGATGCCCAGACGCGCCGCGGCCTGCTTCTATCCATTCGCTCGGATGCGCTGTGGCTCAACGCCACCGTCGAGAATCTGCTCGCCATCACCAAGCTCGAGGGTGGCGGTATGCGCCTGTCGACCACGCTCGAGCTCATGGACGATATCGTCGAGGAGGCGCTGCGCCACGTAAATCCGGCCGTGCGCGAGCACGACCTTAAGGTGGTGGCGTGCGATGAGCCGGCGCTCGTCAACGTCGATGCGCGCCTGATGGTGCAGCTGGTGGTCAATCTGGTGAACAACGCCATCACCTATACGCCCGCGGGTTCGCATATCGTGATTTCGATTAGCGTCGACGATGGACGCGTGGCGTGCTCGGTGGCCGATGATGGTCCGGGCATCGCACCCGAGGATCGCGAGCGGATCTTTGAGTCGTTCTATACCGCCAACCATGGTCTGGCCGACAGCCACCGCAGCGTTGGCCTGGGTCTTTCGCTCTGCCGTTCCATTGCGTTGGCACATGGCGGTAGCATAGAGGTTGCCGCGGCGGACCCGCACGGCTCGGTCTTTACGATTGAGCTTCCTGCCGCCGACGTTTCGTTTGATAAGGAGTAGCGCTGTGCCGAACTCTGCCGTAAAACCGCTCATCTTGGTCGTTGAGGACGACCCCGCCGTCCGCAATCTTATTGTTGCCGCGCTCGAGGCGCACGGCTTGCGCCATATGGCTGTGGAGACCGCCCATGCCGCTATCGCCGCCGCCTCGTCGCAGACGCCGAGCATTGTGCTGCTCGATCTGGGCCTGCCCGATATGGACGGCGTCAAGGTGGTGGAGTCGGTGCGCGCATGGTCGGGCATGCCGATTATCGTGGTCTCGGCGCGCAGCGAGGACGCGGACAAAATCCGCGCGCTCGATGCCGGTGCCGACGACTACCTGACCAAGCCGTTTTCGGTCGAGGAACTGCTCGCGCGCATTCGCACGACGCTCAGGCGCCTTTCGTATGCGCAGACGGGCGGCGTTGTCTCCGAGGGCTCGTTCGATACCGGTGAGCTGCATATCGATTTTGATGCCGGCATCGCCACGATGGATGGCGAGGAACTGCATCTGACGCCGATCGAGTATAAGCTCCTGTGCCTGCTGGCGCATAACGCCGACAAGGTACTGACGCACCAGTTTATCCTGCACGAGATTTGGGGCACGGCAACTAAGAGCGACCTGGCGAGCCTGCGCGTCTTTATGGGCACGCTGCGCAAGAAGATCGAGTCCGACCCCGCGCATCCGCGCTATATCCAGACGCACGTGGGTATTGGTTACCGATTGGTCATCCAGGGATAGGTCGGCATCCGCCATCCCAATATGAGTTGCGGTGAAATACGGTCTAAATATGCCTAATTCCAGGCAAAACAGTCCGTATTCCACCGCAACTTTGTCTATTTGTCCTTGGGCTTGCTGGCGTAGAACTTCTTCTTTTTGGGCTTGCCTGAGCAGGCAGGCTTGTCGTCGCAGTGCGGTCCTCGGTCACCGGTCTGCGCGTGCGCGGGCGCCGTTGCGCGAGGCTTGCGCGCCTCGGGGTTGCGCAGCTCCTCGGTTCGCTCGGCAATCTCCTCGGCGCTAAAGCCGACCTCGGCCATGGCGTCCTCGATGGGCAGGCGGCGCACGATATAGCAATGGTGCACCTTCTGGTTGCGCGCGAAGTCCTCTGGGATGGTTTGCGCCGTAATGTTCTCCAGCACGACGCCCGCGCGCGCGAGCTTGCGCGTCTCGGGGCGGAAGCCACGCAGGTTGCAGCTAAAGATGGCGTGGCCGCCCTGTGCGAGCAGGCGCGATACGCCGGCCAAAAGCTCAACATGGTCGCGCTGGACATCCCAGGT
>JAUMNV010000170.1 GCA_031295725.1 Collinsella sp.
ACTACTACGCGAGCGCCGAGGGCCCCGTCGCCCCGCGCCCGGTCCACTCCGCGCTCGACCTGTCCAAGCTCGAGGCTGCCGGCTTCCACATGCCCGACTGGGAGGAAGAGCTGGGGGAGTACATCAAGACGCTCTAGCCGCCGCTATTGAATTGACGAGAGTAAAAAAGCCGCCGCTTGTTAACGGCGGCTTTTCTTATGCGTGGCGTATAGCCCCGCTGCAAAAAGCGGCAAATGTCGCATGGTTTACTCTAAGCCTTACAATTACGACCAGATTCTTTGAAGAGGGCCTTGCTTAATTAGTTATTTACTACTGAGTTTAGATAAAACGCTAGAACCTAAAGCAAATGACCTAAGACCAGCTTTTTGCTTACTGATCTTATCAACGACATAGCTGATAAGATCAAATGGCACCGGAATGGTCTAGGCGTATTCTTTGTTTTCTATCCAGGTGGCGTAGAAGTCCACTCTGCCCGAGGGGGCCGTGCCCGACACCTTCCCCCCGTCGACGTAGCGGTAGAAGCTCCGCCCCTCCGGCAGCGCCCCGCCGTCCAGCTTCGCCCACCTGCCGTTGCCCGCGGCGTCGATGACGAACCACGCGTCGTCGCAGTCGCGGTGGGCCTTCCAGCCCGCGAACGCCATCGGCCCGCAGGAGAAGCCCAGCACCGACGACGTCAGCGTGGCGGTCGGTGTGCCCACGACGACCCTCGTCGTCCTGGCGACGGCGGGCGCCGCGTCCGACCCGTGGTAGCGGATCGTGTAGGATGCGGGCTCCTTCCAGGTGGCGTAGAAGTCGAACCTTGATATCCACTTGTACCCGGATTGCATGGCAACGATAGAATTGGCAGCAAGATCGGCCTTGGCGTCGGTCGTCTTCCACTCGCGCAGGTTCATCGCAAAGGCGACGATGCCGTTCTGGATGCCACTGATGCTGGGCGGGAAAGACTGGTTGTCGGCGTCGATAGAGAACTTGTTCTCCTTTGCGTCGAGGTGCTGCTGGATGCGATCGGCGTACTTGGCGGCCCATTCGTCGGCCTTGCCATTGTGGACGAAGTAGTTGTCTTTGAGGCTCGTCGAGCGGGTGGCGTACCCGTCGGCAGTGTAGATTTTGGCGTGTCCCTTGTGCGCGATTGCCATGAGTTCATCGGTGATACAGAAGTACAGGTGGCGCTGGTCAAGGTCGCCATAGAAATTGTCGGATGTGTCGTCCCAGGTGCAGTCGACCTGGTACCATTTTCCGTCGAGCTTAACCGCATTCCAGGTGTGGCCGTCATAGGTATCGCGGGTCTCTGAATTAATGATGCCGACAGCGGTGAGCAGCTTGGAATAGGCGCTTTCATACGCCTGACAGGTGCCCACGCCGCGCGTGAGTGCGCTCTCGGCAGATGACCACTTCAGCGAGTTGTCGTACTCAAGCTGATTTAGAAGCCAGTCATGAAGATAAAGGGCCATTTCATATTCAAAGCCATTTGTGTTTTGCTTGGCCTGCGACACTGCTTTATTGACAATGCTCGCAACGCTGGGATACGCATCATCTGCAACCTGGATATACGAGTTGGTGCGCAAGTAGTAAACGCCCGACGCCTTGTCCATGAGGTAAAAGCGGAAGTTATATGATCCGGTAGCCGTCGTTGTGAACGTAAAGTCGTGGCTAGCGCACGCGTCGGTGAACTTTGTCCACTCTCCGCGGCTTGGGTCGGCGACCGACTCGTAGGCATACTCATTGGGGTTGGAGTAAGAGGGCGCATCCATGCGGAAAAGATAGCTGCCACTGCCACCTGTTGCGCTCACGTGGAAAGTCGTTGGCTGTCCAAGTACTGGATCGTTCCATTCGACGGTGAGGGTGACACTGCCGCTGGTGGCGCTATCGCTGTGCTGATATCCACTTACTGCGGCCTTTGTGGATTGTTCCGAATCAGACGACATGTCGGAAGTTAGGGAAACCTGAGGTTTCGCCTGATGTGAAATTGGATTCGCGAGATCTGAATCATTTTTGATGGACTCATTGCCGATCTCGCTTGTATCAATGTCGCCCGTCATACTGGTGCCCGAATTGTCCGCTGCGCCAGTATCAAACTGCTCCAAGGTGTTTTCTTGAAGCCGTTCTTCTTCCGCTAAAACCCTTACAGGTATTGCTGCGCTAAGCATGGATACGCAAAGAACTGCGCAGAGCGAGCGGTAAAAGACTCGTTTCATAGCGGTGCCTCTCGATAAGGTGGGCGCCAAGGCCCGGAGGCGGCGCCAGACCAACACTCCGTGTATATGTAAGTGGGGTTAATTTTACGGTAACACCAGTCAACAACTGCGAACTTTTTGGACAAAGTTGGGGAGGGGAGAGGGGTACTTGGGACAGTTTGGCACTGATTGATTTTTCGTAATCATGTCTATAAATTTTGATGAACAGTGATATGGATTCATTGTTATAGTTTGGAGCCAAACATGGAAGCACCCGCCGTTCTCCATCATTATGCAAGCCTAGATACGCTGGCCTTGATTCTGCATAATCGGACTATCAGGTTCAGCCGGTTAGATAAGGTTGATGACCCGCAAGAACAGCGTTCAGCAGACTCTCAAAATCTTGGAAAAATGAAGCTCGTCAGTTGTTGGACCTCTTCTGATGAGGAGAGTATCCCCATGTGGCGCGAGTACGCTGGAGCTGAATGTGGAGTAAGAATCCAAATGAAGAGTCATCCGTTTAAGCGGTACTCTGTGTCTACCGAAAGCCTAAGTAAGTTATCTAGTGACGCAGTTTTGAATGCTCTTGGTAGCAAGTTTGATGGACTTCAATTGCCGCTCGAAGACTTTTGGGATAAAAAATTTCATTTTAAAGAAATGGCCCGAAGCGTTGAGATGCTTCATGAAGTCCAGTATACGAACGATAAGTCGCTTCTGTTTCCAAAGTTGATCCGTAACTGCGAAAACGGCTGGATAGAAGCCGATTTAAACACACTTGGGATTCACAAAGCTACTGCCTGGTCATACCAAAACGAATGGCGATATGTTTTGACGGCAGTTCCTGTGGGCATCGCCTCTGTAATCAAGGGTGATGTTGAAGCAGTTAAGAGGGCCACTGAGGTCATACTTGATAGATGCGATCCCGAAATTCCTTCCTTTTACGATTTGATTATCTCAGACGAAGCATTTTCTTCGATGAAGATCGTCGCTTCCCCAAAGATGACGCCGGGCAACCGAATAATTCTGGATGCGTTAGTGCAGAAATACGCACCTGGCATTGATGTTGCAGAAAGCTCGATTGAGCTTTCTTAAATAGACAACAATGTGATGTCGGAGGCCCCATGGGTTGTCTCCGACATCATGGTGGGGGAGCCGATACTCTTCTAGCCTCTTTCTTCTCATGCAATGCGTAAGAAGTCAGATCGTGCCCTGAGTCGCTTCAGTAGTACTTACTGATAAGTACCTATCTGCTGTAGGGGGCTTTCAGAAAACTGAGTATTTGCTCGCTTGAGTGCTGCTGATTATCGCGAAACGGAACCGCTGATAACGCAAGTCGGCACCGGGGCCGTTTTATTGCTAGCGGTTCGCCCCGCGGCGCTGCCGCATGTTTGCCTCGCCCATGTCGACCCATACCGCTTTGTGCGCGATCCTGTCCATGGTCGCGTCCGCGTGGACCCCGCCGACGAGCCTCGGGTGCCAGTCCTTCTTCTTGAACTGGGTGCAGAGGACGGTCGATGTTGCCGTACCTCAGCTCCATCAGCATTGGCCTGAACTCAATCTGGAAGCCGAATCAGAGAATCATGAATGCGGAGCGATAATCATGGCATTGTAAATTGATTTTTAGTAGCGGAGGAGACAATGAACCTAACGAATCTACCTGAGTACATCTCAGCGATTGTGGCAATCATCGCGTTGCTCATTTCTTGTTACCAAGCTCGTCTCAGCAATAAACAGTCTCTATTCAATCGACGTTTAAATATTTGGATAACCGTCGATAAACTCATGAGCGTTTACGCAAAAAACGCGAAGAAATTGGAACATGATGACGAACCGCAAATGGCTATCGACCTGCTATTTGCTTTGCTAACTAACACCACGTACTTGCAATCAATTTCAATCTCAATAAATCATGTGTTAGATGCCGACCCTCAACTTAAATTGCATTTAAAACTTGATGAAATGAAATCGCTCGCCATGGAGGCGAATTTTTGCTTCAAAGGAAAGAGTGGAGACGCAATAGCCGAGTTCATAGAAGCTTATCAATCCCTTTTGTTTTCAATGTATCAGTATCAGATTTTATTAAATACGATGTCTCAGAGTGCAAAGGAATATCAATGGACGCTTGAACAGGCTTCTGAAAAGTTACATGAGCCCAACCAACGGAAAGATCTCTTTGAGAAAGAAGACGCTCTTGCCGCGTCATACAAGACTCTATGTCAGCAAAACAAGCGGGATGCAATTCAGCGGCAAATACAACTAGCAGGCCCTATATGGCGCTGAGTAAATTGATGGATTACGGGATGATTAGTAATGCAACGGTTCAGATAACGCGACTTACCGCACCTACCCCAAGCTGCGGTAAGTCGCGTCCGTCATCAGGATATGACGCACCACCCTTTCGGTCGGGTCCCATCTGTCCCTGGCCTGATTGACCCGGAAGAGCTAGACGTACCAGTCGAGGTAGGCCTGCAGGTTCCGCGGCGGCATTCCCGTGAAGCGCCAAAGGTAGCGCTTGAGCCAAGAGCACAGGTCGTTCGCCATCTCCATCCGCTCTAGGTAGACCGGGTCGTTCACGTCGGCCAGTATGCCTCGCTCTCGAGCCCGCCGTCCCTGACCAACGCGTTGTGCGCCTTCTTAAGGTCGTGGATGGGCAGCGACCCGGGCAACATTCTGCTGCCCATGGCCTTCCTTACGCGCGCCGAGCTGGGCTTCCCGTGGCCGAGGACGACCGCGACGGGGTTCTTATGGACATCGAAGGCGACTCAGACGCACGGCCTTTGTCGGGATAGACCACGCTTATGCACCTGTTTGTAACCCTTGGAGGGGTCTGTGTCGTTGATGTGGGTCTCGTCAATCCAGAAGGTGTCGCACAGTACAAACCGGTCCTGGTAGCCGGTTACCGTGGCGAGCGCGCGGCGCCGCCGCTCGAAGTCCGTCTTGTGGCTGACGCCGCACAGCTCGCCGCGCACTCACGGGGACGATGGGGCGCATGAGTCTAATGAATGTGACCCAGACAGGGAGCACCTTTCGGCAGTGCTCAAGGATGGCGCTCGTGAGGGAGGTGAGCCTCCCGCCGCAGCGACGAGTCTCGTCGACGGCTTCTCAGTGCAGCAGGAACTCGTCGGCGGGGAGGCCTGCCACGAGCGCCCCGAAGGGGTTTGCCTTTCCCATATGGATCTGTCCCATCCGCCTGAACGCCCGCCCGGAGGGATTGTCGCCAAACAAAGATCCGGGTCGGCACTCGGGCAAATTCACTGTTTGGCTCGGAAGGACATAGTATTCGGGGGCCTTGCGGTCCCCGACTCATCACCTGTTATCTAAACTGTTATAAAGTCAAAAATAACGAATTAATCGATCCCTGGGGACAATATTAGTTCCCTAGGGGGCGATTTCAATTATTGCGCTAATTTTCGTAGTTGAAGCATCAGTACGTTTGTAACTAGAAGCAAATATTGCTTGTAATGCACTATCTATTCCATATGTTTAGCATGACAATTGGTACAAACAAGCGAATGTGAAAGAGGACATGAAAATGGCGAAGGGGATTGGCTATTACGAGCATGATATCAAGGTTAGGTTTACCGAAGAACGGATAAACAAATCATCAAATTGGCAGTGGCTAATTGAATGCACTGAAGAACGCTTCTCTGCACCCAAAGAAATCACTTCAGTAAATGAATTTATAGGCGTATTGGCATCGCTTCATGAACCCTTTGCTTTTCTTGCTACCGTCGTCGATTTGGTTGGCGATTTCAAACCAGATATTTCATCAATGTGGTTGGTAAAGTTGTACGATTGCGTCCTCCTCAGAAGTGGAATGACCAAGCCAGAAGATTTTGATGAACATGTTGGGTTTTTCGGCATGCTTGGCGTAGCGTCCTATGCAACTTTCCTTTTCAATAAATTGACTGGCAGAAATGCCCTTATTGATACCCGTCCCATTTTTTATTCAAATCTCCACCAGCTGTATGACCTTACTGCGCTAAACGATGAATGGTCAAAACTTGAATACTTAACCGGGAGAATCAATTTATCGGGAATTGAACTAGTTGCCGAAACGCTTCGGCGCAATCTTAAGTGCGTCGATGTACCAATCAAATGCGATAGCGTTATTAAACTGATGGATGACAACTTTGATGCTTATTTCCTCAGTTTTAAAGACGTTGATCGGGAGCTATTTCAAACATGGCAGGAGGCTCTTCTTTGCGATGCTTTTAGGAGTTCTTACCAAAATGGAAAACTGACTCCATTGATTGGCCTTGGTGAAGGTGAAGAATCGTCATATAGCTCTGTATGGACAGAAGGCATGTTCCTAAAAGCAAAGGATATCTTTGAAGATGATCGTGCGATATGCTTACTTGAGTCTATAGAATTTGCGAAATGGAATAAGATTCCTTCGACCCGTAGCCAAAGCATTTTAGTCGAACTAGCCACAAACAACGCCAAGCGAATAGTAGAAAATAGCGAACCGTTGTACCGTCTTCAGTGCACAGCAATTGATCTTGTCACTCAGCTAAAGAGGGAATCGATATTTTGCAAAGAGGCTCAGACAGCTTATTTCCGAAGCATGAATGAGCTTCTAAAAGGCCGCACCGATTACAACGATCTTCGCTATATGTCGGAACATTCAATTCCGATGACAAAGGAGCAAAAACGTCTATTTAAAACGAAATGCCAAGCTTTCTTTGCCGAAAACTTAAAGAAAGTCAATACTACACACGATCTGATAGCCCTATTTGAAAACCCTCTAAGCGCTAAGTACTGCAATCAGCAGGATGCGGCGTACGCACTCGACTTATTCTATAAGCACACAGGGCATAGCGATGTTGAAACTGCTGAGCTGTTCTATTCTGCAATGATGTTTTTATTAGATGTTATGAGCAACCCTAGAGTGAATAACAATTGGGTTAAGAAAGTAATTATTGCTCTTAGACATGCTTGGCAAGATAAATACTACAGTCAAGTTGTATCAGGAATGCATTGTTTTACGCGAGAATTCTCCATTCCGAACACGAAAATCAAAATGCTAAATAAGCAGTTCCTAGAATCGCCCCACGGATTTGCACAATCTTTATTGCAGCTTTCCGATGATTCAATTTCATCCAGCTTAGAGGACATGTCTAAGAAGTTAATTGTTTACCTTTTTGGCAAGACAACAGTCAGTGAATTCTATCCCAATCACGTTCACGTAATAATAGAAGATGATGCGCGCTCGATCGATAAAATGATTGCAGATGAAGTCGAACGGGTTTACAAGGAGCGTTCTTATCGCTTCATCAATCATCTTAGTGAGCAAGTTATGCTTGACGGTTTCTTTGAAAAGCTAAACAAGAATATCCAGTTGGTTTGCAGCATGGTCGTCATAGAGCCCGTTTATGACAAGGTGGTTACACTTGCTCCAAGTCAATACGAGCTTTTGCCCAATCCTGGCAACAGGCCGACCCTCGGTCATCTTACGCAGCTATTTCCTATTCTTGAAAATACTATTAGAAACATAGGAGAGATGTTTTCCATTGTTCCCTTCCAAGCAAATAGGGATTCCTTTTACAAGCTTAGGGAAGTATCAGGCGTCTTGGCTGACCTCATTGGAAGCGTTCGTGAACTTACGGGAACTATCCAAGGATGCGGAGAGTTCCTATTTGTCTACTTAGTTATGTACTCTTCTAACGGATATAACATCAGAAACGATTGCATCCATGGTCGTCAATACCAAGGTTCCGCAGATGTCGCTTTCGCCTACAGACTTACCGTGATCTGCACCTATATGGTGTTAAAAAGGCTGCAGGGGCTTGAAGCAATTGTAGAGAATGAGGTTAACAGCGAGGACCATGAGGAGATCGTATGTCACGGTCGATGATTTTTTGAATTGACAGCTTTTAATGCAATACATTCTTCTCTCAAAAAACTCAAGAACTGTCTGAGGATTCCGATTACTTTTGAACGGTAATTACCCCCCCCCGAGAGTGAAGATTAATGCGGCCGTATGATGTTACGAGGTGGATTATGGGCCTTACTGGCAGCTGACCTATATTGAAGACCCCTCCTTTCACCGATTGGCAAAACGATTTACACCTAATTATTGGCACTTCTCTGGGGCATTTTCTTTGTTTCTGCATTGATCTCGCTAAACTAATAACTGCTGCTACCAGGGCATTTTCTGGTGCACATTCTATTGGCTCTGCGAAGATCGGAGCGGGTATGTTTGCTGCCGAGTCCTACACCAGCCGTCATTACATTGCGATTATTGCCATGGCCTGCATATGCGTTTTGCTGGGCGGGCCTTCTTATGCCGCGGGCGCGGAGAGCCTCATCATCGCGGGCGCGACGTACTACGAGCCGGGCGTGTCCGGCCCCGGCTGGGCCTGGACCGATGCCGACCACCTGGAGCTTAACGGCTTTTCTGGCGAGGCCATCGGCGCTGATGGCGACCTGGTGGTGACCCTGACCGGACAAAACTCCGTGACGGAGTCGCATGCGCCCGATGCGGACATCACGCTGTGCGGCATGGAGGTGTGGGGCAACCTGACGCTTCGCGGCACCGGGACCCTGACGGCGACGGGCTCGCAGTGCGGTATCCACGTGTCACAGGCGCTCGTGGTGGACGGCTGCACCGTCGACGCGCGGGCGGACGGGGCCGATATTTCCGACGAGGCGGTCGCGGGCGTGATCGCAGGCGACATGGCCGTGCGCGGCGGCGGACGCGTCGTTGCCTCGGGCGCCGGGTCCGGGGCGGGCGTGAGCGCTTACGGTGTGTATCTGCAGGACGCAGGTCTTGGCGAGGGTGCGGCCGGCTGCCGGCTTTCCGTCGACGCCTCGTGGCTCGATGCGACCGGCGCCGACGGCGGCGTTGCGTGCGCGGGCGGGTCGCTTGTGTCCGCGCGGTTTGTGGCGCCTGCGGGCGGGGCCTTTGGCGCCGGCGGCGTGGTGGATGCCTCCGGGGCCATGGCTCCGCATGTGGTGATTGAGCCCGAGGGCGCGACGGCGCCGGCGGGGGAGACCGACGGGCGCGAGGTGCCCGGTGGCGCGGGCGAGGCGGCTGGTGGCGCCGGTCCTGCCGGTGGGCAGCCCGGTGCCGGGTCCGCGACGGATCCCGCCCTGAAGCCCGCGACTGCGACGCCCAAGACGATCACGACAACCAAAACGACAGTAAACAGGACCACGGTGTCCACGCCATCCAAGGCCAAGGCTGCCGGCGCCGCCACCGCCACGCTCCCCAAGACCGCCGACAGCAACTGGATCGCCGCCTCATTAGCGCTATTCCTGCTAGGAGCAGCGCTTATAGCTGCCGCGCACCGCTGCTCGGTATCGCATGCATCGTCATGGCGGTTGTTCCCGCTTTGAGCTACGCAGGCAACCGATTAAAAGCGAGTTTTATGTTTCCCAAAGTAGGGGCGCACCGGCTAACGCCGGCGCGCCCCTACTACTGAACGGACAGTTTTTATTACTAAGGATACGGCAGCAATCCGTACATTCCGCACACTGATATTTTCTGTATTGAAGACGTCGATGATGCACCCGTATACCATTGACGTCGACACCATCAGATGCGGACCGCGCGGTGACCCCACATTCCGCTGGCGCCCATGGGGCTGCCCTCGTTTCCTGACATGTCCCGCGC
>JAUMNV010000189.1 GCA_031295725.1 Collinsella sp.
CAGGTAAAGAATGCGCACAGCTGAACGGCGAACACATAGACGATCATGATGCTCGGCGCGAGACCCGGATGGTCGAGCAGCGCGCCCACAATCGTCGCCGCGACCAGCAGCCCCACCGATACGCAGGCGTCATACAGAGGAGTGCGGCGCGTCAGCGTTGTGCGCCGCCACCAAAAGCTATCGGCGATATCGCCGTCCGCACGGACGTCCATAGACACCGTACCCCTCCCTCAAAAACAAAAACCACCACAAAGGGGACAGGCACCTTTGTGGTGGTTTTCCCTCGTGGTGGTTCTAAGTGTAAAGCCTTCTACGACCGGCAGTCGCTAGACAAACAGCACGTGCGCGAGCAGGGCACACACGCACACCGCGACAAGCACCGTCACCACGATCGAAATCACGCGGTCGGCCATATCCATGTTGGCCCGATTCGTAAAGAACCGATCTTCGGCAGCATCGGCGCGTACCTCACGCACCAGCTCGGTCGCAAGATCGCAACCGTCAAGCACCTTTGCATCCATGGTTTCCTCCCAGGACTCAATCCCCGTCAATACAAACCCGCCCGTTCGCAGACAAACCTCGAGCGTCGACTACGGGCGCTCGTTGGGAGCCAGGCGCTGCATCTTATTCACGGCCTTGAACTTGGTGAACAGCGGCACGTACTCAAAGCTCACGTTGGAGTTCTCCAGGCCGTACCAACGTGCGGGCGTGCCGGCAGCGCGGCGGATGATGTACTTGAGCGTGATGGCCGTGCGCTCGCTGGGCTCCACATCGCTTTCGGGCGCCAGAAGCTTACGGATCAGGACGAACTTGAACGTACCGATGTTACCCGGATCCTTGTAGACCGAGTAGTCATGCGTCTGCGGCGGCAGCTCGCCGGTGGCAGCCAGGTCCTGAACAACCTGACGCAGGTAGGCATTGACGCGCTGGTTGATCTTGTAGCCCAGGTACAGATGCACGCGGAACACGTAGTCGGTGCCGAACGTCTCGACCGAATAGGCAAAGGTGTGCGGTTCGTCCATGGTCTCGACATTCACAAACCACCAGGCGCGAGCGCGCTTGGGATGCTTGTCCAAGATCGAATAGACGATATCGCGGTCGATGTAGTCGGTATGGGTGTCCTTGGTCAGGTACACGACGTTGTCGCTCATGCGCTCGTAACGGTCGTCGTCGCGCAGGCGCTTGAGCTGCGGCAGGTAGCTGCGCAGCGGCAGCAGCGTAAACTGGCGCTGCTCGACCGCCGTGCCGTTGTACCAGCACACCATAATGCCCATGATGAGTGCAGCCATGAGGATGGTGAAGTAGCCGCCGTGGAAGAACTTGGTGAGCGAGCTCACGAAGAAGAAGCCTTCGAGCAAAAGGAAGAAGGCCGCGAAGATCCACGGAGCAACCTTGAGCTTGCGCTCCTCATGCAGGTAGAAGAAGAGCAGCAGCGTGGTGCACATCATAGTCAGCGTAATGGCCAGGCCGTAGGCGGCTTCCATATGCGCCGAGTTCTGGAACAGCAGCACCACGATGACGCAGCCCACAAGCATGACGTTGTTGACCATGGGGATGTAGAGCTGGCCTTTGGTCTCGGCAGGGTAGAAGACCTGCATGTGCGGCATGAGGTCCAGACGGCTGGCCTCGGACACCAGCGAAAACGCGCCGGTGATGAGCGCCTGCGAGGCAATGATGGCCGCGACGGTGGAAAGGCCAACGGCAAACGGGCGCAGGCCCGGGGCGAGCATCTGGTAGAACGGGTTGAGGTCGGCAATGCCCATGAGCTCGGGGTTGGCAGCGTTGTTCATAAGCCAAGCGCCCTGGCCCATATAGGAAAGCAGCAGGCAGCACTTAACGAACGGCCAGGTGGCGTAGATGTTGCCGCGGCCGACGTGGCCCATGTCGGAGTAGAGCGCCTCGGCACCGGTGGTGGCGAGGAAGCAGCTGCCCAGAATCATGATGCCCGCGTGGTTGTTGGGGCTCAGCAAAAAGGCGATGCCACGCACCGGGTTGAGGCACAGCAGCACGGCGGGGTGCTGGAAGACAAAGAACAGACCCGTGCCGCCCAGGAACAGGAACCACAGTGTCATGATGGGGCCAAAGGCGTGACCGATCTTGGCCGTACCGATACGTTGCACCAAGAAGAGCACGATGATGATGGCGAGCGTAATGGCGACGACGCGGCCCTGGTCATCGCCCAGCACGGCATGGACCGCCGGGATGGTGCGCAGGCCCTCGATGGCCGTGGTAACGGTAACGGCCGGCGTCAGGATGCCGTCGGCGAGCAGCGCGGCGCCACCCAGCATGGCGGGGATGATAAGCCACTTGCCACAGCGCTTGACCAGGCTGTACAGGGCAAAGATGCCGCCCTCACCATGGTTATCGGCGCGCAGCGAGATGAGCACATACTTGATGGTGGTCAGCAGCGTGACCGTCCACACGACAAGGGAGAGCGCGCCGAGCACGAACTCCTCCGTCACGCTTCCGATGCCGCCGTTGCCGGCAACGAGCGCCTTGGTTACATACATAGGGCTGGTGCCGATATCGCCGTACACCACGCCCAGCGTGACGAGCATCGCCGAGATGCTCACAGGAATCGCAGCGTGCGAGGCTGCCTCCTTGGCCTTCTGTTCCATAAGCCGGTTTCCTCCCAACTTTAATGTTCGAAGGAATTATAGGTAATCGGCCCATGTTTGAATGGCGCTGTTTTCCCAGCTAGATAAACATTTATACGGCCTTTAGGCCACCGCGGCGATATGGAATGTGACAAAGGGACCGTCCCTTTGTCATATCCGTCATTTTCCGAGCCAATTTTTGAACCACCACTCCATGGATCGGCTCATCTCGGCCATAAAGGGGCTCGTGTGCTTGCGGGTATAGATGTCCACGACGCGCTCCCCCACCTCGCGGGCATGCGGGCGGAACATCGCGTCCATCTCGGCCACCTGCGCATCCATAGTCGCGGCATCCGCACGGCAGTAGCGCTCCTCGTGCACCAGGTTCACCACGGGGTGCGCGATCGCCGGACGCTCCTTACGGGGCGTGCCGATGATGAGCATCGACAGCGGCATGGTATAGGGCGGCAAGTCCAGCAGCGCGGCAACTTCCTCCGCGTTCTCGACGATATCACCGATGTAGCAGCTCCCCAGCCCCAGGGCCTCGGCGGCAACCACGGCGTTTTGCGCGGCAATCACGGCGTCCTGGGCCGCGATGGCAAAGTCGCCCAAACCCGGTGCACGACGGGGAGACTTGCCCGTACGCTCTACAAACTCTGGCTCAAAGCAGCCCACGTGCTCAAACAGATCGATCCACTTGGCATAATCGACCACAAATATTAGTGCCCAGGGCGCCTTGGCGATCATGGGCTGGTGGTCGCACAGGTCGGCCAGGCGGTCGAGCGTAGCCTGCTCGCGGATGCTCACGATGGAATACATCATCATGGCACCCGCCGACGGCGCACGGCTCGCCGCGTGCAGAATCGCCGCCCGCTGCTCGTCGGTCACCGCCACGGGACGGTCGTCGTCATCACGCGCGAAGGCACGCGTAGACGAGCGATGCTCCAAGATGTCCAGCGCCGCATTGCCCGTGGTCTCGACCGGGTAGCCGTTCGTATCCACGCCCGCAGCTCCGCCGCAGTACTCGGCACCCGTCATACAAACCTGCTCGCCCATAGCTCTATCCTCGCTAATTCTTTAAGAAGCCTTTACGTTTCCGTGTAATTCCCGTCCATTATCGCGCAGGTCGCCACTCCATTGCGCCACACCGTCACACGTGCGCGTTAATATGGCTGGTTGTTGTGCGCAGCCACCAATTGCAGCGCATATCTTGGTAACAATCGGGTAAACCCCCGCTTTCGTAGGTTTTAGTTTGTGAGGAGTCTCAGCATGTTCGCTGCCGCCATCTCGCTCGTCGGTCTTGCGGCGACCGTCTACCTTGTCTTGCGCGAGGCCAAGGCCATTCGCGCTCAGCCGGGTACCGTTGCCAAAAGCGCTCTTGGGTGGAGCGTCGCCTTCGGCCTGTTCCAGGTCTTTTTGACTATTTGGGGCGCCGTGGGCCTCGTCGCTCAAAACGAGCCGCTCGCCTTTGTGATGCTCATCCTGACCAACGCCATCCTCACCGGCTGCGCTTGGGCCAGCATCGCACGCGACCGCATCGCCCCGCGCGTCTTTGCGTTCGCCGCGCCCGACGCCCCCGCTCCCACCGGC
>JAUMNV010000207.1 GCA_031295725.1 Collinsella sp.
CCCAGCGGCATCAGCTCGAGGTCGTCTATACCGCTCAAATCGTTTACCATGCCCGCTCCTCAACTCGACCGTATGGACACTGTAGCCGCAAGACCATACAAGCCGCGCTATGAATAGAGCGACCTTGTGTTTTAGGTTGTCTTTTGGTACGCAAGCGGCAAGTTTTTGTACAGCGAGGGCCGATTGTTATTAATCCCCCGACTAATCGGTCTTTAAGCAGGTAAATGAGCTTGTCAGCTTGTCCCATCTAAGCGGCAGTGTAACGCAGATGAACAAGGTTCAGCCATGTCATTCAACTCGCCTAGCACCCGCTACCGTCTACGACCTTCTAGTGGCATTTTTGCATAGAATCTGGTATAGAATGAATCAAGCTGTTGGACATCTGGCATTCGTCAAGCTTGCGGCAAGATTTTGGTCAAGTGGGCAGAAAAGGATAGCAAAAAGGCCCCCGCAAAGCGGAGGCCTTAGGCAAGGCTATGTCGAGCTGCAGGATTCGCGCTACTCGCAGAGCGAAAGGGCGGCCTCGTCGGCAACGACAACGCAGTTGGTGTGCAGCTGCAGGATCGAAGCCGGGCACTCGGGCGTAACCGGACCATAGCACATGTCATGCACGGCCTGAGCCTTGGCCTCACCGTTGGCGACGACCAGGATCATGCGGGCATACATGATGGTCTGGGTACCCATGGTGTAGGCCTGACGGGGAACATCGTCGATGCTGTCGAACAGGCGGCTGTTGGCCTGAATGGTGCTCTCGGTGAGGTCGACGCAGTGCGTGCCCTTGGAGAAGTGGTCATCGGGCTCGTTGAAGCCGATGTGGCCGTTGTTGCCAATGCCGAGCAGCTGCAGATCCGGGTAACCGGCGTCGGCGACAATCTTGTCGTACTCAGAGCAGGCAGCGGCGGCGTCGGGGTTGGAACCGTCGGGCACATGCGTGTTGTTAAGGTCGATGTTGATGTGATCGAAGAAGTTCTCACGCATGAAGTAGTGATAGCTCTGGGGATCGTCGTGCGAAAGGCCGCGATACTCGTCCAGGTTGTAGGTGCTGACCTCGGCAAAGTCGACGTCGCCCTTCTCGTACCAAGCAGCGAGCTGCTTGTAGGCACCGATCGGGGTGGAGCCGGTGGCAAGACCCAGCACACAGTCGGGCTTGAGGATAACCTGGGCCGAGATGATATTAGCGGCCTTGCGGCTCATATCCTCGTAGTCTTTAGCTTTAATGATCTTCATTACGCGTCCTTTCTCGTACAAGAGAGGCAAGGCTCCCTTACAAGCACTTGCCCGCGGCCCGCGTCGGCCGCAACCAACGTGTGCGGCCACCAGGGCGAGGTCGCGTAATGTATGTGTCTCGTGTCTAACCGCGTCGAGGCCCCTGCCCGTCCACGGTGACCCAAAGCTGTTTAGCCTCGGACAAATCCCATCTTGCCACGGAGGGCGTCCTCTTTCAAGGGCGCCCTCCGTAAACGTGTTTGAATTGTAGACTAATGGCCACGTGCACTTGCTAGCGCTCGCGAGCAACGATGAGCTGGTCCATCTCTTCGACATGCACGCCAACGGAGCCCTTGATGCTCGAGAACTCAACGGAGTTGCACACCAAGATGGGAACCGTCACATCGTAGCCCTCGGCAGCAATTGCCTCGCGATCGAACTCAATGAGCACATCGCCCTTATGGACGATGTCACCCACTTGCGCATGTACGGTAAAGTGCTTGCCCTCGAGCTGAACAGTGTCCAAACCAACGTGGATGAGCACGTCCAAGCCATCGACCGTGTTAAGCGCAACGGCGTGTCCCGTGGGAAAAATAGCCTCGACCTTGGCATCAGCCGGCGCGATCACGCGCGTTCCGGTGGGCTGAATCGCCACGCCCTGGCCCAAAAGGCCGGTGGCAAACGTCTGATCGTTTACCTCGGAGAGCGGAATGACGTCACCCGAGATGGGAGCATCCAACGTAAGGACTCGACCACGCATACCAAAAGACCTTAGGACTTTAGTGAACATGCTCCCCCTCGGACATACCGATCAACCAAAATAACCTTAACAGTTTACCACTTGGCACCCGTTTTTGACCATTAGGGAAGTTCGCGCTTGACAACCTCGACGATGTCGTCGACAACGCGCTGGGTCAGCTCATGCGTCTCGGCCTCGGCCATCACGCGGACCAGCGGCTCGGTACCACTCGGGCGCACCAGAATGCGGCCGCGGCCGTCAAGCTCCTTCTCGGCAGCAGCGACGGCATCCCAGATGGGCTGGCAATCGTCCAGACCGGCCTTGTTGTCGGAATGCACGTTGACGAGTACCTGCGGGTACTTCTTCATGATACCGGCAAGATCGGTGAGGGTGCGACCGGTGCGCTTGAGCACGGCCAGCAGTTGCAGAGCCGTCACCAGGCCGTCGCCGGTGGTATTGTGCTCCAGGAAGATGATGTGGCCGGACTGTTCGCCGCCGATGACGGCGCCGTCCGCGAGCATGCGCTCCAGAACGTAGCGGTCGCCCACGGCGGTCTGGACCATCTCGAAGCCCTGCTCCTTCATAGCGATGGAGAAGCCCAGGTTGCACATGACGGTCGAGACGATCTCGGAGTTGGCGAGCTTGCCGCGAGCGGCGAGGTCAGAACCGCAGATAGCCAGGATGTAGTCACCGTCGATCTCATTGCCCTCGCTGTCCACAAAGAGCACGCGGTCGGCGTCGCCGTCGTGGGCCAGACCGATGTCAGCATGGGTGCGCAGCACGAGCTCGCGCAGGGGCTCAAGGTGAGTGGAGCCGCACTCAACGTTAATGTCAGTGCCGCAGTAATCGGTGTTGATAGCGTGCACCGTGGCACCCAGGCGCTGCAGCGCGGCGGGCGTAGTCTGGCAGGAAGCACCGTGACCGCAGTCGACGGCAACGACCAGGCCGTCGAGCCTCAGGCCATCAAGCGTATCGATGGCGTGGTCGACGTATGCCTTGCGGGCGTCCTTCATCTTGATGATGTGGCCCACGCCGGCGCCAGTCGGCAGCGTGTCGGCAGCCATGGCTTCCTCGGACATGACCCAGGCGCTGATCTCTTCCTCGACAGCATCGGGGAGCTTCATACCCTTGCGGCTAAAGAACTTGATGCCGTTGAACTCCGGCGGATTATGCGAAGCAGAGATGACGATGCCGCCGTCGAGCTCGTTTTGAACAGTGAGCAGTGCCACGGCAGGCGTGGGGATGACGCCGCAGCAATGCGGGCGGCCGCCCTCCGCCATAATGCCGGCGGTCAGAGCGCTCTCGAGCATGGTGCCCGAAAGGCGCGTGTCACGGCCGATGCAGATGTCCGGACCAAGAAACTTGGTCGCCGCGCGGCCCAGACGAAACGCGAGGTCGCACGAAAGATCGGCGTTGGCGACGCCACGGACGCCGTCGGTACCGAAGATGTTCTGGGGCATAGGATCGCTCCTTCCCTAGCAGGCGATATGCAACCGCCCACCCTAGTCGAAAAAGAAAAGCGGGACCCGCCGAGGAATCGGCAGGCCCCGCTTGTACATTGTATCTCGAAAGGAGATAAAACCTTAGCGCTTGGAGAACTGGGGAGCGCGGCGGGCCTTCTTGAGGCCGTACTTCTTGCGCTCGACCACGCGAGCATCGCGCGTAAGGAAACCGGCCTTCTTGAGGTCAGCACGGTAGTCGCCAGCGTTCAGAAGAGCGCGAGCGATGCCCAGGCGCAGAGCGCCGGACTGACCGGAAATGCCGCCGCCATCGCACAGAGCGATAACGTCGAACTGACCGGCGGTGTCGGTCACCTTGAAGGGAGCAAGGGCGTTCTCAACGAGCTGATGACGGCCGAAATACTGCTCGGCGTCACGCTTGTTGATGGTCACCTTGCCGGTGCCGGGGACGAGACGGACGCGGGCGACGGCGTTCTTACGACGGCCGGTACCCTGGTAGACAACGGTGTTCTCAGCCATCTTTAAGCCTCCAGCTCAATCTTCGTGGGGTTCTGGGCAGCGTGCGGATGCTCGGCACCAGCGTAGACCTTAAGCTTGGTCATCTGGGCACGGCCGAGGGTGGTCTTGGGCAGCATGCCGCGAACGGCGCGCTCGATGACCTTCTCCGGGTGCTTCTCCATAGCCTGGCGGAAGCTCTCAGCCTTGAGGCCGCCGTTGTAGCCGCTGTGGCGATAATAGGTCTTCGTGTCGGCCTTGTTACCGGTAAGCTGGACCTTATCGGCGTTGATGACGACAACGAAGTCGCCGCAGTCGCTGTTGGGCGTGAACTGGGGCTTGTTCTTACCGCGCAGGATCATTGCGATCTGGGTGGCAAGACGGCCCAGGACAGCACCATCGGCGTCGACGAGAACCCAGTTGCGCTGGACCTCGCCCTGCTTGGCGTAGTGAGTCGATTTCGAAATCACTTAGACTCCTCCATGTACAGTACGTGTTGTTACAGAGATTCACGGGGCTCTGCAAGTAACCCGTCCATATTACCCCGCTCGCCG
>JAUMNV010000027.1 GCA_031295725.1 Collinsella sp.
CGAATCCTCGCCAAAGCCTGCCGTGGCGTCAATCGCCCATGGGCTCTCGATGCCTTTTGCGCGCGCAGCCTTTACCAGCAGTTCTTGCTGCAGACGGCCCTGCTTGAGCCGTGGAAGCATGCGGCCAAAATCGGCACGCAACTCCATCGTGCCGTCGGTGAGCGTGAGGCCCTCGGACTTCCCGATCAGCTCAAGCCCCGCGGACCGAGCAACAGAAAAGGGATCGACGACGCCCATGGGTACTCCTTAACAAGCAAAACGAATACGTGAGCGCCGTTTATGTCGGCACCCAACCGTCCGCTATTGTCCCACATGCGACATGGCCCACAGCATCCCAATGCAAAGCACCGCCATCAATCCCGTGCACACGGCAGCGATCACAGAATCACCCATGCGCCTTCCCAACGACCGCGGCTCATGCACTTGCCCTGCTCCGTACATCATGGCTCCTCCTTCGGTCCAGCTCTTACCATGGACCCATCATCGCAGCGCCGCGCATACGCTGCCATCGATTTGACTTACGCCCAGCTTTCCTTTTTGAAAGGTTGGGTTTGGCTGCGCGGGCTCAATGCGCTTTCAAACGCATGCATCGCCGCGTTGAACTACAATGTGCTTCACCATATGTGCAGTACATTGGGTGCGCCAAGTTGGCGTACTCGTATCGAAAGGACCAGCCATGAGCTTCACTCGCAAGACTCTCAAAATCCTTGCTCTCATCTACTTTGTTTTGGGCATCGCCAGCCTCGTCACCGCCGGCGTCGGTATCGCCACGGGCGGTCTCGATTCCACGTACGGTTCACACGCCACGCTCGCAGCGGTCGTGCTTATCGCCAAGGGTCTCGTCGACCTTGCCGCAGGCGTCGCCGGTATCAAGGGCGCCAACAAGCCTTCGCAGGTGGACGGCGCGTTTAAGCTCGGTATTGTTGCCGCGGTCGCCACGCTTGCCCAAGCGGTGCTCACGCTTCCCGCGTTTGGCGGCGACGCCATCAACTTTGGCGCCTTTGTCATCGTGGTGTACGACCTGTTCTTTGTTCAGCAGGCACACGCCGTTAAGGCCGAGAACAAGGACCGCCTATAAGCGCTCGCTTCTCATAACCTCTGCAGCCAAGCAACTAAAAAGGGCCGATCGCGCATCTCCGCGGTCGGCCCTTTACGTTTGCCCAGATAAAACCTACCAAAATAAACCTGTCCCTTTTTGGCAGGTTGTTAGCCGTGGCGGTACTCGGCGATGATGAAGTCGATGTCAGTCTGAAGGGTATCGAGGTTTGCCAAGCGCTCTTTGTCGGCGGGGCGCGTGCGGTAGTAGTACGGCGTCATCTGGAACACCGCCTCGATGTCCGCCTGAGTCTGGAGCGTAATGTTCGCAGACACCCGCTGCGTTCCGACTAACTCGAGCTCGGTGGTCTTCGGCAGCTTCTCATCGTTAAGGTACGGCGTGTCGTAGAGCACCTCTTTGAGCCCAAAGAGATGACGAGCACCCGGTACCACGGTATAGAGTGAACCCTCTGGCGCCAGCACGCGGGCAAACTCGCGCTCGTTAAAGGGAGCAAAGAGTTCGGTCACCATATCGAAGGCGCCATCAGCCACGGGGATGTCCTTCATGTTGGCCACGAAGTAGGTCGCATCGCCGCGCTTGGCGGCAAGGCGTACCATCTCTTTGCCCAGGTCGAACCCGTAAGCGTCCACGCCCGGTACCGCGCCCATGGCACTCGTGTAATAGCCCTCGCCGCAGCAAATATCGAGCAGCGTCATGGGACCGCCTGTGGACGCGGCACGCCCAGCCGCCCGCTCACGCACCAGCTCGACCATTGCATCGCGCAACGGCGCATAGTAGCCACGGTTTAGAAAGTCACGACGGCTGCGTGCCTGCGACTTGGGATCGCCCATGGAGTCGCCGCTCTTGGACGAGCGCAGCAGATATAGATAGCCCTCGCGCGCACGGTCAAACCGGTGTCCGCTCGCGCATGCAGCACCGCGTTCATTGTCCACCAACGGCTCACGGCAAACGGGACACAACAACATGGCAACTCCTTAGCGCGAACAACACAACGTCCACCATTGTCGCACGCCTTCCCCACCTAGTCATTAGAGACGTTCTTGAATGACTAGTCGTTTAAGAACGCCCCCAACGGCTAGTCGATTAGGAGTATCATCGTCTGCGCAAATAAGCACGAAAGAGCATATTAGAGATTGAGAGCGTATGGCTGATACCGTATCTAAGCACATTGACATGACCACCGGCTCGCTGTGGCGAAATATTCCCCTGTTCGCCTTCCCCGTGGCCGCCACGAGCATCTTGGAGCAGTTGTCGAACCTCATCGCCACGGTCATCATCGGCAACTTCTCGGGCGACCAGGGAACCCTCGCCATGGCGGCGGTCGGCTCCAATGTTCCGCTTACCAGCCTTATGCTCAACCTGTTTATTGGCATGTCGCTTGGCTCCAACGTGGTCATCGCCAACGCTATCGGCCGCGACGATCAGAGCATGGTCAAACGCGCCGTCCATACCTCGATTTTAATGGCGCTCGTGGGCTTTATCGTCATCGCGCTGGGCGAGATCTTTGCCGAGCCCATGCTCGCCGCCCTCAACGTTCCCGCCGAAACCATGCCGCTCGCTTCGCTCTACCTGCGCGTCTTTTTGCTGAGCATGCCCTCGATCTTGCTCTACAACTTTGAGGCTGCGATCTTCCGCTCCGTCGGCATCACCCGCATGCCGCTGCAGGCGCTTGCCGTGTCCACCGTCCTCAACATTGGCCTGGACCTCATCTTTGTCCCCGTACTCCACTGGGGTGTCGCGGGCGTCGCCATCGCCACCGCCATCGCCTACACCGTCAGCGCCGCCACACTCTTTATCCGCCTGCTCAAGACCGACTCCGTCGTCCGCGTCACCCCACGCGACCTGGCTATCGACCCCGTCGCCCTCAAGCGCATCGTCAAGATCGGCCTGCCAGCCGGCATCCAAAGCGCCGTCTTTGCCGTAGCCAACATCATCATCCAGTCCGCCATCAACAGCCTGGGCACCGAGGTCATGGCGGCATCGAGCGCCGCCATGAGCTTGGAGTACGTATGCTACAACCTGCTCAACAGCTTTAGCCAGGCGTGCACCACCTTTGTGGGACAAAACCACGGTGCCCGCCAGATCGACCGCTGCACCAAAACGCTCAAGGTCTGCCTGGTCGAAGGCGGTATCGTCGCGCTCACCACGATCATCGTTATTGTCGGCCTGGGGCGCGAGATCTTGTCGCTGTTCAACAGCGATCCCAACATCGTCTCGATCGGCTATATCCGCGTGTGCTCGATCTTCCCGGCGTACGCCTTTAGCATGTTCTACGAAAACATGTCCGGCTACCTGCGCGGCTTTGGTATCTCGCTCACGCCCGCCCTCATCACCATGATCTGCGTCTGCGGCATCCGCTTCTATTGGGTGTTCTGCGTGTTCCCGCACTTCCGCACCTTTGCGAACATCATGATGGTCTACCCCATCAGCCTGGGCACCACGGCGTTCTTTATGGTCGTGGCGGT
>JAUMNV010000005.1 GCA_031295725.1 Collinsella sp.
TCATGGGGAGGCTCGAGGCCTACCTCGTGTACTATCGGGATGGGCGCATCAAGAAGTCCCTCGAGTGGCTGAGCCCTATGGAGTACCGCAGGAAGCTTGGATACGCCTAGGCGCAGTCCAAGAAATCGTCCGCACCCCCAAACGACCATAGAGCGCAAACGAGAGCGCCGCAGAGATAACCCAAGTCAAAGCGATGCAGGCGACAATCATGATCAGGTTCATGGGATTGCCGCTTGGATCGGCATAAACGGGCAACGAGGTAATGCCAGGCATAACAAAGCCGAAGCACTTAGCGCCCAGAACAACGGTGAGCGCGCCGCCAATGCCATCCGCGATCATCGCAGCGATAAGCGGAGTCCTGTTAGGAACCTGAACGGTAAACAAGGCGGGCTCGGAAATTCCCATAAATGCCGAGAAGGCGCACGTCATCGCAGCGGACTTGAGCTTTTCATCGGTCATGCGCAGGGCCGCACCAAAAGACGCACCGCTTTCGGCGAGGTTATGGCAGAAAGAGATCGGGAGCAGATAGTCATACCCAAGCGTTGCGATATTGGAAATCTGGATGGGGCTCGTTGACTGGTGCATGCCGAAGAGCACGATAAGCGGCATAAAGAAGCCCAGCAGAAAACCGGCAACGGGGCCTAACGTCGAGAATAGCCAAACGATACCGTTGGCAAGACCAAGACCGCACCAGGCACCAATCGGAGCGAGCACAAACAGGTTGACGGGAATCACGATAGCAAGGGAGAGCGCCGGAACGACAACGAGCTTAAAAAGATCCGGCACGACTTTGTCGATTGCGCGATATACAAAAGACAAGCCAATGACGCCAAAGATAACCGGGAACACGGAATCGGCGTAGCTAAAAATCGGCACCGCAAAACCGAACAGCGCAAGGGGCGTCTCGCCCGTACCGACAGCGTTGACAATGGTCGGGTACATCAGCGATCCGGCAACACAAAGCGCAAGCGAACGGTTGACCCGGAACTTATCAGCTGTAGACATTGCCAGCAAAAACGGCAAGAAGTAGAACGGGATATCCGAAATCATATTGAATATCGCAAAGTCGCCGGCACCCGTGTCGATTCCAAAAGCCGCGATAGCAGCCAGGATGCCCTTTACGATGCCTCCCGCCACCAGTGCGGGAATGATAGCGGAGAAGATGCCGGTGATGATATCGAATACGCGAGCCGAACCTTTTTGGAGCTCAGGCTGCTCGGCGTCGGCGGAGACCTCGCCACCCATCCTGTCACCTAGCATGGGCTCCAATTCGTCATATACCGACCCCACGCTGGCGCCGATGATAACCTGCCACTGCCCGTCTTTAACCTGCGCGCCCAAGGCGCCGTCAAGCGTCTTAAGGGCCTCCAGATCTGCCTTGCTATCGTCCTTCAGGTTGAATCTGAGCCTTGTAATGCAGTGCGTTGCCATAACAACGTTATCGGCGCCGCCCACGAGCTCGAGGACACGAGCGGCCAGTTCCTTCTTGTCTGCCACGACAATCACTCCTACCCAAGATCCTCGCCATTAGTGGCGATACATTTCTGATACCAATAGAAAGAGTCTTTACGCGAGCGCTCCGCAGTGCCGTTGCCGCAATTATCCAGATCGACATAGATAAGCCCGTAGCGCTTGTCCATCGTAAGAGGACCGCAGGCAACAAGGTCAATGAATCCCCAGATCATGTATCCGCGCACGTCAACGCCATCGATCACTGCTTCCTTAAGGCACTTTATGTGCTGGCGCAAATAATCGATTCGATACTCGTCGTGGATGCTGCCATCCTCCTCGACTACATCAGATGTACCGAGGCCGTTCTCGGCGATATACAGGGGCAGCCCATAGCGGTCATACATCTGGTTAAGGGTAACCCTCAGGCCAATGGGATCGAGCTGCCAGCCCCACTCACTCGTCTCGAGATAAGGGTTCTTGTTTGCCATGACCAGATTTCCCGCAGTCTTCTCCCATCCCTGATCGCAGGTGGATACCTGGGAAAAGTAGTACGAGAAGGCCAGGAAGTCGACCGTGTTGCGAGCGATGAGCTCTTCATCGCCCGGCTCCATTTGAATCTCGATATCGCACGCGTCGAAATAGCGATTCATATAAGCGGGGTATTTTCCACGAGCCATCACGTCCGTATAGAACCAGTTGGAATACTGGTCGTCGTGAATAGCCTGCATGTTATCTTCGGGACGGCAGGTGGCGGGATACGTACAGAATCGAGCGATCATGCCGCCAACGGGAGTATCGGGCGAAAGACGATGGACAATCTCGACGGCACGCGCATTGGCAACGAACTCGTGGTGCAGGCACTGGAAGATGGCTCGATCGAAGTTCTCCCCCTCTTCGTCTTTGACCAGACAGACCCCGTCCCAAGGCGAAAAACGCGCTGCATTGAACTCGTTAAAAGGCAGCCAGAAATCGACCAGATCGCCCAATTCCGTAACGATTGTCTCGACATAGCGGGCGAAGAAATCAATCGTCTTGCGATTCTTCCATCCCCCATATGTGGTGACAAGATTTACCGGGATGTCATAGTGGAGCATGGTGACGAAGGTTTTAATGCCGTGCTTTTTGCACTCACCCAGCATGCTTCGATACCACTCGATGCCTTCGCGGTTAGGTTCAAGATCATCTCCGTTAGGATAGATTCGGCTCCAGCAAATAGAAGTGCGGAACAGCTTGAGGCCCATCTCCGCAAAAAGCGCGATGTCCTCACGGTAGTGATGATAGAAGTCGTTACCGCGCCTAAACGGGTAGAACTCAACACCATCATCTGCGAGAGCGTTCATTAGTTCGTCATGGCAGAAGGGGTTGTTTTGATGCTTGTCCTCAATCTGGTCATGAGTCCAGGTACCATCCAGCCATCGACAATCCTGCGTCGACTTTCCCTTTCCGCCCTCATTCCAGGCACCATCGGCCTGCGAGCACGATATGGCTCCGCCCCATAAAAAGTCGGAGTCAAACCCATGTTTTAACTTACTCATTTGCCCTCCTTGATCGGATGCTCCAGCGGATAACCCAATACTAGGAAGAACAAGATGCATAAGATATCGCATAGAAAGCGTGGGTTTATAACATTTTTTTAGATATAATACCGTTTAAGGCATCGATTCTACCGTTCACCCCTGGAGCACCCCATGGATTCGAATCTCAAACAGCTGCTCTATACGCATACCGAGACCGAAGAGTGGCATCGCACACATCCGGGAGAACTCAGCCCGCGATATAACAGGGTGGAAACCACAACCATTAACGGCGAAGAGGTCTATCTGTTTGATTGGAAAGAAACTCTCGACGAAAACCCCGTGGGCCTTATCAAGGAGTCGCGCTTTACCGATATTCCTCCTCATATCAATCGGGATATGGAGCTTAACTACGTGTACGACGGCGTCTGCACGTTTATCGTCAACGGACGGCGACTACTCCTTAAAAAGGGCGACGTGCTCATTTGCAACACCGGCGTAGTCAGAAGCGTTCCATACGTTAAGGGCGAGCATGATATCGTCATTTCGATCGTCTTCAAAAAAGAAATGTTCGATTCGTTGTTCCTGAGCCAGCTACCCGGCGCGTCACCATTAACGAATCTTCTATTTGATTTTGTGTCCAAAAACCGCGAGGCCCGAAAATATCTCATTCTTCCAGAGGAATACGCCCGACATGCGCGACGCCTCATCGAGATGCTCTTTATCGAATATCACTTTAAAGATGCCTATTCCAATGAACTCATGAGGCACCTCGCCGTCAGCCTATTCCTTGTTCTCATTCGAGGACTGTACCGACGCTCCGCAACTGATAACCAGGCGATCATGTCGGACGAACGCATCGTGTCGATTCTGAATCATATTGAGCGAAGCTACGGCGACTGCACACTCGAAAGCATTGCGAGCGATACGGGTTATAGCACCAGCTATCTCAGCAGCTTGATCAAGCAAAAAACCGGCAAAACGTTTTCGCAAATCAAGCTCAACCAGCAGCTCACAGAGGCGGCATATCTTCTCAATAACACCGAGCGCAGCGTGCAGTATGTAGCCCGAAAAGTCGGCATCTCCAACATGTCATTCTTTTACTCAAAATTTAAAGAAGCATTCGGCGAAACGCCAGGTGCGTTCAGGACGCATCGGTCTAATTAAAGGCGTTATTACTCAGACCGATCAGCTTCGCGCGACACGGGAATGCGCAATCGAAGCAGCGAGTGCATCGCCTCTACCAGCACAAAGCCGGCGATGCCAACCGTGACCACAACGTCGAGCGGCGTGTTCACAAACCACAGCAACGTCATGAGATACGACCCGGCGTTAAAGGCAAAATGCAGCAGGATCGTGTAGCGGAGCTTTCCGGTGGTCACGAACACCCAACCAAAAATGAGGCCGGCAGCGCCCGCATAGCAGCCCTGCACCCAGTTCATATGCATAAAGCCAAAGATGGCCGCCTGCAGCACGATTGCCGCGGTGATACCCCACGTGCTTGGGGCCGCCCAGGGCACCATGGCGCCGTCTTGCGCGTTCGCGCGGCGCCGGCGCTTCCAGAGCGAACGGCACTGTGGATTAAACGCACGCAGCGAAAACTCAAAGATGATGCCGCGCACCAGCAGTTCCTCGCAAAACGGAGCGCCGAGCACCGTGGTCAGGACGGCAAGAAGGCTGGTATCGCCCATGCCCGTTTCCTCGACGAGCTCGCTATAGTCTGCCGCGACCTCGGGCAGCAGCGACAGCACGCCGTCGCATAGGTAGCTAATGACCACCTGCATGGATAGGCCGATCACGACAACGCAGGCAATGCGCTTCCATGCCGCGCTTGCTCCCCCACCGAGCGGGCGCTCGCCTTGCCGGCGTGCCATGAAGGAGCGGGGCCACAGATAACGCCACCACAGCAGCGCCATCAAAAATGCGCCGTCTGAGCGGCAGCCTGGAACCATTGAATATCGAGGTTGTCGATCGGGAAACCCGTCAGCACCGACACGGCATCGAGAACTGAAAACAGAACCACGCTCAGGGCTATATCGGCAGCGACAACGCCAAAACAGGCAAGCGCCCACGCCATCGCATTGAGCATGCCAACCTCCTCAAAACCCGGCACTTAGGGACGTTCCTTAACTGCCGGCTGAAAAGGAACGTCCCCAAGTGCCGGCAGTTTGGGACGGTCATTGTTGACGAGAATCGGGCGCAGCGCCAAAGGCCCCGTTGGGCGAAATGTCGAACGGGAAGGTGCCGCAGCGATTGAACGCGGCGATAAACATGCGGATGGCGTTGGACGGCGTGGTGCCCACGAGCTGGGTTGCCGCCGCGAAGGCCGCCTTTTCCTCGGGCAAGACCTTCGCGACAACCGGGGTCATGTGTTCTGCCATGGCGCTTCCTTTTTGAAACGACGGTGATGCGGATAGATGCGGGCCACGCGGCTGGGCGACGGGCTGTGAAGGCAACCCGATTGGCCCGCATCTGGAGTTTGTTTCTACGGCGTTGGTATTACTTGGTATTCCTAAGTATTACCCCGCAGATAGAATACCATACCCGGCCCTATGGAGACGGAGAAAAACGGATCATTTTGTTGCTGGGTAAGTATTTAGAGCGTGATGATGTCCGAGATATTGAGGGCCCGAGCGTCAGCGGAATCGTGCGTGGCAAGCAACAGCATACGGCCGTCGAGCAAGTCGAGCACGGCCTCGGCGCATGCGTCGCGCGCAGCGGTATCTAGACCGGTAAAGGGCTCGTCCAGAATCACCGCGTCGCCTGGGCACAGCAGGGCTCGGGCAATCTCGACGCGACGGCGCTGCCCGCCCGAGAGCTCGGCCACACGAGCATGTACATCGACCCCCGGCACCAGCAGGCGCAACAGGGCTGCGGCACTCGAGGCATCCACGCGCGCGTCGGCGCACACCAGCACGTTATCCAAAGCCGAGGCGCCCTCTACCAGGCGCACATCCTGAAACACCATGGAGCACGGCGCGCACTCGCCCGCCGCCAGCGCAAGCAGCGTCGACTTGCCCACGCCCGAAGCGCCCATCACGCAGGTGCGCCCACCAGCAGAAACGCGAAGTACCAGTCCATCGAGCGCCGGCACCCAGGGCGCTCGGTCGCCCACGGCGAGCGCAAGCTCCGCAGCAGCCCTGCCGCCAGCAGAGCCGCCCGCACGTCCGCGACTACCACACCCATGCGCCCGCACGGCAGCGCGCCACGCTACGGGCCCCGAAACCCGCAGCAGCCACACCAGCACACGCTCGCACGCCCACGAGGCGGCAACGACCAGCACGGTCCACGCCAGCAGGTCAGCCGTCTCGATGAGCAGCTTCGCCTGATAGATGCGTTCGCCCACGGTGCCCGTCGCCATGCCGATGAGCTCCGCCGCCACGCCGGCCTTCCAGCTCATGCCAATCACGGCGCGGGAACACGAAAGCACAAACGG
Source organism: Collinsella sp. (assembly GCA_031295725.1). Taxonomy (GTDB): domain Bacteria; phylum Actinomycetota; class Coriobacteriia; order Coriobacteriales; family Coriobacteriaceae; genus Collinsella. The sequence goes on from JAUMNV010000005.1 coordinate 6,403, forward strand.
CAGGACCTCGCGCCAGGTGTGGGCGCAAAACAGACGCCAACCCCGCACGCCATGCAGACGAAACATCTGCTCCAGTGGCTTATCCGCTTGCGTCAAACCCTCAACCAGCGAAAAATACACGCCCGGCAGCGCCATCAAAAAGACCGCCGCAATGCTCACGCGCGCCGACCCCAACCAAATGAGCAGCAGGACCACCACGCAGGCAACCGGTGTCGCCTTAACAAACGAAAGCGCCGGCGCCACCAGGCGGGCAAACGTTCGCGACCGCACCGAGGCCCCCGCCAGCACACCGTCGCACACCGCGGCAAGCGCCAAACCGCCTAGAATCCGCGCACCCGAGCCCGCCAGAATCGCCCACGTGGCGGCATCGCACACCAGCCGTAGCAACGCCACCACAACAGCGCCCGGCCCCGGCAAAATCAACGGCTGCGCCACCAGCGCCGCCGCGAAGACCCACACGGCAAGCCAAAAGGCGGCAACGGCACCTGCTGCCGCCACCGCCTTCATACGCTCTGCCATTTGTCGAGCAAACGCACGCACGGGCTACTCCATGTAGTAGAAATCGTCAGCCGGGAGCTTTCCGCCCACGGCGCTCGCGTCCGCATCGGCCAGCACCTGCAGGTACCCACCGAGCGCCGCCTTCATATCCTTCCCCGTCTGGCACACGAGCATGCACCCGGGAATCGCCTTTTCGGCAATCGCGGCGTTATCGACGATACCCGCATCGACCACGGCCTGAGCCCAGTCCGCCGGCGCCGCGTTCACGGCCTCAACGCTCGCAACATGGCAGCTCAGGAATTCCGCCACGACCTCGGGATGCTCCTCGGCAAAGGCACGGCGCACCACGGTCACGCCCGTCAGCAGGCGCGAACCCGTGTCACCTGCCAGCTCATCCCACACATCGGTCAGACTTACCGGAGCCGACAGCCTGCCTTCGCTCTTTGCGATGGCAGCGGTCTTGAACGGCTCGGGCAGCACGCCCACGGCAGACGGATCAGCAAGCAACGCCGACAGTACCTCGGTGGGCTCGCTCTTAAACTCAAGCGCCACCTGGCCGGTCAGGCCCGCGCGCTCCAACAGGTAGTTCATGACGTACTCCGGCGTGGTGCCCTTGCCCGTCATATAGACAGTATGGCCCGCCAGATCGCCAAACGAGGCCACACTCGCGTCGCCCGTCACAACGTTCAGCACGCCCAGCGTGTTGATGTCTATGACCTGCACCGCGCCCTCGGTCTTGTTGTAGAGCACGCTCGCCACGTTGGCCGGCACCAGGGCAATGTCGATATCGCCCTGAATCACCTTGGGCACAATCTCGTCGGCGGCAGTGTTGATCGCAAAGTCGAACTCGTTGTCCGTGGCACCTTCGGCCGCCTGGTCCATAAACTGCACCAGCCCAATCGACGTCGGGCCCTTGAGCGAGGCGACGTGTACCTCGACCGGCTCGGCAGCGGCACCGTCAGCGGCAGACCCGGCAGCCGAGCCCGCAGCAGACCCGGCCCCCGCAGCTCCGCCGCCGCAGCCAGCCAGCGCAAGCGACAGCGCACCCGCGGCGAGCGCCGAGGCAAACCCCCGGCGCGACATTTCAAAATCAAACGCGCGCATCGTTAGCACGCCCCCTCGTTAGGCATCGTCCATGCGTGATGGTCGGTATGCAGCAATTCCTCGGCCAGCGGCGAGAGCGGCGCACCCAAGAACTCGCTATAGCACGCCTGAACATCGGGATTCTCGTGCGAGAAGCGAATGTCCGCAGCGGCATCCAGGCTCCACAGCACCTGGCCACGCTCAGCCGCCAGCTCGCAGCCGTCGTGGATGGGCTGACCGCCGACACCGACGCAGCCGCCCGGGCACGCCATGACCTCAACAAAGTCATATCTCACACGGCCGTCGCGAATCGCGTCGAGCAGACGGGCGGCGTTGCCCAGCCCGTGCGCCACGGCGACGCGCACCTTGGTACCGTCGATATCGGCCACGGCCTCCTTCCAGCCCTCGAGTCCGCGCACGTCAGTGAAGAAGTCGGCATCCGGGTTCTTGCCCGTCACCAGGTAATATGCCGAGCGCACGGCGGCCTCCATCACGCCGCCCGTGGCGCCAAAGATCACACCCGCGCCCGTGCCAAAGCCCAACGGCGTATCGAGCGGCTCCTCGACCAGCGTGTCAACGCTCACGTGGCTCGCGCGGATCATGCGCACCATCTCGCGCACCGTCAGCGCAACGTCCACGTCGGGCGCGCCGCCCTCGCCCATCATGCTCGGCAGCGCACACTCGGCCTTCTTGGCCGTGCATGGCATAACGGACACCACGAACAGACGCTCGGGCTCCACGCCCAGCACCTTGGCGTAGTAGGTCTTGGCGATAGCGCCGAACATCTGCTGCGGCGACTTTGACGTGGACAGGCTGTCGACAAACTCGGGGTAACGTGCCTTCACAAAGCGCACCCAGCCCGGGCAGCAGCTCGTAAACATGGGCCAGCCGCGGCTGTCGCCCTCACCCTTAGCGGCGGCGCCCAGGCGCTCGAGCAGCTCGGAGCCCTCCTCCATAATGGTGAGGTCGGCCGAGAAATCGGTATCGAACACATACTCAAAGCCTACGCGGCGCAGCGCGCAAGCCAGACGCTCGACGGTTGCCTCCTCGCGCGGAATGCCGAGCTCCTCGCCCCAAGCACTACGCACGGCCGGCGCGATCTGCACCAGCACGATCTTGTCGGGATTAGCGAGCGCGTCAAACACGGTCTCGGTGTCGTCGCGCTCGCGCAGCGCGCCCGTCGGGCAATGCGTGATGCACTGGCCGCACGCGACGCAATCGGTCTTGCCGATCGGCACGCGCCCGCGGGTGCCCACGGCGGTATGCGTGGCGCGGTTGGTCAGGTCCCAAATCCCTAGGCCCTGTACGCTCTCGCACACCTTGATGCAGCGCATGCATTTAATGCACTTGTCGTTTTCGCGGATGATGGGGAAATCGAAATCCCAGCCCTCGCCCGCCAAATGCCTTTGATACGGCAGATAGAAAATGCCCAGGTCGTTGGCAATGGTCTGCAGGTTGCAGTTACCGCTGCGCACACAGCTCGTGCAGCGTGAATCGTGCTGCGAAAGCAGCAGCTGCACGTTGGTGCGGCGCGCCTCGCGGGCCTTGGGGCTGTTGGTGTGGACCACCATGCCATCGAGCACGTAGTTGTTGCAGGCGGCAACCAGCTGGTCGCAGCCCTCAACCTCGACCACGCACACGCGGCAGCCGCCGATCTCGTTCAGATCGCGCAGGTAGCACAGGGTGGGAATCTGGATGCCGACGGACTTGGCCGCGTCCAGGATCGTGGTGTGCTCAGGCACCACGACCTCGCAATTATCGATAGTGAGCTTGACCATATTGAGTGCTCCGCTTTCGGTGTTATCGCTGACAGTGGGGTTGTTGAGCTCTACCATTCCAGGTTCCTCCCTCCGCGGAACGCGCCAAAACCAAAGTGGTCGCAACGCAGGCAGCGGCTTGCCTCCTGGCGCGCCTCCTCCTCGGTAAGGCCCTGCTCGACCAGATTCCAATCGTGAATACGCTCGCCGGCCTCGCGCTCACCCAGCTCGCAGCGGCCGCACTCGTGCTTGCCCTTAAACTGAACGGTCGGCAGCTCCACGTCGAGCTTGATCTTGTGGTCGAAGCCCGGATAGCGGTCGATGTTTGCCGAAGCCACGCGGCCGGCGTTGATGGCACGGATGACGGTGGCGGGGCCGGTCTGGCAGTCGCCGCCGCTAAAGAGGCCATCGAAGTTGGGCACGGCACCGTCCGAGTCGGTGACCACGCAACCCCACTTGCAGGCGATGCCCATGTCCTCAAACGGCTTGGAATCGATGTCCTGGCCAATGGCGACAAACACGCGCTCGCAGGGGATGACGCGCTCGGGCGTAGCGGCGGCACGCGGAGCCGGACGACCGCGGCGGGGCTCGCCGATAATCTGCGGTTGCACGCGCAGGCCGCTCACGCGACCATCTTCGCCCGTCTCGATGGCGAGCGGCGCCGTGAGCTCCAGAACCTCGCAACCCTCGGCCTGGGCGCCGGCAATCTCGGCGTCCTGGGCCGTCATATCGCAGATGCGACGGCGGTAGACGATGCTCACCTTTTCGGCACCGCAGCGCACGGCAGAGCGCGCCACGTCCATGGCCACGTTGCCGCCGCCGATGACGCACACGCGCTGGCCGCTCAGGTCGGGCAGCTCGTCGTCTCCGATGGCGCGCAGCATCTTGACGGCCGACTCCACGCCGGGCGCCTCTTCACCCGGAAGGCCGAGCTTCTTGTCGCTATGGGCACCGATGGCCAGGTAGACGGCATCGAACTCGTCGCGCAGGCGAGCGAGCTCCTCGCCGTTCACGGAGTGATCGAGCTCAACGTCGATGCCGGCGCTCAAGATCCAGTCGATCTCGGCCTGCAGGCGCTCGCGCGGCAGACGATAGCTGGGGATGCCGTAGCGCAGCATGCCGCCCAAGTGGTGGCGCTGCTCAAAAATGGTCACCTTGTGGCCCATCACGGCCAGGTAGTAGGCACAGGAAAGGCCAGCCGGGCCGCCGCCGATCACGGAGACGCGCTTACCGGTGTTGTCCACTACATGCGGCTTGTGGTCGTTGAGGTCACTGTGCTCAACGGCAAAACGCTTGAGGGCGAGGATGTTCATGGGGTCGTCGACCATGCCACGGCGGCAATGCATCTCGCAGGGATGCTCGCACACCAGGCCGCAAACGAGCGGCAGCGGGTTATTCTTGCGGATGACCTTGACGGCATCGGCATAGCGGCCGGCCTCGACGAGCGAAATGTAACCGGGAATGTCGAC
>JAUMNV010000097.1 GCA_031295725.1 Collinsella sp.
AAACGCCAAGGGCGGCGGATCCAATCGGGTCCGCCGCCCTTTTTCGTGCGACAATCGATGATGTTGAGCGGATGCGATGCAAGGAGCTATGCAGATGAAAGACGAGAACAAGACGAACGCACCGGCGGCTGAGATAGCGTCCGCCGCACCAAGGCCCGCGCCGAAACCGGCGCCCAAGCCGCGCGACCCCTACATCCGTGCCGAGAACGAGGACGATGACGGCTACGATCCCTACAGCGATCGCCGCCCCGAGCGCGAGCCGCTGTTCGAAGCCGACCCTTGGCGCTAAGTGCCACCCAAAAGGCCACCAATAAGTTGCGGTGAAATAGGGACTGTTTTGCGGTTTGACCAGCAAAAACAGCCCTATTTCACCGCAACTGCGTTAGGGATTTTTCTACAGGGGGAGGGTAGTCAAAAAAGCCCCGTCCCAAATTGACTGCTCGGGGAGTCGCATTCGAGCTTGGTTGTCCTCTCAGCCACTCGGCATCCTTCGAGCAGTAATAGTGAAAAAACTTGCCTAAGTGTTAATCAAGTCAGACATAATCTTGCTCTCTAATTAATCAAGAATCGCTATAATTTTGATTAGCTAGAGAGCAAGATTGGAGAATCATGGCATTCAACGACTTGATCGCCCAGAAAATAAAGGACTTTGAACAGCAGGGGGTTCCGCAGGTCTTTGAGCGAGACCTTGATCTAGGAAACCCACAGGAGCCAAAGCGCGACAACATCGTAAATGTGATTGTGGGGGCCCGCCGTTGTGGAAAGACGTATCGCCTGTATCAGGAGATGCGGCGGCTTCAGAGCCGGGGCGTCGAGCTTGACCGGATGCTTTACTTCAATTTTGAGGATGAGCGCTTGCGCCCGTATGAGCCATCGCTGCTGGCGGACGTGCTCGACACGTTCTATGCGCTGTATCCTGTTGCTCGAACCGAGGGCGCTTACATTTTCTTTGACGAGATCCAGGAAATCCCCGAATGGGGTGCGTTTCTGCGGCGTGTAGTCGATACGGAGAAAGCGACCGTCTATGTGACGGGATCTTCTTCTAAGATGCTGTCCTCAGAACTTAAGAGCGAGTTCAGGGGTCGTTCCCTTGTGCGAGAGCTTTTTCCGTTGAGTTTTTCGGAATACGTTCGATATAAGACGGGGAGCGTTCCCGAGCCAGATGCGACCTTTTCCCCGAGCGATGCAGCGCTGCTTCGACATCATCTGATCGGGTATCTTGAACAAGGGGGATTCATCGCGACACTTGAGCAGAGGCCTGCAGACGCGATTCAGCTGCTACAGGAATATGCTTCGCGAACGGTCGCCATGGACGTCGTTGAACGTTACGACGTCAAGAACCCTCGCCTGGCATCGCTGTTCTTGACGCGGTGTATGGCATCTTCGGGACGAGAGCTGTCAGTGAACAAAGTGTACAACGAGTTCAAGAGCAGACAGATACCCGTCAGTCGTAATTCGCTCAGCGACTTACTTGAGTATTATGAGGACGCCTACCTGTTATTTTCTGTGCCGGAGTTCACGCGTTCACTGGCAAATAACATGCGGTCTGCGTCTAAGGTCTACGCTGTCGACCCTGCGATGTTTGGAGCATTCTCTCCCGCATCGGCATTGGACCAGGGCCAGAGGCTCGAGACCGCAGTGTTCAATGCACTAAGAAGAAGGACTCCCGCGGTGAGGACCGGCTCGGTCTGCCGCCTGCTAATCAAAGAGAAGAGCAAAAGCCATGAGGTGGACTTTGTGGCTGGGGATGCGCTTCTCATGCGGGCTTATAGCCTGATTCAGGTGAGTGCGGATATGGCAAGTGAGAAAACGCGCGAGCGCGAAATTGCCGCGCTTGATGCCTCGATGGCCCAGTTTGATCTTGGCGAGTCGGCAATCGTTACCATGGATGAACAGACCGATATTCCATGCGAGCACGGTGTGGTACACGTTATGCCCGCATGGAAGTGGCTCCTTGCCTAATCATCTATGGTCCTGTGGGGTCAGGACCTCCTGGCTCCTTCATCACGGTTGGGGAGCACGTTGCTGCGCCAGGCTAGTCCTGGGCTTTGATGCTCGGCATCAGAATCTGGGCGAGGTAGTCGCATTCGAGCTTGGTGGCGGCGTCAGCCTTGCCGTCTTTGCCGACCAGCACGTTCTTGATCTGGCTATAGGTGTAGCGGTTGCCGGTCGTAAGCTCGACAAGCTCAATGGCCGTGTCCATGGGGTAGGTCGACACGGGGTCTTGCGTGCGTCCGTTGATGGTCTGGGGCACCACGTACGGATAGACGGGGCCGCTGGCGTAGACGGTGTAGCCGTTGCCTAGGCTGACCGTGCCCAAAACCGTATCGCCGTCGTCGGGCGTAAAGGTCTCGCCATCGCGCACCGCGACGAGCGTCACGAGCGGTGTGTTGGTGTCGCCGTCCAGATAAATGCACAGCGTGTTGCCGTTCTGCCAGGTTGCGACCTTGCCATACCACTCAACCGGAATATCGAGCTGATACAGGTTCGTCGCCTTGTGCCGAGCGTCGGCATCGCGGGCGGACTGAGCCTCGCTTGCGCTTACGGCGTTGGCGGCGGCATCGCGGCGCGTAATTGCCGCCTGCTGGAGTATCTTTGCCGCGGCGGCAGAGCTCGCGCCGCCTTCTTCGGCGTACTTGGCGGCGGCATCGATCTGGTCGTCGGTCACCGTGTCGGCTGAGGGCACCTTAAGCTTAAAGGTGGCTTGAGCGCGCAGATCCTGCCCGTCATTCTTGACCGTAACCTGGGCCTTGGTGGTCGGGACGGTGTAGATGGTGCCGTCGGCCGCGATGGGGGAGGCGGCGATGGAGAACGTGTAATCGCCGGGCAGCAGCTTAATGCCGCGACCGTGCTCGTCAACGTAGAGCGTTTCGCTCACGGAAGAACCGTCGGAATCCTGACCGCTCACCTGCACGGGAATCTTGGAGCCAGTTGAGCAGTCGAGCCCCGCGGCATGTACGCCAATTTGCACCGACATCATGGTATGGGCGTTTGCGGCAACCACGGCGGCCTGCTCTTGCCGGTATCCATTCCAAGCGGCATAGCCTGCGCCGCCGGCGACAAGCGCGACGGCTACGACGCCTGCCACCATCAGGTTGCGGCGCTTGGGCGACATCTTACGGTGACGAACCTCGGCTTCGCGTGCCGAAGGAACGGACGGTAGGGGAATATCGCCCATGGCGATGGTCTCGTCCACGGCAGGCGCAGAGCCTAAGCCAGGGAGCTCGCGGGTCAGCGAATCTTCGGCCGGCAAGTTGTCGAGCAAGATGGTTTCCTCGCTCGTGTCGGATCCGGGCTGGTCGTCGGCCTCGCTTTCGGTGTCTTCGTGATCTGCCTCATCCTCGGCAGGCTCAACGTCGCCTGTATCCTGATCATCGGGCTGCGCCTCGATTTCCGGCTCATCCTGCACATCAACGCTCGAATCGTCAAACGCAACATCGTCAAGCGAAATCCGGTCTAGGCTCTCCAGGGCCTCGGCACACGCTTCTGCATCTTGGACCGCGTCCTCTTGGCCCGTCGTCTCATCTTTCATATATCCCCCAAGCTCAATATCGGGACAACACTGTACCCAAAAACAGGACCCTATAGAGCCGCCCCATGATTTGAAATCCGATTTTATATATGCGCATGTTTTTGAATAGATGAATAGAGACGCAACGACAAAAGCCCCCGAAAAGCGAGCGAAACGCTTTCCGGGGGCTCTGCGAGGCATTGGATGAAAAACCTGGCGGGCGGGCCTATGCCCAGGCGCCAACAGCGACCAACATGTTACTCGGCGTGAGCGTAATCGACCTTGGCGCGACGAGCGGTGGCCTTCTCCCAATCGCTGGTGCCCTCAAAGACATCCTGCTTGTAGGGATTGCGGCCGAGCTTCTTGGCGCGGTAGGCGATGTAGATGATCGCGGCGACGTTGGCGACCAGCGCGGCAATCGAGACCGCGGTGGCGGCGCCGGGGTCGAGCGTGGAGTGGGTCACAAAGATGGACTCCTCCTGGAAGTAGGGGAACACCTGGGCAAACATGCACCAAATGGCCAGCGTAAAGGCGCGGTTCTGGATCCAGCCGCCCTTGTTCCAGATAAAGGCGGCGACGGTGGGCGCCAGCAGCAGCGCAAAGCCGCAGAACCAGGAGTGGGTGGGCAGGCAGTTGTAGGTGTAGCAGAAGTTCCAGATATCGTAGGCGATGATGTAGACCCAGGTCATATCGGGCCACAGCATGTCGGTCTGATCCTCGGAGGCGTAGACGCTCCACCAACCGGTCATGCAGAAGATGTTGATGATACCGGCGATGCCGTTGAACACGTTGTTCCAGCCGGCCAGCTGCGTGGCACCTTCGGAGGTGACCCAGGTGGACTCGCCCAGGACAAAGAAGTGATAGGCGCTCTCGAAGTCGGACACGACGGCGATCATGATGTTGATGGCGACGATCACAAACGGCCATGCGCGGAACCAATGCGCCTTGCCGATCTTTCCCCACTGGTACTTAATGGCAATGAAGCCCCAGCAACCGGCGAGCGCCGCGTATACCTTGGCGTAGTGGAACCAGCTGTTCTGGTACACATGGGTGGGGTTGGTGAGCGCCCACTCGGCACCCTGCGAAACGCCCACGGCGATGGCGACGCAGTAGATGGTCATGGCCAGCGGAGCCACGCCAAAGATGATTGCCGCGCCGAGCTTGGTGCGGCGGCCGACCTCGTTGAGCACGATCAGGCCGATAAAGACCATGGCCCAGCCGGCCCAGTGGATAAGGGTATCGCTACCCCAAACATCGAACAGCATGCTGCTCTCCTTTCACACGCCCGCGGCCCCTCTTCTGATCGCGGGCAGTTTGGCCAAATGTCGTCAGTTCTGGGGCTTGCGCTCCGGATACTTGGCGGTGTAGCCCTCGATGTGGAGCGTCGAGGCGATGATTTCCTTGACCGTCTCGTCGGGCACATCGGGGTGCGTGCGGATATACATCAAAAGACCCATGATGAGGGTGTAGAACGTCTCGTAGACATGGTCGATGCGTAGCTCGTGATGGGCGACAAAGTCCACCACGGTGGTGTCGCAGATATACTGCGCCACGCGCTGAACCACGTTGTGCAGAAAGCCGCCGTAGAGCGCGCCGCTGCTGGAGGTGAGCGTACTCGGCAGCTCGTGGCCGCTGGCGACCAGGCGCTTAAAGAGCGGGGCGACGGTGTCGAGTGCGCCCTCGATATCGCCGACGGTGCGGTTGGCATTCCACTGCTCGAGCTCGGAGATAAAACCGTCGATTGCCTCGTCCATGACGGCGGTGACGGCGGCGTCCATGTCGGCGAAGTAGTGGTAGAACAGCGAGCGCGTGCAGCCGGCTCGCTTGGTCACGGCCGATACCGATAGGTGGGACACGCCCAGCTCGGAGCTTACGGTGCGCACGGCATCGAGGATCTCGCGACGGCGTTCGTCGCCCGTCAAGCGCTTTGCCGTGCTGTCGGGCGCGGGGACGGCGTCGGCCACAGAGGTGTTCGCTGCGTTACTGCTCATGTGCTTGCCGCCTTTCATCCGTTTGAGCCTGACCGTTCGCCTAACAGTCTTGAATATTGTTGACGGTTCGTCAATACTGTTTTTGACACAATGTCAACAATAACGGGTGAACGGCGTGGGGGCATGTCGAGCCCGTAAGAAGAGGGGCGCTGCGTGCCTGCCAGGCTGCGGCAAGAGAAGGGACGACTATGATTCTCAACGGACCGGGGATTAGCTACACCGAGCCCGATATCGGTGCGGAGTTTGTGCCGCCGCTGCCGGAGCATCCGCGCGAGGCCATCGTCAAACTGTGCGAGCACTGCACTAACCGCCTGCTGCATCGCGACGAGCTGCTGGGCTACGAGTACTGGTCGTTTGCCGAGGCCGCAACTGACGAGCAGGCCGAGGTACTCTGCAAGATGAAGATGCGCCGTCCCTACACGCTGCCCGAGATGGTCAAGCTCACCGGCATGCCCGAGGCCCAGATCGAGAAGATGCTCGACGATATGAGCTACACGGGCCTGCTCGAGTACAACTGGGAAAATCCCGAGCGCGCCAAGCAATGGGTGCTGCCCATGCTGGTGCCGGGTTCCGCCGAGTTCCTCAACATGCGCGTGAGCCAGCTCGAGGAGCACCCGGTCTACGCCAAGTTCTTTGAACAGGCATCCAAGGGCCCGCTGTCCAAGGCCACACCGATGGTGCCGCCCGGAGGCGCCGGTATCGGCATGCACGTCATTCCGGTCGAGAAGGCCATTGACGCCGCGAGCACGTCGGTGCCTATTGAGCATATTGAGCACTGGCTCGACAAATACGAGGGTAAGTATGCCGCTAGCACCTGCAGCTGCCGCGCGAGCCGTCGCGTGATGGGTGAGGGCTGCGCCGACGACCCGGCCGATTGGTGCATCGCCGTGGGCGATATGGCCGACTACGTGGTCGAGACCGATCGTGGCCATTACGTGACCCGCGACGAGGTCTACGACATCCTGCGCCAGGCCGAGGACAACGGCTTTGTGCACCAGATCACCAACATCGACGGCGAGAACAAGATCTTCGCCATCTGCAACTGCAACGTCAACGTGTGCTACGCCCTGCGCACCTCGCAGCTGTTCAACACGCCCAACCTGTCGCGCTCGGCCTATGTCGCCAAGGTCGAGAAGGACAAGTGCGTGGCCTGCGGTCGCTGCGTTGAGGTGTGCCCGGCCGGTGCCGCTAAGCTGGGCCAGAAGCTCTGCAGCAAAAAGGCCGGTGGCCGCGTGCCCGAGTATCCGCGTCAGGAGCTGCCCGATGCCACCAAGTGGGATCACACCAAGTGGTCGCCCAACTACCGCAACGACAACCGCATCGAGACGCATGAGTCCGGCACCGCTCCCTGCAAGACGGCCTGCCCCGCGCATGTCGCCGTTCAGGGCTATTTGAAGCTCGCGGCTCAGGGTCGCTATGACGAGGCGCTGGCGCTCATCAAGCGCGAGAACCCGCTGCCCGCTATCTGCGGCCGTGTGTGCAACCGCCGCTGTGAGGATGTCTGCACCCGTGGTCGTGTGGACGCCGCCGTGGCTATCGACGAGGTCAAGAAGTTCATCGCCCAGCGCGATCTGGATGCCGCGACCCGCTATGTCCCGCCCGTGGTGACGCCGACGCGCGCTGGCGGCTTCGACCAGAAGATCGCCGTCATCGGTGCCGGCCCGGCCGGTCTGTCCTGCGCTTTCTACCTGGCCGAGAAGGGCTATAAGCCCGTCGTATTCGAGAAGAACGAGCGTCCGGGCGGCATGCTCACCTACGGCATTCCCAGCTTTAAGCTGCAGAAGGACGTTATCGAGGCCGAGGTCGAGATCATTCGCCTGATGGGCGCCGAGTTCCGCTATGGCGTGGAGGTCGGTCGCGATGTGACGCTCGACGAGCTGCGCGAGCAGGGCTTTAAGGCCTTCTACGTGGCTATTGGCTGCCAGGGCGGCCGCCTTGCCGGCATTCCGGGCGAGGATGCCGAGGACGTGACCGTAGCCGTCGACTTTTTGCGCGAGGTCAACAGCGGCAAGATCGATACCCTGTCCGGCCGCACTATCGTGGTGGGCGGCGGCAACGTGGCCATCGATGTTGCCCGCAACGCCTGCCGTCTGGGCTCCGAGCATGTTGAGATGTTCTGCCTGGAGAGCGAGGCCCAGATGCCCGCCAGTGAGGAGGAGCGTCGCGAGGCCGTTGAGGACGGCGCTCACATCAGCTGCGGCTGGGGTCCCAAGGAGGTTCACCTGGACGAGGCCGGTCGTGTGTGCGGTATTACCTTCAAGCGCTGCACGCGTGTCTTTGACGACGAGGGCCGTTTTGCGCCCGAGTACGACGAGAACGATCTGCGCCGTGTCGATGCCGATCGTGTGGTCATGTCGATTGGCCAGTCCATTGTGTGGGGCGACCTGCTGGCTGGCTCCAAGGTGGAGCTTGGCCGCGGCCAGGGTGCCCTTGCCGACCCCCAGACCTATCAGACCGCTGAGCCCGACATCTTTGTGGGCGGCGATGTCTATACTGGCCCCAGCTTCGCCATCGATGCCATCGCCGCCGGCCACGAGGCCGCCGTGTCCATCCATCGCTTTGTGCAGCCGGGCTCCACGCTCACCATCGGCCGCAACCAGCGCCGCTACACCGCGCTCGACCGCGACGATGTCGTGATCGAGAGCTATGACAACGCGAGCCGCGAGGTGGCGCATGTCGACCGCGAGCGCGAGAAGGCCGCGCCGTTTAGCGAGTACGTCGAGACCTTTACCGAGGAGCAGGTGCGCGCCGAGACCGCCCGCTGCCTGGGTTGCGGTGCCTCGATCGTCGACCCCAACAAGTGCATCGGCTGCGGTCTGTGCACTACCAAGTGTGCGTTCGATGCCATCCACCTGGATCGCGACCGTCCCGAGTGCTCCACGATGGTCAAATACGAGCAAAAGCTCCCAAGCCTGGGCAAGTATGCTTTGAAACGCGCCATCAAGATTAAGTTCGGTCGCAAGTAAGTAGTCATAACGGGAACGGCGGAGGAAAAAGTGCATGAATTGGGAATCGTCTATCACATCATTCGCGATGTCGAGAACGTGGCGAGCGCCAATGGCGTGAGTCGCGTTTCGAGCGTGACGTTGCTGTTGGGCGAGGTCTCGGGCGTCGTTCCCGACTTGCTGCTCGACGCTTGGCGCTGGGCGGCAGATAAAAAGCCCATCGCGCAGGGCGCGGAGCTTATTGTGGAGCCCGTCGAGGCCGTGACGCATTGCAAGGCGTGCGGCCGCGACTACGCGACGGTCGAGCACGGCAAGACCTGTCCCCATTGCGGTAGCGGCGAGACATACCTGCTGCAGGGTCAGGAGGTCATGATCAAGCAGATCGAGACCCCCGACGAGGACCCGGCAGACGCTGTCCCCGACGGCCCTTCCGACGTCCCCGACGCCGTCGACGCCGCCAACCCCCTCCACATCGCCTAGGATTCCCTATAAGTTGCGGTGAAATAGTTCCTAAATCCAGCCTTCTGGCTCTTAAACAAGAACTATTCCACCGCAACTATTTTGAGTGGTTTCGTAACCATAAGTCATGAAAATAGTCAAGCCATGTCCGTTTAAACAAAATAGTGGCAGTACGAGCGCATTCGCACTTGTTTAAAACCGATATTAATGAACAGCATGCTTGTGTCTGTAAAATACATGGCTTGATGAGCGACGCTTTGGCGGGTAATGAGTCGAAAAGCAGCAACGTAACCAACTTGTAACAAACTTAGACGTTTAAACAAATAATCCAACCTTTTGCGGATTCAGCTATAATTCCACAATCCAAACAGGTATACTCCTTTCATGTCGTGTAGGAAATACGTAGACAAAAAGGAGGTTATGTGATGGTAAGTATTGTTCTTGCTAGCCACGGGGACTTGGCAGCTGGAATCAAGCAGACGGGCTCGATGGTTTTTGGCGATCAGCCGTCTGTTGCCGTGGTCTCGCTCGAGCCGAGCATGGGCCCCGACGATTTCCGCGCCAAGGTCGAGGAAGCAGTCGCTTCCTTCGACGACCAGGAGCAGGTACTCTTCCTCGTTGATCTGTGGGGCGGCACGCCGTTCAACCAGATCAGCGGGCTCATCGAGGGCCACGATTCCTGGGCTATCGTCACCGGTGTCAACCTGCCTATGCTCATCGAGGCATATTCGCAGCGCTTTGACGCAAAGAACACTGCACATGCGATCGCAAAACATCTCGTGACTGAGGCTAAGGCTGGCGTGCGCGTCAAGCCCGAGTCTCTGGAGCCCGAGGAGAAGAAGCCGGCTGCGGCCGCCGCTGCTCCTGCAGGCGCCATCCCTCCGGGAACGGTTATCGGCGACGGGCATATCAAGATTGCCCACGTCCGTATCGACACCCGTCTGCTGCATGGTCAGGTGGCTACCACGTGGACCAAGCAGATCAACCCCAACCGCATCATCGTGGTTTCCGACGGCGTTGCTCACGACGAGCTCCGCAAGACCATGATCGAGCAGGCTGCCCCTCCGGGAGTCCATGCCAACGTCGTGCCTATCAAGAAGATGGCCGAGGTCGTCAAGGACACGCGTTTTGGCGACACCAAGGCCATGCTGCTCTTCGAGAACCCGCAGGATCTGCTCAAGGCCATCGAGGCCGGCGTCGACATCAAGGAAGTCAACATCGGTTCCATGGCTCACTCCAAGGGCAAGGTCGTCGTCACCAACGCCGTCGCTATGGGCGATGACGACGTTAAGACCCTCGAGGCCCTCAAGGCCAAGGGCGTCAAGTTCGAGGTCCGCAAGGTTCCTTCGGATGCCTCCGAGGATCTCGACGCCATGTTGAAGAAAGCTAAGGCCGAACTGGCCGCTCAAGCATAGTAAAGGAGGGTCCGATACATGTCTGCAATCACTATTCTGCTTGTTGCGATTGTCGCGTTGCTTGCCGGTATGGAAGGCATTCTGGATGAGTTCCAGTTCCATCAGCCGCTCGTGGCATGCACGCTTATCGGTCTCGTAACCGGTCACCTTCAGGAGGGCATCCTCCTGGGCGGTTCGCTCCAGATGATGGCCCTTGGCTGGGCTAACGTCGGCGCCGCCGTCGCGCCTGACGCCGCTCTGGCCTCGGTCGCTTCTTCGATCATCATGGTGCTCGCCCTCAACGGCGGCGCCACTGATTCGGCCAAGGCCGTTACCGCGGCCATCGCAGTCGCCGTCCCGCTGTCGGTCGCTGGTCTGTTCCTGACCATGATCTGCCGTACCATTGCTACCGCTATCGCTCACGCCATGGACGGTTGCGCCGAGAAGGGCGACTTCTCCGGCATCGAGCGCTGGCAGTACGCTGCCATCCTCATGCAGGGCCTTCGTATCGCCATCCCGGCAGTACTTCTGTGCGTTATCCCGGCCGAGGCTGTTACCAACGCGCTTAACGCTATGCCCGACTGGCTGTCCGGCGGCATGGCCGTCGGCGGCGGCATGGTCGCTTCCGTCGGTTACGCCATGGTCATCAACATGATGGCCACCAAGGAGACCTGGCCGTTCTTCATCCTCGGCTTTGTCCTTGCTGCCATCCCTCAGCTCACGCTGATCGCCCTTGGCCTCATCGGCATCTCCCTTGCCCTCATCTACCTTGGCCTTAAGGATCTGGCCAAGCAGGGTGGCGGCACGGGCGGTGGCTCCGGCGACCCGCTCGGCGACATTCTGAACGATTACGAGTAGGAGGGGAGTGATACATATGGCAGAGAACAAGATTCAGCTCACCAAGGCTGACCGTAAGAAGGTTTGCTTCCGTCATCAGTTCCTTCAGGGCTCGTGGAACTACGAGCGTATGCAGAACGGCGGCTGGTGCTTCGCAATGATCCCTGCGATCAAGAAGCTCTACACCAGCAAGGATGACCAGATTGCCGCGCTTAAGCGCCACCTGGAGTTCTATAACACCCACCCCTATGTTTCCGCCCCCGTCATTGGCGTTACCCTCGCCCTCGAGGAGGAGCGCGCCAACGGTGCTCCGATCGATGACGTCGCCATCCAGGGCGTCAAGGTCGGTATGATGGGCCCGCTCGCCGGCGTCGGTGACCCCGTCTTCTGGTTCACCCTTCGCCCGATTCTGGGCGCTCTGGGCGCTTCCCTGGCCATGTCCGGCAGCATCGTCGGTCCGTTGCTGTTCTTCTTCGCGTGGAACATCATCCGTTACGCTTTCCTGTGGTACACACAGGAGTTTGGCTACAAGGTCGGCTCCTCTATCGCCAAGGACCTCTCCGGCGGTCTGATGGGCAAGGTCACCGAGGGCGCTTCCATCCTGGGTATGTTCATCATCGGCGCCCTGGTCGAGCGCTGGGTGTCCATTTCCTTCACCCCGATCGTCTCCACGGTCAAGCAGTCTGCTGGCGCCTTTATCGACTGGGCTAGCCTGCCTTCCGGTTCCGAGGGTATCAAGGAAGCGCTGACGATGTACAACTCCGTCGGTGCTACCGCCCTTGATCAGATGAAGGTCACCACGCTTCAGGCCAACCTCGATCAGCTCATCCCCGGCCTTGCCGCCGTGTGCCTGACCCTGCTGGTCTGCAAGCTCCTCAAGAAGAAGGTCAGCCCGATCGTCATCATCCTGGCTCTCTTCGCCGTCGGCATCATCGGTCGCTTCTGCGGCTTCATGTAAGCACGCTTCGGCTTAAGACCGAGAGT
>JAUMNV010000098.1 GCA_031295725.1 Collinsella sp.
TTGCCGGTCTCGTCCATGACGGCGACCTTGCAGCCGGTGCGGTAGCCCGGATCGAGCGCGAGCACGCGGGCACCGCGCACGGGGCGTGCCGAGAGCAGGCCCTCGAGATTCTTGGCAAAGACATTGATGGCCTCGGTCTGAGCGCGAACGGTGAGTTTGGCGCGGGCTTCGCGCTCCAGCGAGGGGGCCATGAGGCGCTTGTAACCGTCGGCGATGGCGGCATCGAAGATGGGCGCGAAGACGCCCTGACGGCGGGGCCAACGGCTGCCGAGGCGTGCCGTGGCGGCAGCACCGTCGACGTTCACGCGCACGCGGAGCTTGCCCTCGCGCTCACCGCGGTCGATAGCCAGCACGCGGTGGTTGGGTATACGGCGCAGCGGCTCATCATAGCTGTAGTACGGCTCGTAGGGGGTCTTCTCGGCGGGGTCGGTGGCCTCGACGACGATGTCGGCGGTGTTTTGCGTAAAGGCGCGCAGGTCGGCGACGTTCTCGGGATCTTCGGCCACCGTCTCGGCCACGATGTCGGCGGCGCCGGCGAGCGCCTTCTCGGGCGTGTCGAAGCCGGCCTCCTCGTTGACGTAGTCCGCGGCGGCGTCGAGCGCGCTGCCCTTGGCCGAGGCCTGCATGATGATCATGTTGGCGAGTGGCTCCAGGCCTGCCTCGCGGGCCTTCTGCGCGCGGGTCATGCGCTTTTTGCGGTAGGGCTTGTAGAGGTCCTCGACACGCTGGAGTTGTGTGGCCTCGCGAATCTGCTGCTTGAGTTCGGGTGTGAGTTTGCCCTGGGCATCGATGAGCAGGATGACGTCCTCTTTACGCTGCTCAAGATTGCGCAGGTAGGACAGGCGCTCGTCGAGTGCGCGCAGGGCGACGTCGTCCATGCCGCCCGTGGCTTCCTTGCGGTAGCGCGAGATAAAGGGAATGGTGTTTCCCTCGTCGATGAGCTTGACGGCCGCCTCGACGTTGGCGGCCTTAAGGTTGAGCTCGCGCGCGAGCTGGGCGATAAGATCCATGGGACTCCTTGCGTTTGAGGTGCGTTTGCAGCACAGAGCTACCAAGGATACCACCTGCCACTTCGCTCAAAAAAGACTGTTTTGGCGCGGAACCACGAAAGCGGCCTATCTACTACGTTTGAACCGTGTGGGTCGACCATCCCCTGGTTTTCCGAAAATGCGCAACCCGTCTACCTGCGGTTTTTATTTCGCGAAATTCGGTATGGATGAGGGTGATTGGTTAAACGTAGTAGATAGGCTCATTCGTGGCGAACGAATCAAGCCGAGGTGCAAAAAGGCCCCCCGTCTCAGAAAATCATTGGAAACGTAGCAAAATGCCCCGCGGGCAGGAGGCTGCTCGCGGGGCAAAGAAGAGGGGCTTGTTGGTGGCGGACCGAAGGGTTCGGCATGGGGTTTCTGCCGCGGCCCGCCCTAAAGCGTTACAGCTCGACGAGCTGGCCGGTCTCGGCGGCCTCCTTGATAGCGTTAAGCAGCGTGAGCGTCTTGACGTTATCGGCGGGGGTCACGACGGGCTCGACCTCGCGGCGGACGACCTTTACAAAGTGCTTGAGCTGCATCTTGTGCGGCAGCGCCGGGTCCACGGCCGGGATCTCCATCTGCAGCGGCTTGTGCCAGTTAGAGGCGCCGTCGTAGGAGAACTGGTGCAGGCGGGGCAGCGACAGGGCGCCCAAGGTTCCGCCGATAAAGTAGGCGTCGGCGTCGAAGGGACGGTACTGCGGGTCCTCGCGAGCGGTCGCCTCCCAGTTCCAGGGGCTGGCGGTGGCGTCGGAGATGGTCATGCTTGCGAGCGCGCCATCGGCAAAACGGACGTTGACCACGGCGGAGTCCTCGGTCTCAAAACCGCGGGCGGCGCTGGACTGCATACCCTGGACGGCAACGGGCTCGCCCAGCAGGTAGCGGAGCAGGTCGACGTCGTGCACCAGGTTGACCAGGATCGGGCCGGCGCCCTTCTTGCGGCGCCACTCGACGTCGAAATACTCGTCATTCTTATAGATCATGTAGTGGAAACTCGACACGGTGAGCTTGCCCAGCTCGCCAGACTCGATGATCTCCTTGGCCTTGTTGACGAAGGGGTTGTGGCGACGGTGCTGACCCACGAGCACGGGCACGCCGGCGGTCTCGGCCTCGGCGGCGAAGGCCTGGGCATCTTCCAGGTCGTTGGAGATCGGCTTTTCGACCAGCGGCACGATGTTGCGCTTTACGGCCTCGCGGGCAACGCCCAGGTGTAGGTCGTTGGGGGTGGCGATAATGACGGCCTCGGGTTTGACCTCGTCCATCATCTGGGCGGGATCGGTGTAAAACGGCACGCCGGCGGCCTCGGCCGTGGCGCGAGCGCCCTCAAAGGCGTCGGCGA
This sequence comes from Collinsella sp., assembly GCA_031295725.1. Taxonomy (GTDB): domain Bacteria; phylum Actinomycetota; class Coriobacteriia; order Coriobacteriales; family Coriobacteriaceae; genus Collinsella. The sequence goes on from JAUMNV010000098.1 coordinate 2,365, forward strand.
TGGCGACGAGTTCGGCCTCGGGTTCCTCGGTGACAAAGCGGATGTGGTTGCGGCCCATGGCGCCGGCGCCGATAACGGCAATGCGGACGGGGTTGAGCTCAGACATTTCGACTCCTTAATACTGGTGACCGGTGGGATGCGACAAAGGGGCTGTCCCTTTGTCGCATCGGTAAAACTAGGCGGACTTCTTCTTGCTGTCGGAGACCATCATGTAGACGGTGAGCACGACGGCGATGGCGGCGATCACAATGGCGCCGTAGAAGGACTGCTGGTAGGCGGCGCTGCCGGCCTCGGCGTGATACAGCACGGCGGTGATGGGCTGGCTGATCCAGGTGGAAGCGGCATAACCCAAAAACATGATGCCGTAGTTGACGCCGATGTTGCTGGTGCCAAAGGCGCCACCGGTGAGCGGCGGGTAGATGACGAGCAGAGCGCCAAAGCTAAAGCCGAGCAGGGCGAGCGCCACAAAGAACATACCCTGCGTAAAGCTCATCGACATGATGACGAGTGCGACGATGGTGACGACAAGGCTGATGAGCAGCGACTTGTAGGCACCGAGCTTGTCGATGATCTGACCAAAGGACAGACGGCCGACCAGGTTGGCGCAGGTGTTGACGGAGACGACCACACCGCCGAGGGCGACGGCTGCGGCGCTCGTGGGATCGGCGAAGAGCTGGACGGCGGCGATGGAGGCAACCTTGCCGACGAGCAGGGTGCCGGCGGTGGCGGCAAAGGCGAAGGTGACGATGAGGACCCAGAAGCGCGGGGTCTTGACCATCTCGTCCGGGGTGAGGTCGCCGAAGGTGCCGGCGTGCGCGCCGCCCTTGGGGGCCTCGAAGCCCTCGGGCAGCCAACCGGCCTCGGGAGCCTTCAGGAACAGGGCGGAGGCGGCGATCGTCACAAAGAAGATGACGCCGAGTGCCTTAAGAGCACCGAAGATGCCAAGGCTCGGGATGAGCAGCGAGGCGAGCACCGGGGACAGCACGGCGGGGCCGGCGGTCGAAGCAGCGAGGGTGATGCCAGAGGCGAGGCCCTTCTTGTCGATGAACCACTTTTGGCCGGTGGTGAGCGCCGGGTTGTAGCCCAGACCGTTGCCGACGGCGGCAACGAGCGAGAACCACAGGTAGAACTGCCACGGCTCGGTGACGGTGCCGGACATGAACCAGCCCAGGCCGTAGCACACGGCGGCAGCGATCACGACGTTGCGCGGGCCGATCTTATCGGAGATGCGGCCGGCGAAGATGCCCGTCACGGCCATGATGGTCTGAAAGACCGGGAAGGCCCAGGTAAGAGCGCTGGACCACTCGGGGTAGACGGCGAGCAGGTTCTTGCTCACGACGGAATACAGCGCGATGGAGCTGATGAAGAACATGGTGACGCACGCGGCGGAAAGCACG
>JAUMNV010000099.1 GCA_031295725.1 Collinsella sp.
GGCCCACAAACCGCAGGAACACGCGATAATTGAGGGCACGCAACGATTTATGTCCCAAATCGGAGGATGATCATATGGCCAAGAGCAGGTACGCCGATGCCACCAAGGCCGCTCGCAGGGCCGCGATGTCTGCCCACAAAGTCACGGCTGCGGCGAATGCTGGCAACGCCGACGCGTCCGCACAGCCGACTGCCAGCACTGCCACCGAGCCCGCCCGCGACGCCCGTCGCGACGAGCTGACGCACGTGGACGCCAAGGGCGAGGTACGCATGGTCGACGTGTCCGACAAGGCCGAGACCCATCGCATTGCCATCGCCGAGGGCACCATCCTCATGCACCCCGAGACGCAGGCCATGGTGCTGCAGGACCGCGCCAAAAAGGGCGATGTGCTTGCCTGCGCGCGCGTGGCGGGCATCATGGCCATCAAGCGCACGAGTGACATCATCCCCATGTGCCATCCGTTGCTCATTACCAAGAGCAAGTGCGACATTGCGCCCATCGCTTCGGCGGGGACGCCGGCCGAGGACGTGCCCGAGGGCTGGGCACCGGTGCGTGCAGACGGGCAGGTTGGCTTTCACGTGCTGGTCACGGCCGGCGTGACGGGCAAGACAGGTATCGAGATGGAGGCGTTGACCGGCGCGAGCGCCGCGTGCCTGACTATCTATGACATGTGCAAGGCGGTCGATCGCGGCATGGAGATCGTCGACGTTCGCCTGCTGCACAAGGAGGGCGGCCGCTCGGGCGTGTGGGATCGTGCAGAGCGTCAGGCCGCTGCTGTCGAGGCCGTGGGAGTCGCGGGCGACGCACCCGCGAGCGCACCCGTCGCCATCGCGCCCGCAGTTCCGGCCCCTGCCGTCCCCGCGATCGCGTTTATCGGCTACCAGAACTCGGGCAAGACCACGCTGGTTGAGAAGGTTATCGCCGAGCTCACCCGCCGCGGTCTGCGCGTAGGTTCGCTCAAGCATCATGGGCACCATGGCTTTGATATCGACGTGCCCGCTAAGGACACCTGGCGCCATCACCAAGCCGGATCCAAGCACGTGGGACTCATCTGTGCCACGCGCTGGGCGGAGTACGCCGATACGCGCGAGGAGGACGAGATGCCCGCGCGCGAGCTGCTGTCGCGCTACAACGATGTTGACGTGGTGATCATCGAGGGCTACAAGACCGAGGGCTTCGACAACATCGTGGTCGCGCGCTCCGGCGTCGATCGCCTACGCGGCAAGAGCTCGCTCGACCTGGTCGATGGCCACACGCTGGCCCTTGCCTGCAACGAAGCCCTGGCGCGTCAGGCCTTCGATGCCGGCTTTGCGACCCGAGCCGTCAACATCAATGACGCTCGAGCCATCTGTGATCTTATCCAAGACCATCTGGCCTAAAACCTGCCAAAAAAGACAGGTTAATTTGGCAGGTTTTATCTGGGCAAACGTCATTTCCACCACAAAGGGGACAGGCACCTTTGTGGTGGTTTTTGCTTTGGTAGATGTGTGGGACATGCCTTACAATCTACCAAGTAGTTCATGACGGACGAAAAACGGAGAGAAGGGGCTTGATGCGTCCTTAATGTTTCATGCGGATAGATTGATTTGACAGACGGTGGCGAAAGCCCGCCGTCCGCATTCGTATGAAACAAGGAGTATCCATGCTCGCCTCTCTTTTCTCAAAGCCTCAATCATCGCTGTCCGTGCAGGCCAAGCGCCTGGTGGCGATGCGCTTTCTCATCTACACCGGTTTTCAGACCAGCTACTTTATCGGCGTTATCGGAACGCTCACCTATGCAGACGATGCCTCGGTCGTTGCGACGTCGCTGGCCGTCCTCTTTATGAACGTCTTCGTAATCTTGGGGTCCTTTGCGGGCGGCGCCGCGCTCGATGCATGGGGTCCGCGCCGTCATTTCTTGCTGAGTATCGTCGGCACGCTGGCAACCGGCGTGGCAATCCTCGTTTTTGGCAGCGCGACCGGCATCGTCCTGCTCGGCGCGGTGCTCCTGGGCTTTGTGATGGGATTCGCCCAGCCCATCGCCACGTCCTATCCGGCATATCTCACCGACGATCCTGTCGAGCTCAAAGACATTAACTCCGCCATCGCCATGTTTTCAAACGTGAGTATCATCGTTGGCCCCACGCTGGGCGGCTTTGTCGCGGCGGCTGCGTCGTCGCGCGCGGTGTTCGTGCTCATGATGATCTTTACCGTACTGGCGCTCGTCGCCGGTTGGGGCTTTAGGTCGCAGACCAGCCATGTCACTGGGGATGCGGATGCCGATTCGGCAGAGGAAGGGGAGCGTGCGGGACAAAGCCCCGACCCCAACATATCTTCCCGCGCAACCTTCGCGACCAGCATCAAGACAGTCTTCACCAACAGCGCCCTCGCCCTGCTCTTCTGCATCATCTTCCTCTCGAACTTTGGCTATGGCGCCTTCGATCCGCTGGAGTCGTTCTTCTACCGCGATGTTCTGCACGTCGGTGTCGAATGGATGGGCTGGCTCTCGTCGGCCTCGGGCGTGGGCGCGGTGCTGGGCGCCATTGTTGCGCTCCGTTTGCCGCCGCGCTTGGTTAACCTTAAAACGCTACTCGTGGCACTTATGTCCGTGGGCCTGGGAAGTCTGCTCTATGTGGGGACGCCGTACGTGGGCGTAGCCCTTGTCGGCCAGATTGTCCTTGGCGTGGCCTGGGGCGTCGTCAACCCGCTCCACAACACGATTGTGCAAACGACGGCTCCGCTCGAGCGGCTCGGTCGCGTCAACTCGGTCATGGGCTTTGGCAACATGTTCGCCGGCGTGGCCCCTCTGGCGATTGCCCCGTGGCTGGCGGCGACGTTTGGTGTGCAGCAGACGCTCATCGGGGCGGGCATGGTCGTGACGGCGGTTCCCGCGGCATTGCTGTTGTTTGGACGCCGACATTTTGATCGTGCCGCAAGGCAGTAAAACCATCATAACATTCAGCGAAAATCGCGATTTTGCCGAAAAACGTCGAATGTTGTGATGGTTTGCGCTCCGGCCAGGCCACCCTTCGGGTTCGGCCACCACAAAGGGGCCAGGCACCTTTGTGGTGGTTTTTGCTTTGACAGGCCGCGTCTGCGCCTTGGTATACCATGTACACCATTTCCGACCACATTCAGCACCGCCGCGCTACCCAGAAAGGCCCCCATGGACACCACCTTCAGCCGCATCAAAGCCGTGTTCTGCGATATCGACGGAACGCTGCTCACGAGCCAGCACACGGTGTCCCCGCGCACCGTGGCGGCGATCCGCGCCCTGCGCGAGCGCGGCGTGCTCTTTGGCCTGTGCACTGGGCGCGACGCCCAGGCGACCGAGGCCATGTTTGGGCTCTGGGGTATCGAAGGCCTGGTAGACGTGCTGGTGGGCTGCGGCGGCGCCGAGGTCATCGACCGTGCGCACGACATCAACGAGCTGAGCTATCCGCTGCCGGGCGAGACCATCGCGCGCATCTGCAAGCACATGGCGGACCTTCCGGCAACGCCCGTTTGCCCTCGGGACGGCGTGCTCTATGTGCCCGAGAGCAATGCATGCGTCGAGCACCTGTCGCGTGTCGACGGCGTGCCCTACAAGGTGGTCGACTTTGCCGAGTTTTTGCGCGAGCCGCAGGCCAAGGTGATGTTTACCATGGCGCCCGAGGCGATGCCGCAGGTCATCGAGCGGGCGTCGACGTTCGCCGGCGACACCGTTAAGGCGGCTGCCCTACAGACCACGCAGCGACTCTACGAATTCATGGATCCGCGCGTGTCCAAGACGCGCGGCCTTGTGCGCGTGGCGGAACTCAACGGCATGGAGCTCCAGAACATCTGCGTGTTTGGCGATGCCGATAACGACACCTGCATGGTGGCCGACGCCGGCGTGGGCGTGGCCATGGCAAATGGCAGCGACGCCACCCGTGCCGCCGCCGACTTTGTAACCACGAGCAACGACAAAGACGGCATCGCGATCTTTATCGAGGAACATCTGCTGTAGCGCCGGGGGAGAACCACCACAAAGGGGATGGGCGCCTTTGTGGTGGCCTCAGGCGATTTGGGCGAATTGATGCTTACAATCTGCGCGCAAATACAAATATGGTTGTCTGAACATTACGCTTCTAACCACTGATGAGTTAAAGATATTCTCATCAGTTTGGTAGGGTATTTCTCCCGGTAAATGACCTACAGCTCATGGTCAATTTTCGACTGTTTACAGGGTGTTTACTCTTGAGCAAAATGTTGTGCAAATAAATCTAATGCCATTAAAAAATGATGGGCAACTAAATTACCAGTAGAAACAAATAATAGAGAGCGAATAAACGAAGGTAAATCTGAGCAAATGTCAAGAGAATTGAGAACTTGCTACAAAAATGTCGGTTTTTTTGCCTAGATGTTCAAACAATCGTTACAATGTTGATTACTAAGTGTGCGTAATTACAGGTTGCGCAGATACGTTTGATAGTGAAAGAGCAAGATCGCGGTCTCTTGGGGAGGAGACATCGATGAAAGCGAATTCGGACAAATCTAAGCAGAGTAATAAAGCGACGCGCCGTGTACTGGCAGGCGTTTTGTGCGGAGCCTCCGTTTTGAGCCTGGTACTGTCGCTCGTCATGCCTCCGATCTCGCAGGCCATTGCCAATGATGCCCAGACAGTTTCTACCGAGGAAACTGTGATGGGGGGGGGTTCCTCAAGTGAGTCTACTGATGTAGACAACACCAACAACGGGGATACCGAAAACCAGAATAGTGACGAGACCGAGGGCGACGAAGCTGGCGACGATAGCCAGCCTGAGGAGCAGCCCGAGGAAGACCAGCAGAACGAGGGTACAACGACTTCGGATGGTGAAACCGTTGCTGCGGTTGCGGAAAACGAGCGGGCTGGAGCGGATGCCGAGAAAATAACTAGCGCAAACGATCTCCGCGATAAGCTTCAGGGTGTTGGAGCGGGTAAAAAGGCCAGCTTCGAGCTGATGAGTAACATCGATTACAACGACGAGATTTTTCTCGACGAGCGCGGTAGCAATATCACCCTTGATCTTAATGGCTGCAAGATAAAGCACTCGGGCGATGGTAATAAGCCGCTTTTCAGTGTGAGCAATGGTGCCGAGTTTACAATTACGGATAATCCTAATCACTCTGGTGATAGGCCCTTATCAAGCGTGGTGCTGGATGATCAAGGCCAGAAGTTCACTCCCGATTATTATGGCAAAAATGGCAAGGTCGGCTATGACAACGACATCCCGAACAAGCTCACCTATTACGTAACCACGTCGTCCGTTAACGATACGGGTACGGGCACGACGGAAACGCGTGAAACATATGAGGTCAACATCCAGGGTGCAATTGTCTCAACTGCGCCCAAGGGTTCCACATTGAAGCTCATTAACGTCTACACGGGCGGCAAGTTTAACCTTCAGGGCGGTACGCTCACGCAGGCAAAGGATTGCAACGTCGGGCATCTCATCTATGCCGAGAACGGCTCTACTGTCAACATGAGCGGTGGCTACGTTTGCGGTGCTTCTGGCTCGGGTGACGGCGCGGGCATTATGGTATCCAACGAGCAAGGCGGCGCCTCGGCCCTTAAGCTGACTGGCGGCGTAATTGCCGGCAACAGCGCTTATAATGGCGGTGGTGTGTATGCCCGTTATTCCAAGGTCACCATAACTAATGGCGTAATCTCCGGTAATAGCACACTCAACGAGGGACTCGGTGGCGGCATTATGGCCAAGGGCGGCATCGTGTCCGTTTCTGGTGGCTATATCACGAATAATAGAATGGCTAAATTCTGCGGCAAGGATGGCAACGGTGACCATGGCGGCGCTGGGCTTGCTGCCAACTATGGAGCGAAAGTCACTATTTCCGATGGTCAGATTACCGGCAACTACTCCGAGGAAGCCGGCGGCGGCGTTTACGTTACCGATGTCGAACGGAATGGCCAAACGTCTCGCTCAGGAATGGCGCGGCTGAATATCACGGGAGGAATTATTGCCTCTAACGTGAGCTACCGATCTGAAGGTGCCGGCGTCCGAGTGGGCCAGATGGTTGACGCGATGATTAACGGCACTGAAGACAATAAAGTCTATATCACTAACAATCACTGCATGTCTCGCTTTGACTGGGGTGGCGGCGGCATCTTTGTTCAGGGAAACTCGAATGCGAATATGGAAAAGACCACTGGTAGATTATTTGTATACAACTCGTATATTAGCAGCAATACCGCTGGTGGCTATGGCGGCGGCGTAGCAGTCTGCCCCACGGGCAAGACATTGGTAACGAACACTGAAGGCACAGCGATTTTTGGCAACACTGACGCTAAAGACGCTAGTTCTTTCACCAAATATGACCCGCAGAATAATAATAACAGTAATAATGGTAGCCTCCATCTTTCTGGCGGCGGCGAGGGTAAGGATCAAGACTGGGTCGCCTATAACTCGGTCGACTCTAACAATGAACATGTTTTTCGTAAGAATGGTCATGCCGATTTCTTCCTCGCGGCGGAAGGTCACACAACGCCGGTCACAGTGGTAAGCGGCAAGATGCTTGGCAATATAGACGCCAAGTATTCGGGAAGCATTGAGCTAACGAATCGCATCACCATCCCCGCCAACGGTGCTGTTGGGGTAAAAAATAACATCGGCCTGACTTCTGATGTTAAGGCCACGGATCAAGCGGTGACTGACGCAGTACAGGGTAAAGTACAGGGTACTAAAGTTACAACTTTCATCACGGACAACTATTCCTGGGACCATGGTGGCGGCATCATGTCGAATGGTGACCTGTACTTGGGTCAGCCAGCGGACGCGTATGTCTACCCAAGCCTTAAGGCGACCAAGGAGCTAATCGATTCGCAGACTGATGAGAAAAAACCACTCACTGAGAATGAGTTCACCTTTAAGGTCTACCGCAAGGATTTGATAGATCCTTTCGCTAATGGGACATTCGATCGCGGCGTTTGCACTGAGGTAGGAAATGCAGGTAATGATGCAAACGGCAACATCACGTTTAACCTTGGTGAACAGTCTGCTCCGAGCAGTTCGGCTGGCGAGATTACATATTATCTGGTTGAAGATGCTGGTAATAATCCCTACATCAAGTACGACCCTGCTGTGTATGAGATTGTGGGGACGCTCCAGGATAACGTGACTGTACTTATGTCTGTTCCGATGCTGAATGACGAGAGCAAGACTAAAGAAATCAGTGTTCATAACTACACGCTTACAAACACGAGGGTGATTAAACACTCCGGAGATTTAACTAAATCGCTGGGCGCTCTGAAAGATGACGGCCAAGGCTATTATTCGATCGTCGACTCCAGCAGCGCAACCTCCACCAACAAGGCAACCTTCACCAACACGTATACCTCCAGTTTTTCCTGGACTCCTAGGGCGACTAAGGTCGTTGAGGGTGGCGAGATGAAGGTGTTTACGCTCAAGCTCGCAGACAATCCGAAGTTCGAAAACGCTCAAGAGGTAAAGACTCAGGCCAATGGCCTCAGCTCTCAGCTCCTGAAATTCGGAGATATTAGTTGCACGCTTGACGACCCCACCAAGGGCGCGGACTCCACGGGCCGTAGCGCTTCCAAGGACTTCCCGTATTATTACGTGCGCGAGGAGGACGAAAGTGAGAAATATCCGCATTACAAGTTTGATCATTCGGTCTATAGGTTCAAGGTTGATCGAACGGATGTCGCCAATGGAACCATCAACTATAAGGTGACCTACATGAAGGGAACCGTTGACTCCGAAGGCAATTGGACACCAGAAGACAATGCCGAAGTAAAGACGTTCATCGACACCTCCGCCCCCAACTCCACCGACACCTCCATCCCCACCTTCACCAACACCTACTCCACCTCTTTGCCCCTTTCTGGTATGTCGGGCGTCACTCTGACGTACCTTGCCGGCGCGGCGGTGCTTTGCGCTGCTGCGGCCTGGATGCACATTCGTCGCAAGGCGAATGCGAAGGG
>JAUMNV010000108.1 GCA_031295725.1 Collinsella sp.
GGACCAACGCCGAAATCGCACGCCATATGGGAGTATCGCCGGGCACCGTCAAAAACCGCCTATCCGGCGTATACGCAAAGCTTGGCATCGGCACACGCGCCGAGCTGGTCGCGCATATGTTGCGTTAGCGACCGGGCTGCCAAGCGCATCGAACGCGTTCCGGAACCCGGCGCTTCGCTCGATCAATTTGGACATTTTGACCCTTGAATGGCACTACCGCCACGGGGCGCCTTCTCGCAAAATTGGATTATTTCCACCGATACTTGCGGGATGGGAGCCCAAGATGCTTGATCGCCGTTCGTTACTTGTCGCCGGAGCGTCCTCGTTAGCGAGCATTATGTTGCCGCGCGTGCCGGGAAGCGCAAACGCCTTCATATTGCCGTTCGCGCCCACCGAAGCCCATGCCGACGAAAAAGACCCCTTCAGGGTGCTCGTTCTCTCGCGCACCATGTTCGGTGTGGTCGTGGTCGACGTCGCCAACAAGAATACGCCTATCGCAGGCGCCAAGGTCACGCTCACGTCGCGCTACGCCGCAGGCAAGCAGCTCGCCGCCATAACCGATGACGAAGGCACGGCCATCTTTGAGGTCGCCCCTCTTTCGGAAGGCTACGTGGACAAGGCAACGCTCCTTGACGCGTACGACTTTAACGGCGGCATCTCCATTAGCATGGCGGGCTACCGTGATGTCGAGATTCCTCTTGCGCGTATCCAGGGCGGCACCGCCATAACCGCGCCCACGCGTCCGCTTTCCGACGGCGAGCCGTACTTCCGCCAGCTCACATTCGACGAATGGGACATCCAGTACGCCGACGCCACGTTTATGGCAATGCCAGCGGACGAAGCAGCAAACGACCAGCCCGACACGCACGCTTTTACCGTGCAGGCTCATCTGCCGCAGGGCGGGCAGGCAACATTGCATATCAATAAAGTGATGCCCGCTGCGGACAGCCCATCCGAAACCGTCACGCAGATTGGCCAAGTCAAGGCCAGCGCATCGGGCGCGGATAATCTGGCGACGCTCACACTCGAAGACAAGTTCCTCGATGCAGCGTCGAGCCTTCTGGAAGAAGGATGCAAGTTGCGCTTTGTCCTCGACTACCAGGGCAAGACCTATACACTCTCCTCCCCCATGGCCGTTGTCACCGCGCCGGCCGCAAAGGCAGAATCGGGCTCGACCACTATCGTCCCCACTACCATGGACCAAGAGATCACTCCGTTTGATTTCCCCGCGGCGTTTCCCGGCATCGGCGGCAATAAGTTCACGTGCTGGATGCCCACATTTCCGATCCTCTTCGATTTCTCGTTTGCTGGATACGTGCTGTTTGGCGGAGGATACAAACCAGCCAGCTATATGAACGATTCGGGCAACCCTGATCCGGAATACTGGAAGAAATCGCCGCGCGAGTCGGGCGCCAAGTAGGCAAACCGCTACCTCGACGAAATGGAAGGGAAGTGGAATCAGTACAAGAGTATGAGTGCCGGTTCGGGCACCGATCCAAGAAACACCAAGCTCCTTCGCCACCATTGCACGCTGCTGTTCACGATGGATATCGCCACGCAGCTGTACGGATCGCTCGCCTACGACTGGGTGGGCAAAACCTGGGGCAACAACAACGACCCCGCATTCGGCAATATTAAGGCCCTCTTCCAGGTAAGAACCGACCTCAATTGGACCGAGCAGTTTACCCTAGGACCGGTGCCGTTTTTCCTAAACGTCAACCCCTGGGTGCTGGCAAAACTGGCGCTCGCCGTGGGCGCCCACACGCACGGTAGCGGCGCGGCGTTTTTCAAGAACATTTCGCTCGACTATTCCAACACGTCGGGCTCGTTCACCGTCCAAATCGGACTTGCCGTCACCTTTGGAGCCGGCGTTGCAGGCGTCGCTTCGTCCGCTGTGCGTGGCGCCGCATCCCTCACACTGTTCATTGGGTACGAGAAAGCGGACGGCCACCAGCTTCCGCGGCTGCGCGTGGGCGCAGACGTCGATGCCGACGTGATACTCCAGTTCGTAATGTTCAAGTGGACCACCAAGGCTTGGTCGGGATCGTGGCCCACACTCGCCGATTCGTGGAATATGTCGGTGAACAACGGCGACCAGTATGTGCTCCAGCGCTCTGAGCTTGCATTGGGTGGAGATACGCCTTACACGCTGGATGCCCGCTTCGGCACGCCCGACAACATCGAGGCGGGCGGCGTGCCGCAATTTATCGCATCGGCCACCATCGTCACCAACGCCGAGCTGCTCGCACGCGCCGAGGTTAAGGCCACTGCCGTAAATGCCGCGTCTGTCGTGCGCGATTGGGATCAAGCGGTTACGCGCATTGAGCTCGAGGCGGATGCAGAAAGCGACGACACGGGACAGATCGAGCATTTCGTCCATGCACTGGTAGAGGGCGACGAAAACGCCGCGCCGATGTATGAGTACACCTACATCGGTCAGGCAACGAACGCCGTTGCTGACCCGAACGCCAATTCTGCCGGCGTGTCGGAGGACGAGCGTGGCGGCATAAAACCCTCGAGCGACAACGTGCTGTTTGCTGGCGTGCTCAGCGAAGCTCACATGAAGCTGGCAATGATTGCCGGCGTAGAATGCCTGTTCCGTATCGCCTCGATGCGCTACGGCAACAATGGCCGCTCGCGCCTGGTAGTGCACACAAAGGCAAACGGCACGTGGTCCGCTCCCACGCCCGTGGACTTCCCCCTTGGGTTTGGCGAGGGCGACGTGGAGCGCGACGGCATATTCGATTACGACTTCGACGTGGTGGAATATACAGACGGGAGGAGAAACCAGGACGCCTACGTGCTGCTGGTCTCGGGCGAGCGCCCCGCCGGCGACAACACCCTTTTCGATACGGCGAGCACATCCGGCATACTGTCCGTTGTGCGCCTGCGCATAAGCAACGACGGAGTTCGCGTGATATCGCACACGTCGTGGCGCAGCATCTCGCGCGGCCGCCTTCAGGAGGATGGCTACCATTGCCTGCAGTGCCCACGCATCACGGTAGGCAAGACGCTAGTCGACGGACGCCTGTCGGGTGCCTACCTCCACCGCCGCGGAGCCACCGCAGAAAAGGCGCTCGGCAGTGAGGCTGAGGTTGCGCTGGAGTGCTTTACCCTATGGTCGGATGATTTGGGCGATAGCCTGACGTTCCGCCAAGTTCTTCGCTTTCCGCAGGTACCGTCGAGTATCGAGCTGGGCGAGCCCGAGAATATCAACGGCAAAATGGTGGTGCCCGTTGCATACGAGACTGCAGGCGGTTGTGGCTGTGCATCGTACGCCGTGATCGGCCAGTCCATTGCGGGCTGGGGCGTTATGTCACCAGACGCCACGGTACCCCGTGCGGTGCCGTGGCCACAACATTCGGGCTTTTTGGCAACCGTCAACGAGCAACTGCAGCATATTACTTGGACGCGAAGCGCATCGGCATTTGCAACGCAGCCCGTGGGCGCCGCAGGCTGCGGCCCGGCATCGTTTAGCGTAAGCAACAACGGCAGGTGCGTGCTCTATGTAGAGAACACCGATGGCAAGATGGGACAAACCTACGACGAAGAAGGGAACCCGGTAGCAGTGATGGGCAAGCACTTCCGCATCTTCGCCAGCACCTTGGCAGGCGATCTGTTTACGGAGCCGTTCGTGATGTGCGAGCTGGACCATCCCGTCGATCAGATAACGACATTTTTGACGTCGGGAAGCATGCTCTCCGCGCTCGCCACGCACATTGTGAGCGCGGAGAAAAGCGAGGCAGAGCTGCACGGCATCGAAGTGCCCCTGGTAGCTTGTGCCACTTCGACGGGCGCGGTCGCCACCTCGGGCGCGGTGGTGCCCGGAGCAGCAGGCGAATCCTTCATGGTCACGGTGCTAAACGACGGCAACACCCTGCTGACCGCCGGCACGATCGATCTGTACCGAGAGGGCTCCAGCCAGCCGTTCTCCAGCGCATCCATCGGATTCGGAGTGAACGCACGCATGGCTTCGATCTACGACCCAGAGCTTGCCGAGGACGCTTCGGCCAACGACATGGCACACGTGAAGTACGCGCTCGAGACGCTGGGCACACGTTTTGCAACGCACCCGCTGGTAGCCGACAACGGCAACGCCGTGCTGGCACCGGGTTGCACGGCACAGTTCCGCATGAGCTTTGCCATCCCGGAGAGCTGGGGCGACGAAGTGGGCAAACGCGTAACGCTGTATGCGAAGGCACGTAATCTGGTGGCGCTCGATCCCGTAACGCTCGAGGAAATTCGACCGGGCGCAAACTCGACGCTGGGTGCCGTACTGCACGAGCTTCATGTGCCCGATGCGGCATGCGAACGCTCAGAAGTTCAGGTCGGCGTATGCGACAGCGCGGATACGACGGGGCTTCACGACGGCCCCGATGACAGCAGACGGCGATGGCGGCTCGAGTGGAGGTGGCTCCGGCGGAAGCAGTTCCGGTGGCGGCAGTGGATCTGGCAGCGGCAAGGATCACGGCAATAACAAGCGCTCCGGAAAAGCGGACGCGCTCGCCGGTGCGGGCGACAGCAACGTCCCCCTAACCGCAGCCGCAGCAGCACTCGCCGCAGCTGGTGCCGGCCTCGTCGCCTACAGCGCCCGCCGCACGGCGTTCGAAAAAGACACCGCCAATGAGGTCAATTCGGATAGGCCTCGCTAGCTCCTAGTTACTTTTGTGTGAAACGCCGACTCGGCTCATCGAACATCAGAACCACCCTTAAAAAGGGTGGTTTGCTCTTAGGGTATAACCCACGGGCCCCGGGCTCGCGTCTAAAGGCGCGGGCCCGGACTTCGTCCAGGCCTAGTGCATCTTGACCCGTGGCGCGCCGGTCGAACCGGCAGCATCACCCCCTCTTGAAGGGGTCCTCGTACTCCTTCACGCTCAGCTTGTCCAGCGCGATGTCGTGGGACTCCTGCTCCCTGATGTACTTGGCGATCGTCGCCTCGTTCAGGCCGACGGTGGACACGTAGTAGCCCTCCGCCCAGAACTTCCTGTTGCCGAACTTGTACTTGAGGTTGGCGTGCCTGTCGAATATCATCAGCGAGCTCTTCCCCTTCAGGTAGCCCATGACGCTCGCGACGCTGTACTTCGGCGGGATCGCCAGCAGCACGTGCACGTGGTCGGGCATCAGGTGCCCCTCGATTATCTCGATCCCCTTGTACTCGCACAGCTTCCTGAGGATCTCCCCTATGTCGCTCCTGATTTGGTTGTAGATCACTTTGCGCCTATACTTCGGCGTGAACACGATGTGGTACTTGCACATCCACTTCGTGTGGGAAAGGCTGTAGGCCTTCTGGGCCATGGCGACCACCCCTTCGACTCGAATTCTTGACGGCCTGAACAATCGTCAATATCGGTCGGAGGGGTGGCTTTGTAAAGCCGTTTGTCTCCACCCGCGTAGCGGGTGGTTTAAAGCTGGCCGCTGCGCGGCCAGCAGACTAAAGTCTTGAAACACACGCGCGGCCTAAAAGGCCGCGCGCCATCTTTAATTCAGATCTATATTGCCCGTAACGGCAACGCCGAGGTAACGCAGGCCCGAGGGTAACCTTCCTTTCCGGCGCACTCCGCAGGACGAAAGAACCCCCGCCGCACGAAGTGCGCAGCGGGGGCTCTTTCATGTCCGAGGACGCGCCGGAAAGGAAGGTGCCCTCGGGCCGGACATATCCGTAAGACAGATTACGCGACGGTGTAAACCCAGTTGTGCTTATCCTCGACAGCACCAGACTGGATACCAGTCAGGGTCTCGCGGAGCTTCTTCATCACAGGCCCGATCTCGGTGTAGCCAGCCGGGAAGGTCACGGTCTCGTCGGCGCCGTAAACCTTGTTGTCGATCTCGCCAACCGGGGAGATAACGGCAGCGGTGCCGCACAGGCCGCACTCGACAAAGGTACCGGCCTTGACCTCGGCCCACTCGACGGGACGCTGGTCAACGGTCATGCCCAGGTCCTGAGCAACCTGAACGAGCGAACGGCGGGTGATGGAAGGCAGAATGGAGTCGGTGTGGGACTGCGGAACGACGAGGGTGCCGTCCTCCTTCACGAACAGGACGTTAGCGCCACCGGTCTCCTCGACATAGGTGCGGGACTCGGAATCGAGATACAGGTTCTCGGCATAGCCCTCGCGGTGAGCCTCCATCGTGGGCTTGAGGGACATGGCGTAGTTCAGGCCGGCCTTGATGTTGCCGGTGCCATGC
>JAUMNV010000116.1 GCA_031295725.1 Collinsella sp.
GTACGTGTTCTCTGCCGAGGCCTTCGATAAGTGGGTCGAAGGACTCTTCGCGGGTCGTGAGGGCCACGAGGGTTTTAACCCGCGTGACATCAACGACCAGAAGCTCATGAGGGCGATCAACAAGCGCACCACGTCGATGGATGTGGACAGCGCGGGTCGTATCGGTCTTTCCGAGTCTCTCCGCAAGCAGGCGAACCTCGACCGCGAGGTCACGGTTGTGGGCAACTACGACCACCTTGAGGTTTGGGACCGCGCTACGGCCGATGAGGACGATGACGACGAGGCCCTGCTGGACCTCTTCTTCTCGTAAGGGCAAGGCACGAGTAACGGATGGAGCGTGGGATCTTGACACAAGAATATCGGCATGAACCTGTCATGCTCGGCGAAGTGCTTGAGTCGCTGCAGCTAAAGAGCGGCTCCGTCGTCTGCGACTGCACCCTTGGCGGTGCCGGCCATTCGGTAAAGATGGCCGCGCAGGTGGGGGAGACCGGCCTTTTGCTCGGCGTCGATCAGGACGACATGGCCCTCGAGGCCGCTGGCGCCCGTCTGGACCGCGAGGTTCCCGGCGTACCACACCAGCTGCTGAAGGGCAACTTCGGCGACTTGGACGAGCTGCTTTGCTCGGCCGAGGTGCCCGGGGTCGATGGCTTCCTGTTCGACTTGGGCGTTTCGTCGCCGCAACTCGATATCCCTGGCAGGGGCTTTTCGTACAACGAGGACGCCCCATTGGACATGCGGATGGATCCGGGTAACAACACCTTAAACGCAGCTGAGGTCATCAACACCTATAACGAACACGACCTCGCCCGGATTCTACGCGTCTACGGCGAAGAGAAGTTTGCCTCGCAGATCGCACGTGAGATCGTGCGCCGCCGCGAGCATGAGCCGATCGAAACCACCGGCCAGTTTGTCGATATCATCAAGGCTGGTATCCCCGCTGCCGCTCGCCGGCATGGCGGACACCCAGCCAAGAAAAGTTTCCAGGCCATTCGCATCGAGGTCAATCACGAACTCGATGTGCTCGAGCGAGGGCTTGACGCCGCCACAAGGTGGCTCAACCCGGGCGGACGCATCTGCGTCATCTCGTATCATTCGCTCGAGGACCGTATCGTAAAGAACCACTTTAAGGAGATGAGCCAGGGGTGCACGTGTCCGCCGGAGATTCCGGTGTGCGTGTGCGGCAACGTGCCGATACTCAAGGTCATCACCCGCAAACCCCTGGTTGCCCAACCCGATGAGGTTGCGCGCAACCCTCGGGCGAGATCAGCCAAGATCCGCGTGGCACAGCGTCTGTAGACGCGACCGCGCGATATTGGACCTCCCGCTCGTACCACAAACGAAGCTTAAACACACTACCAACGTACTCGGGATGGGAGGCGGCATATCATGGGCTACAACACCTCAAACGCAGCACTCGCCTATGATATGAACGCCATGCCCGCCTATCGTGAGGCACCGCAGGCTCCCGCTGCTCCCCGCGAGCAGCGCACGCCGCGCTTTGATGTCTACACGGGCGCGGGCCGTCAGGCAAACCAGGCGGTAAGCCCGGTTTTCATGAGCGTTCTTAAAACGTTTTGCATCATTGCGGCCATCTTCATGACGATCGGTGTCGCCCGTGTGGCGCTCGCCGGCGTTACGGCTCAGGTGCTCAACAGCAACGCCGCGCTTACCAACACGCTCGAGAAGGCGACCGACGAAAGCTCCGACCTGGAGGTCATGCATTCGGTCTATGGTGCCGACACGCGCATTCGCGACCTTGCGGGCGCTTATGGCATGGTGGAGCCCAGCGAGAGCGTTACACTTGATTTTTCGCAGGATGCAGCCGCGGGCGCTAGCTCGACCGCGACCGCTCAGTAACAAGACGGTAGCTGAGTATGACAAATGACTATCGCCGCGGCTCCGACGGGGGTCGCGGTTCTGGACGTCCCTCATCGCGGGGACGTTCTGGTTATCAAGGAACGGGTCGGCCATCTTACAACGCGAGGCCGTCCTATGGCAACGACCCCGCGTCGCGTCTCCGTGGCTCGAGTGGTCCTCAGATGCATAACACCAGACCGCGCAAGAGCTCGTCGACCGAATGGCTCACGGGCACGCCGCTGCCCCGTCGCAAAGCCGTCATGGGCTTCATCGGGTTTGGCTTGGGTTTGGGCGTCCTTCGCCTTGCCGACTATCAAATCGTGGAAGCCGATAAGTTGCGCGACCGCGCCGATGCACGTCGCTTGCTCGCGCAGACGCTATATGCCAAGCGCGGTACCATCTACGACCGTAACGGCAACGTGCTGACGTCGTCGGTCGAATGCCGCAACATCGCCGTGAATCCTCAGCTTATCGAGGACGTTGACAAGACGGTATCGGCGCTGGTCAAAGCTACGGGAATCGATAAAAAGACCTGTCGCGAGCTCGTTGAGTCGGATGGCACCTGGGTGTATATCAAACGCCAGGTGGACGAGGATGATGTCGCGGCGCTGGAGAAGAAGAACCTGCCAGGCGTGCTCTTTGAGCAGGCCATGAAGCGCGTGTACCCCTACGGCAACCTGGCATCGCAGGTGCTTGGCGTGGTAAACGTGGACAACGACGGTCTGACGGGCCTCGAAAAACAGTACAACAAGCTTTTGACCGGAACCAACGGTTCGCTGGTGCGCGAGCGGGCGAGGGACGGTAGCTATATCGCGGGCGGCGCCTATAAAAAGGTGGCGGCGGTTGACGGCGTGGATATCGTGACGACACTCGATGTCAATATCCAGCGCGCCGCCGAGGACGCCCTGGCCGAGGCGGTCGAAAAGACCAAGGCCAAGAACGGCTCGGCCCTGGTCACCGATCCCACGACGGGCGAGATTCTGGCGGCATGCTCGTATCCGACATATGACCAGGCCGATCTGGAAAACGCCAAGACCGAGGACATGAACTTGCGCCTGGTTACCGATGCCTATGAGCCCGGCTCGGTCTTTAAGACGCTCGTGGCCGGTGCCGGCTTCGACTTGGGCGCCGTGCGTTCGAGCACGTCGTTTGAGGTGCCGGCGAGCATTAAGGTTGGCGATGACACCGTTACCGACGCCGATAAGCGCGACTACACCATGACCATGGACGTGCGCGAGATGATGCGTCGTTCGTCCAATGTGGGCTTTGTCCTGGTGGGACGCAAGATCGGTGCCGATGATTTTGCCACCTATGTGGACAAGTGGGGTATCGGCCATAGCTCCGGTGTCGATTTTCCGGGTGAGAGTCTGGGCATCGTCAAGGAGCGCGACCAGTACGACGGCGCCACGCTGGGCTCGATGAGCTTTGGCCAGGCGCTGTCCGTCTCGCCGATTGAGGTCGCACGTGCCGTGGGCGGCATCGCGAACGGCGGCGTGATGATGACCCCGCACTTCTATAAGTCCAGCAAGGGCGATGAGAAGGACTGGGGCGAAGGCGAGCGTGCGATTTCGGAGGACGCTGCCGCCCAGGTGACATCGTGCATGCAGACGGTCGTGTCCGAAGGCACGGGCGTTGGCGGTGCGGTCGATGGCTATGACGTGGCGGGCAAGACCGGTACGGCCGAGCGTGCTGACGAGAACGGCGGTTACCTCAAGGAGAACTACATGTCGTCCTTTATGGGCTTTGCGCCGGCACAATCGCCCAAGGTGCTGTGCTATATCACACTCGATGGAACGCCGAGCGGCTCGGATGCCGCCGCGGTGCCATTCCAGTCCATTATGGCCAACGCGCTCGACGTGCTGGGTATCCCGCACACGAAGTAGGGGGTTACAATCTTGAGCGTGGTCTGCCATTTGATCTGAAGGGTGTTCACATGCCCTGCACCACGCGCGCATGGCACTGGGATACAATACGCCGATAGCATTATTAGGTTTACAGGGGAGCTGCAATGATAGAGATCGCCGTCAACAACCTCGCGGCCTCAACGGGGACCCGAACCGTGACGGAAGAAGTCGATCGGGTATGCCGCGGGTGCGTTATCGACTCGCGTCAGGTCGAGGAGGGGACGATCTTTGTCGCCTTCCCCGGCGAAAAGGTCGACGGCAATGATTTTGCCTCCCGTGCCATCGAGTCGGGTGCCGGTGCCGTCGTGATGACGCGCGAGCCCGATGCCGAGCTGGTTTCGCTGGCGCAGGACAAGGGATGCGCCATCTTGCTGACTGACGACCCCGTGGAGTTTTTGCTGCGCCTGGCGCACGTATATCGCTTGGAGCTTGGCTGCCTGGTCGTCGGCATTACCGGTTCGATTGGCAAGACGACGACCAAGGACGTGCTCGCCGCCGTGCTCGCCAAGCGTTATCGCGTCTGGGCCACGAAGGGCAATTTCAACAACCTGATCGGCATGCCGCTCACGGTGCTTTCCGCTCCGGCCGATACCGAGGTCCTGGTGCTCGAGATGGGCATGAACCATTTTCATGAGATTGAGCGCCTGTCCCAGTCTGCCAACCCCAATCTTGCCATCGTGAGCAAGATCGGAACCTCCCACATCGGTATCCTGGGCAGCCGCGAGAACATCGCCCGTGCCAAGTCCGAGATTGTCCAGGGCATGTGCGCCGCCGGCGACTTCTCGCCGTTGCTGGTTTTGGGCGGCGAGGACGACTTTACGCCGTTCATTCGCGATACGTTCGCCCAGCCTGCGGGTATTGATGTGATGCTGGCCGGTGTCTCGGACGACGACGAGGTCCGCGCGCGCGACATTCGCGTCGACGACGAGGGCCATCCGGTCTTTACGCTCGACTTTGGTCAGGGCGACACGGTCGATACCATGTTGGCCATTCCCGGCGTGCAGTCCGTGCCCAATGCCGTCAAGGCCGCCGCGGTCGCCTATCGTCTGGACGTGACGCCCGAGCAGATCGATGCTGCCTTTAGGGGCCTTACGATCACCGGTCACCGTCAGGAGATCAAGCGCGCCAAGAGCGGAGCACGCATCATCGACGACTCCTATAACGCCAGTGCCGAGTCTATGGCTGCCGGCCTCGATTTGCTGTGCTCGCTCATCTGTGACGGTTCGCGCATGGCGATCCTGGGCGAGATGGGCGAGATGGGCGACGAGGCTCCCCGCATGCATGAGCTCGTGGGCGCCTATGCCGCCGCCAAGAAGCTCGACATGCTCGCGTGCGTCGGCGGCGAGCTGGCTCAGCTCATGGCCGATGCCGCACGTATGATGGGTATGGATGAGGACCGCATCCAGGTGTTCTCCGATTATCAGCAGGTGCTCGACCGCATGGGCGGCGCGCTTGAAAATCATGATGTTGTACTGGTCAAGGGTTCCCGTTTTGTTGAGCTCGACCGCTTTGTGGAAGGTGTGTGCTAGCCCATGTTCGGCAATCCCTCGTATCCTACGTATCAGGCCTTTTTGGGACTTGGCATCGCTGCCGCCATTGCGTTGCTGCTTATGCCGTGGTGGATCAAGCTGCTGAAGGTCGAGGGTATCGGCCAGCAGGTTCGAGCCGACGGCCCCAAGCGTCATTTGATTAAACAGGGTACGCCGACCATGGGCGGCGTCATCATCCTTGTCGCGATCTCGCTGACCTGCCTGCTGATGGGCAAGCTCACCACCGAGCTCGTGCTCGTGCTGCTTGCCACGCTGGCCACCGGCGTTCTGGGTCTCATCGACGACCTGACCTCTGTCACGCATGGTCGCTCGCTCGGCCTGACGCCTCACGCCAAGATGATCGGTCTGACCATCATCTGCGTCACCTTTACCGTGCTCGCCGTCAATTGGTGCGGCGTCGCCCCCGAGATTCGTTTTCCCGGCGGCCTGACGATTGACCTCGGTGTTCTTTCGACCACCATCTGCGGCCTTTCGTTTCCGTGGCTCTACATTGTATTTTGCTGGCTGATGATCGCTGGTCTTTCCAATGCCGTGAACCTGACCGATGGTCTGGACGGCCTTGCCGGCGGCACTTCCATGATCGCCATGCTCGCCATGGCCGCCATGGCGTTTTTGCACGGTGACGTGAACCTGTCCATCTTCTGCACGGCGTGCGCCGGTGCCTGCCTGGGCTTTTTGTGGTTCAACTGCTACCCGGCGAGCATCTTTATGGGCGATACCGGCTCGCTTGCCCTGGGTGCCGCTTTTGCCTGCACCTCCATCATGACCAACACCGAAGTCGTTTCCCTCATCATCGGCGGCCTGTTTATCGTCGAGACCCTGTCGGTCATGATCCAGGTTGTCTATTTCCACTTTACGCACAAGCGCGTCTTCCTTATGGCGCCCATTCATCATCATTTCGAAAAGAAGGGCTGGGCCGAGACCAAGGTCGTTATCCGTTTTTGGATTATCGCCGCGGCCTTTGGCGCCGTTGGCCTCGCCCTGTTCTTCCAGTTGGGATAGTGGTCTTTCATGCCTCTTGCTGATGTCTTTAGCCTGCTTGTTTTGGGGCAGGGTAAATCCGGTCTCGATGTCGCCCGTTGGGCGTTGGCTCACCCCGAGCGCGTGAGCGCCACGACTGTGTATGGCGGCGGTACCTCCGAGCCCAATGACGCCACACGTGCGCTTGAGGCGCAGGGCGCGTCGTTTGTCTACGGCACCGAGCAGGTCGAGGGTGCCTATGACGTGTGCGTGACATGCCCGGGTATCTCGGAGTTCTCGACTTTCTTTAAGGCCGGGCGTGAGCATGCCGCTCAGATTATGGGCGAGCCCGAGTTTGCCTATCGCCTGTCTCCCCAAAATTGGATCGCCATCACGGGCACCAACGGCAAGACAACTACCACGTCGCTGACCGATTATCTGCTCAAGGCCGCCGGTGAAGCCAGCGTGGCCGTCGGCAATATCGGTGAGCCGCCGGTGAACGAGATCGACGGCCGCGCACACAATGAGTGGTTTGTGGCCGAGCTGTCGAGTTATCAGATTGCTACGACAGCCGAGCTTCATCCTCGCGTGGCGGTGCTGCTCAACATCACGCCCGACCACCTGGGCTGGCACAAGAGCCACAAGAACTATGCGCTTGCCAAGATCAAGTTGTTCGAGAATATGGTCGATGACGACCTCGTGGTTATCGACGTTGAGGATGCCGGCATCCATGAGTTCGATGAGTACATCTACACACCGGGTCGCCGCATCTGCAAGGTCGCTTTTGACGAGCCCGAGGGTGCAGACGCCGCCTTTGTGCGCGATGGCAAGATGGTCGTGCGCCTGAAGGGCGTCGAGACTCAGCTTGTCGCCACGTCCGAGCTCAAGATCTCGGGCCATCACAATGTCATCAATGCCTTATGTGCCGCCACGGCTGCTCTGGCCGTCGGTGCCGATCCCGAGGGCATTTGCCGCGGTTTGGCATCGTTCCAGCCGCTCGAGCACCGCGTGGAACCCTGTGGCGAGATCGATGGCGTGCGCTACGTCAACGATTCCAAGGCAACGAACACCGATGCGGTCGAAAAGGCTCTGACGGCGTTTCCCGATGACGACGTGATTTTGCTGCTCGGCGGTCACGATAAGGGTACGCCGCTTGCGGACTTTGCCCGCGTCGTTATGGACAACGTGCGCTCGGTCGTTTGCTTTGGCGATGCGCGCGAGCGCTTTACCGCCGCTATGGACGAGGCCGATGTCGATGGTGACGTGGATATCGCCCAGGCCGATGATCTGCGCGATGCCGTTGACGTTGCCCGCTCGCTCTCGAGCCGCGGCGACGTGATCCTGCTTTCGCCCGCTTGCTCTTCGTTCGACGAGTTCTCGGGCTACGAGGAGCGCGGCCGCGTGTTTAAGGACTACGTGGCCCAGCTTGCCGCGGCAGCGAAATCGCAAACGGAATAGGGGTTGCCGGTGAGAGAGGAGAGCCCCCGAAGTGATATGAGGAGGCCCGACTCGGACCGTGCTTCCTCGCTGCGTAGCACGCCGCGTTCCGGACGCGGCGGGCAGACGTTCGGTGAGCGCTATATTGCCGGCGTCCCCGCCCGCATCATGCGCCCCCGTTTGATATTTATGGCTTGCCTGTTTAGCTTGGTTTGCTTCGGCTTGCTGATGGTGTACTCGGCATCTTCGGTCGAGGCGCTGCACGAGAATGGTACGGCGACGTTTTTCCTGTTTCGACAGGCCGCGTTTGCCGGAGTTGGCGTGCTGGCCATGGTTGCCATCGTGCGCGTCTTGCCGGACAGTTGGTTTGGGGAAGACGTGCTCAGGATCTTTCTCATGGGCATGATAGGGCTACTGGTTCTGGTGTTCTTTATGGGTAGCGGCAGTCGTGGCGCCACGCGTTGGCTCAACATCGCCGGTATTCAGTTCCAGCCGTCTGAGTTTTTAAAGCCGTTCGCCATCGCGTATTCGGCCATCATGCTCGACCGCATCTTTTCGCCCGGCGGCAACATCAACGAGTTTCTTCGCAAGATGGGTGCCTACCTGGGCATTTCGCTCTTTCTGATTTTTGTTCAGCCCGATTTTGGCACCGTTCTGATCATCTTGTTGACCCTTATGTGCATGGCGTTGTTTGCGGGATTGGACCCCAAATATATCGTTTGGACGGTCGTTGCCGGCATCGCCGTCATTGCGATCGCCCTTATCGCCGAGCCGTATCGTATGACGCGTGTCGAGGTTGCTTGGAATCCTTGGGCAGACGAATATGGTGACGGCTATCAGGCCACGCTTGCCATCATGGCGTTTGCCTCGGGCGGTCTGTTCGGTCGCGGTATCGGCAACTCCACCATGAAGTACTCGTATTTGCCCGAGGCGCATAACGACTACATCTTGGCTATTATCGGCGAGGAAGTTGGCTTTATCGGTACCGTGCTGTTCTTCTTGGTGTTTGCGATGCTGATCTACTCGGCGTTTCGCATTGCCGAGCAGGCGACCGACCGTCGCGGAGCACTTATGGCATCGGGTTCCGCGGTCATCCTTGCGGTGCAGTTTTTGATCAACGCGCTGGGCATTCTCAATGTGTTTCCCATGACGGGCAAGCCGCTGCCGTTTATTAGCTACGGCGGCTCGTCGATTATTGTGTCGCTTATGCTTGCCGGTCTGATCCTGCGCGTTTCGTATGAGAGCGCCCGTCGCGATGAGTACGACCGTCGCCGCGAGAGCTTTGCCGTTATGGATGAGAGTACCGCCGGCGTGCCCCACGTGCGCGGCGAGCGATCTTCGCGTAACGGCTTTACCGTCCTGGACGGCTCTGCGACCGAGCCGGCAGCCCGTCCGCGTCAGCGAACGGCGCCGCAAGGTCGTCCGCAGCGCCCCACTCCTCGTAATGCGGGCGGTGGATATAATCGAATCGATTTGAATTCGGACCCGTCGGCGCGTTTGCGCACCGATGACCAGGGACCGCGTGTACGAAGGGATTACCATGACCGATAAGATGACCGTTGCTATTGCAGCTGGCGGCACGGCAGGACATATCAATCCCGCGCTCGCCTTGGCCGAGGAGCTGCGTGACCGCGGTCATCACGTTGTGTTCGTGGGCCAATCGCGCAAGCTCGAGGGCCGTCTGGTTCCCGAGGCCGGATTCGATTTTGTGCCCATCACGGTCACGGGCTTCGATCGCTCCCGTCCCTGGACGGCGCTGACCTCGCTGTGGCGCGTCAACAAGGCGAAGCGTGCGCTTGCCCGTCACTTCTCGAAGGTCGGTAAGCCCGATGCCGCTATCGGCTTTGGTGCTTACGTTGAGGTCCCGCTGCTGGGTTGGTGCAAGGGTGCCGGCGTTCCGTATCTGCTGCACGAGCAGAACTCTGTTCCGGGTCTGGCCAATAAGATGATGAACTCACATGCCGCCCGCGTGTGCATTTCGGTGCCTGCGGCCCGCGCGGTCTTTGAGCGCGAGGGCGACCCCGACCATGTGCTCATGACGGGCAATCCCGTGCGCCGTTCGGTAATCGAGGGCGATCGCGCCCGCGGTCGCAAGACGCTCAGTGTGCCCGAGGACGCGACGCTTCTGCTCGTCTTTGGTGGTTCACTCGGTGCCCAGCATCTTAATGAGCGCGTGGCTTCGCTCAAAAACGAGCTGCTTTCGCGTGAGAATCTCCATGTTTTGCATTCGACGGGTGCCGACGGCTTTGAGGAGACCGAGCGCGCTTTGGCGCTGACGCCCGAGGAGGCGAAGCGCTATCGTGTCCAGCCCTACATCGACAACATGGGCGATATGCTGGCTGCGGCCGATCTGGTGCTCTCGCGTTCCGGTGCCTCGAGCGTGGCCGAGATCGCCGCGCTTGCCGTGCCCTCGGTGCTCGTGCCGTATCCGCACGCGACGGCCGACCACCAGACCACGAATGCCCGTTACCTGGTCGATGCCGGTGCCGGCGTGCTTTGCGCCGATGCCGATATCGATGCCCCTGCCTTTGCCGACGAGCTGCTGCACCTGATCGATGATGCTGCGGCACGTGATGCCATGCGTCAGGCGGCGCGCGGCTTGGCCCAGGACCGTGCCGCTGCACTTTTGGCCGACGCGGTAGAGGGATTGCGTTAGTTAGACGGGATATCGCCGGTCGCCCTCGCGCGGATGCGGTAGGTGCGGTACAGTTAACGGGTTACAGGCAGTGTTTACGCAAGGAGTACACGAGCACATGGCTGATTCCCAGACTGCAACCTCCGCGCCCGAGTTCAAGAGCGCCCACTTTATCGGTATCGGCGGCGCCGGCATGAGCGGCATCGCCCTCGTCCTGCATGAGCGCGGTTATACCGTTACCGGCTCCGACCTTAAGACGTCGCGCTATATTCGCCAGCTTACCCGCGCCGGCGTGAAGGTCCACGTGGGCCACGAGGCTGCGACGATCGACGAGGTCAAGCCCGACGTGGTTGTTGTCTCCACCGCTATTCCCGAGTCCAACCCCGAGCTCGTGCGTGCCCGCGAGCTCGGTATTCCCGTGTGGCCCCGTGCCAAGATGCTCTCGGCCTTGGGCCACGGCTACACCACCGTCGCCGTCGCCGGTACTCACGGCAAGACCACGACCTCTTCGATGTGCGCCACCATGCTCGATCGCATGGGTCTGGACCCCAGCTTTTTGATCGGCGGCATCGTCGAGGGCTACGACACCAACGGCAAGAACGGCTCGGGTGACTACTTTGTCGCCGAGGCCGATGAGTCCGACAGCTCGTTCCTGTTCCTGAACCCCAACGTGGTCATCGTGACTAACGTCGAGGCCGACCATCTCGATCACTACTCGGGCATCGAGGAGATCGAGGCCACCTTTGCTAAGTTTATGGGGCTGGTGGGCGAGGACGGCACCGTCATCGTTTGCGGCGAGGATCCGCATCTGGTCGAGCTCGCCAAGTCGACGGGCCGTCATGTGCTTTCCTATGGCTTTGCCGAGAACAACGACATCGTCTGCGTACATCCGGATGTCAAGGGCATCCAGAGCGACTTTATCGTTCGCTTTGAGGACGGCACCGAGCACGCTGTCGAGATTAAGAGCAACCCCGGTCGTCACAACATGCTCAACGCCACGGCCGTCTTGACCGTCGCCCATGTCCTAGGCCTCGATATCGATGCCGCCGCTAAGGCACTCTCGAGTTTTGAGGGCGTCCGCCGTCGCTTTACCCACGTGGGCGATATCGACGGTATCACGGTGGTTGACGATTACGGCCATCATCCCACCGAGATCAAGGCGACGCTCGCTGCTGCCTCTTCGCTGGGCTACAAACATGTCGACGTCGTGTTCCAACCGCACCGCTATTCGCGCCTGCAGGCTCTGTGCGATGACTTTGCCGATGCCTTTGCCAACGCCGACAAGCTGCTGCTGATCGATGTATTCTCCGCCGGCGAGATGCCGATTCCGGGCGTTACCTCCAAGATGCTCGCAGATACCGTTCGCGCTAAGCACCCCGGCAAGGAGGTCGTGTACTGCTCCAGTCGTCTTGAGCTCAACCAGGAGCTTGAGAAGCTCGTGGGCGAGGGCGACCTGCTGCTCACCATGGGTGCCGGTGACGTTACGACCGTCGGCCCCGAGTTCATCGAGTATCTGACTGCCAAGAAAGACGCTTAAACCCCATGGGTCTGTTTAACGCCGTCATGGCGCTTTCGGGCATGATCGACACGGACGTGGTCGAGGACGAACGTCTTGCACGCCATACAAGCTATCGTATCGGCGGCAAGGCCGACCTCTTTGTGACGTGCCATAGCTACCATGCCCTGCGTCGCGCCGTGGCGGTGCTTGACCGCGAGCAGGTGCCGTGGGTGATTATCGGCAAGGGGTCCAACCTGTTGGTTGCCGATGCCGGTTATCGCGGCGCCGTCATTTCGCTGGGACGTGAGTTTCAGCGCACGGTTGTTGCCGAGGACGGCTGCACGCTGACCGTTGGTGCGGGCGTGATGTTCGCGCGTTTGGTCAACGACGCTTTGTCGCGCGGGCTTTCGGGCCTTGAGTTCGCGGTCGGTATTCCCGGTTCGGTCGGTGGTGCCGTGTCCATGAACGCAGGTACGCGGACCGAGTGGATCGGCTCCCTTATCGAGGACGTGGTCACGTTTGATCCGGCGTCCGGTATTAAGCACTATGCAGGGTCCGAGATCGCTTGGGGGTATCGCGAGTGCAGCTTGCCGCGTAACGAGATCATTCTCGAGTGCGTGCTTAAACTCAAGCCCGCGCCCAAGGCAGACATTCGTGAGCGCATGGAGCGGTACCTGACGAGGCGCAAGCGTACGCAGCCCATGGGTCGCGCATCCTGCGGGTCGGTCTTTCGCAACCCGCCCGATGCGAGTGTGGGCAAGCTTATCGAGGATTGTGGATTAAAGGGTTTTTCGATT
>JAUMNV010000133.1 GCA_031295725.1 Collinsella sp.
CTTATCCTGTCGCTCCGCTTTAATCACGATGAGTCCTCGCTGTTCCACGCTCACGTCAATTCAAACAATAACGAACAAATTGTATCAGACTCGCGCGCGTCAGAAATGAACGCCCGCACAGCTCCAATCATCACTTTTTTGGGAAAAATACCCCCTGCTTTAGTGGGGTGTAGTGATAATCTCGCCTGTTCGCGCTACAGTTTGTCCGAAATACCTCGATGTTAGGAACCAAATGATCACTTCCGAGCTTTTCGGCACCGCGCCGTGCGGTACCTCCGTTCATCGTTACACCCTCAACGGGCCCGAGATCTGCGTTCGCATTATGGACTATGGCGCCACCGTGCTGGGTATCGATGTGCCCGATATTCCCGGCAACGTGCGCGATGTTGTGCTGGGCTTCGATAAGCTCGAGGATTACTTTGACAACCCCGCCTGCTTTGGCGCGACCATCGGTCCCGTGGCAAACCGCACCGCGGGTGCCACGATCACCATCGACGGCACGGACTGGCACATGCCGGCCAACGAAGGCGTCAACAACCTGCACAGCGATCTTGAGCATGGTCTGCACAAGCGCGTATGGGACGTTGAGCTCGACGAGACTCACAACGCCGTGCGCATGACCACCTCGCTTAAGGATGGCGAGCTGAGCCTGCCCGGCAACCGAATCTTTACGGCTGTGTTTACCGTTACGCGCACCGGCGTCTTCCGCATCGAGTATGGTTGCGAGAGCGACCGCGCCACCTACGTGTCCATGACCAACCACACGTACTTTAACCTTGCCGGCCATAACGCCGGCATGGACTGTGAGCACTTCTTTATCGCCAACGCTGCCCACTACTTGCCCATTAACGAGCAGAACATCCCCACCGGCGAAATCGCTCCGGTCGAGGGAACACCGTTTGACTTTCGCGAGCTGCGCCCCGTCGCACCCGGCATGGAGGCCGACGACCCGCAGATTAAGCAGGCCCGTGGCTACGATCACTGCCTGTGCATCGATGGCTATCAGTACGGCCGCAACCTGCGTCGCGCCCTACATGTCGAGGAGATGTGGACCGGTCGTGAGCTGGACTACTACACCACCGCCCCGGGCGTGCAACTCTACACCGGCAACTGGCTGGGCGACGAGCACGCCAAGGACGATGCCAACTATGGCTGGGGCGCCGGCTTTGCCCTCGAGGCCGAGATGTACCCCGACACGCCGCACCAGCCGCTGTTCCCGCAGGGCATTGTGGGTCCGGGTCACCCCTACAGCAATATGATCGAATACCACTTTATGAGGCACTAGGCCCACAACGCGACATCTCGCACAGCAACGCCCGCCGGCACCACCGCCAACGGGCGCTGCTTCATGCCTAAATCCTTCTTTTCGATGCCACCGAATTGGTGACATAACAAAACTATGCCGAATTACTACGATGAACCCACTATGTCCGACCACGCGCTGGTTTATAAAAAATTAGCAACTCGTCTACCTGCGGTTTTATTCTCTGCAAATTTGGCATGCTCGGCGATAAGCAATTCATCGTAGTAAACCGGCATAGTTTTGGCGGACAGCGCCACACAGATCCCCTACGAAGGCAAAATGATCCGTTTTCCTCCGTCCCCAAGGGATCAGTTGAACAGATTGCCGATGGGGTCGGGGGCGGAACTGGGGAGATAGCGGATTTCTAGTTCTATGCCGAGCTTTTGCAGCTCTCTGAGAACAGCGACGTCTGTGTCGTCTACGGCAACTGCGGGCGTTGCGGGACGCTTGCCCTCCCCTGCCTGCATATGACCAATGCTGATCTTGGTGATCGGCACACCGCCCTTAACCAGCGCGAGCGCATCGGAGGGTGAGGCCACCATGATCAGAATCAATTGGCGAGGCGTTGCGGTATGAATGACGTCGATGGTCCTTTGCACCGAGAAAAACCGCGTCCAAACGCCTTCTGGCGCCGCCACCCTCATGGGTGCCCATTGGCGCGAATCTGCCGCGATCTCATCGTTGACGATTAGGACAAGGTTGGAACCCACGGCTTCGTTCCACAGCTCAACGTCTTGTCCGTAAATGAAACGGTCGTCGATGCGTGCGAGAAGAATCTTGGGTTGAGTCATCGCTGCCCCATTCTGTTTGAGACCCGTAAGAGCAAGACATCGCGTCTCCAATATTAGTGCATTTAAAGTGAGAAAAGCCGTCAGAACACTTGCGCGGATGTGCGATGTCCCGTATCATAGACAGCCGTTGACGCCTCAGTTGCGTCACCACATGGCCGCCAGCGTAGCTCAGTTGGTAGAGCACCGCTCTCGTAAAGCGGGGGTCACCGGTTCGAGCCCGGTCGCTGGCTCCATTGCACAAGATAGCCGCCTTCGGGCGGCTTTTTTGTTGCCGATTTCGGGCGCGCATCCGCCAATCCAAGCACAACGCCGCCGGAAACTCCCCTACTCAACAAAAGCCCCGCCAACCGCAATCCCCAAAGGAACCGCGTTCAGCGGGGCCCAAGCGAGCTCCCCCAAGGGATAACGCTCGCAACACGAACAGCTCAGCCGAGCAGCGCGCTACTCCTCCCAGTAAGCATCTGCAAGCAGCTTAAAGCAAATCTTCTTGACCGGCTGCGCGCCATCGCCCGGGAACTCGAGCGTGGGCATGTGAGGCTCGCCGGCAACAAACAGCGCAAACTTGTCGTCAGCAAGATCGCCGGCGATCGAGGCGTCGGAATCGACCAGATCGTAGTCGTCCTTCTCGTCGAACTCCTGGACCAGCGTCAGGCTGCCCGTGGCAACCTTAAAGGCCTCGCGACCCTCGACGTCGATCTGCAGGTCGTGATAGCGCTGATGCGTCTCATAGTGAGCCTCGGCTTCGGGACGCGTCGTGGGAGCCATGACGTTCGCAAAGACC
>JAUMNV010000185.1 GCA_031295725.1 Collinsella sp.
GACAACCTAAAACACAAGGTCGCTCTATTCATAGCGCGGCTTGTATGGTCTTGCGGCTACAGTGTCCATACGGTCGAGTTGAGGAGCGGGCATGGTAAACGATTTGAGCGGTATAGACGACCTCGAGCTGATGCCGCTGGGTGGAGGCTATATGGTGCGACGCGAACGCTTGATGAATGAGCTTATCGCCAAGGGCCGAAAGGCCGGCATCGTGGTTCTTTATGCGCCCGACGGGTTTGGGAAGACCTCGGTGTTGCTGCAGTACACCCATGAGGTTAAATGCGACCCGACGCGAGGCCCCGTGCGGATTATCGAGGCCGATCGCGCCACTGGGCGCGAGGTGTTTATGCAGCTCGAGGTGGTTACCGAAGAACTCAAAGACAAACCGCACTCCCTTATCGCGATTGATAATGTGCCAAACCTCGATCAGCACGATACCGAAGACCTCATCGACAGGATTCGCGGCCTGCGCGCTATGGGGGTAGGGGTCTTTATCTCCTGCCGTCCTTCAAATCGTCAGCTGATTCATGGGCTGGGCGATTCGGTTAAGATCAATGCGCAGATGCTCAAGGTGCACGCCTATGAGTATTCGTCATGGGCCACGGCGTTCTCAATCAGCACATCGCTCGATTTTTATCGGCTCACACAGGGCGTGCCCGAGCTGGTATCGGCCCTGCAGACGGGAATGTATGGACAGGGCGATGTTGCCGGGTTGCTCGAGAACGAAATCGTCAACGTGTACGGTGCGGCGCTGGCCGATCTTGCATCGTTCGAGAACAACCTGTTGTTTACCGTTGCCTGCTTGATGGTGCTGATGGGCGAGGGTCGCATCGCGGAGCTAGAGGCGTGCGGTGTGAGACTTTCGATGGTCGACCAGTCCATCTTTGTGCGCGATTATCCGATTTTTGGCGTGGATCCGTCTGATCGCACCTTTAGATGTTTGGGCGATAAGGACAATGCGCGCCTGAGGTTGCGAAAACTTGTTGCCGAGATCCGTCCCGAACTAGTATCGCGGGCTGCTCGCATTTTGATTAAGGCAGGCCGATGCGATTTGGCCATGGACCTGGCCGATGCATTCTTGGACCGCCGTGTGGTGTTGGAGCTAGCCGGGCAGTATGGGGCCGATCTTGCCCTGACCGGGCATGGAGGGGACATTTGCCGTGCGGCGTCGGCGATGATCAATGCGGAAAAGCAGGAGCAAGAGCCGGCACCCGCTGAGGCACTCGGCGTGTATCTGGCGGCTGTCAGCGTGTGCAATACAAAGCTCGCAAGGTATATGGCGTCCGTTATCGAACGTGCGGGTGATCAGGCGGCGCGTGAGCTCGACCCCGCTACCTGGAAAATAGCCCAGGCGCTTACTATCGCCTTTTACGGCGACAATGACCTGGGGCTTCCCGCCAACCCCGTTTTGCAAGAACAGACATCCTGCGAGGTGCTCGACATGCTGTCCGCGCATATCGAGGTCAAGCGCCACCTAACCGAGCGAGCGGAAGACGGCAATGTTCTCGCGAAGCTCAAGGTATGCAAAGCCTATGATTGCGAGCTCGACATCGCGGGGATTCTCGTACAGGCCGACCATATGCTGGTGGAGCTGTTCGACGGCTCGTTTACTAAACCCGACGAGCGCGATGACAAGATGGCTCAGATACTCGAGGCACTCGATATCCGCGGGCTTAAGGCGCCATCCATTTGGCTGCGTATGGTGCTGGCGGCGCGGCGCCTGCTCGCGGGCTTGCCCGTGACCGACGATGTGGCGTTTGGCGAGCTCGACCGCTTTGCGGTGCGTGTTCGCGACAATCAAATTCAGCTGTTTGGGCTATTGCTGGAGGGCTGGCAATCGCTGGCGGAGGGGCGGCCGGTCAACGCAAAGTTCCGTGCGGTTCAAGTGCTCAAGCTTGCCGACGAATCGATTACGTACATGCGCGAAAACGCTTTGCTGCTGGAGCGCGTGGCGTATCTGCGCAATACGTCGCTGGTATCGGTTCGCGAAGAGGCGGAGCTGCTCGATATTAGCAAGACGCAGGTCGGCGGCTCAGAAGCCTGGGTCGTGGCGCTGCACCTGGCCGCTGCGGGCCGCGATAGCGATCTTGCCGCTTGGATGTCTATGAATCGCTCGGGGATTTTAGACCCATCGTATCGGCTATTCGCACGTCTTGCGATGCATTGCCTGGGCGAGCCTGCCGTTAGGATTCGCAAGAAGCTTCCGGTGCGCGAGCTGTCGCGGTATTCACTACGCGATGACTTTGAGGGCGAAAGTGAGCACCTATTCCAGGCGGGCGAGGTTGAAGCTGTCGATACCATCGACCATATCGAGATTCGCATGTTTGGTGCGTTTCGCGCCGAGCGCGACGGGTTTCCCATCACGGACAAAATGTGGCGCCGCAAGAAGGCGGCGACACTTGCCGAGCGGCTTGCGCTGGGCATGGATGCGCTCGTCGATCGTGAGACGCTGGCCATGGAGCTGTGGCCCCATGCCGAGTTCAATAGCGCCCGCAACAACCTGTACTCGACGATATCGCGCTTGCGGTCGGCTTTGGGGCCGACGCCGGACGGCAAGTCGTGTGTGCTCATCCAAAATGAATGCATTGGGCTCAACGGTGACTACGTCAAGACCGATGTACGGCTGTTTGACCAGATAAGCCGCGAGGTTTTGGGAAATCGCACGGGTGCGCGCGGGCCCCATTTAGTTGAGCTGTGCCTTAAGATTGAGCAGCTTTATGCCGGACCGCTGTATGTTCCCAATGGCTGTAATCCCACCTACTTTTTGCGTATGCGACGCATTATGCAGTCAAAGTACATCGATTGCATGATTAAGGGAGCAAATGCCGCTCTAGAAGAAAACGATCTGCAGTCGGCGATTTGGCTGGCGGAGTCGGGGCTTCGGCAGGAAACG
>JAUMNV010000204.1 GCA_031295725.1 Collinsella sp.
TCATGGGGAGGCTCGAGGCCTACCTCGTGTACTATCGGGATGGGCGCATCAAGAAGTCCCTCGAGTGGCTGAGCCCTATGGAGTACCGCAGGAAGCTTGGATACGCCTAGGCGCAGTCCAAGAAATCGTCCGCACCCCCAACAGTCCCTATTTCACCGCAACTTATGAGAAGGGGTTGTGTGGCTATAAGGCCCCGTCCTAAATTAGCTATTCTTTTATGCTGGCGATGAGGTCGTTGGCCTTTGCGGCAATTACTTGGTTGATGTCGGTCTGCAGTTCCTCGTAAACCGCTATGGCTCGCTCGCCGGCGGGGGTGAGGGTGGATCCGCGGGCTCCGTCGCGCTCGATGAGCTTGCAGCCCAGCTGTCCTTCAGCCTCATTCACGATGCGCCAGGCCTTGGAATACGCCATGCCCATGCTCTTGGCGGCGCGGTTCAGCGAGTGCTCGCGGGCAATACCTTGCAGCAGCAAGACGCAGCCGTGACCAAACACGCCCGGCAGATCCTTGTCGCACGCTTGAATGACCAGCTTTGCCGTCGTCTTGTACTTCATACGCTCCACGTCTCCCCGCTAAAGTGTTTGCTGGGCAAACGCAAAGCCTGCGTCAAGCCCTCGTGTGCTCTTCTTAAATCATGCATTGTAGCAGTCAAAGTGCGTTAAGATACTTTCCCAGTATTGGGCGCCCAAGGTTGGGCTGGGTCCTACGAGGCCTGCAGCCGACCGGTCGCATGGAAAAAGGAGAAACATGGCTACGTTCTTTCCCGGTGAGTCCCACACGTTTTCGGAGTATCTGCTGGTTCCTGGTTACTCGTCCTCGCAGTGCATCCCCAACAACGTCTCTCTCAAGACGCCGCTAACCCGCTTCAAGCGCGGTGAGAAGCCGGCAATCACCCTGAACATCCCCATGGTTTCCGCCATCATGCAGTCCGTCTCGGGCGTCGACATGGGTGTCGCGCTCGCTACCGAGGGCGGCCTGTCCTTCATCTACGGTTCCCAGAGCGCCGAGTCCGAGGCCGCCATGGTCAAGGCCGTCAAGGATCACAAGGCCGGCTTCGTTCAGTCCGATTCCACGCTGACCCCCGACATGACCATGGAGCAGGTCATCGAGCTCAAGGATAAGACCGGTCACTCCACCATGCCGGTCACCGACGACGGCACCCCCAAGGGCAAGCTCCTGGGCATCGTCACCAGCCGTGACTATCGCCCCAGCCGCGATGACCACCAGACGAAGGTCTCCGAGTTCATGACCCCGCGTGAGCAGCTCATCGTGGGCGACAAGAACATCAGCCTCAAGGTTGCCAATGACGTCATCTGGGACAATAAGCTCAATGCCCTGCCCATCGTCGACGACAACGATCACCTTATGGGCATCGTCTTCCGCAAGGACTACGACAGCCACAAGACTAACCCCAACGAGCTGCTCGATAACGACAAGCGCTACATGGTCGGCGCCGGTATCAACACCCGCGACTATGCCGAGCGCGTGCCGCTGCTCATCGAGGCCGGTGCCGACGTTCTGTGCATCGACTCCTCCGAGGGCTTCAGCGAGTGGCAGAAGCGCACTATCGAGTGGATCCGCGCCAACTACGGCGAGGACGTCAAGGTCGGTGCCGGTAACGTCGTCGACGCCGAGGGCTTCCGCTTCCTGGCCGATTGCGGCGCCGACTTCATCAAGGTCGGTATCGGCGGCGGTTCCATCTGCATTACCCGCGAAACC
This sequence comes from Collinsella sp., assembly GCA_031295725.1. GTDB lineage: Bacteria > Actinomycetota > Coriobacteriia > Coriobacteriales > Coriobacteriaceae > Collinsella. The sequence continues at coordinate 1,718 of JAUMNV010000204.1, forward strand.
AAGGGTATCGGTCGTGGCCAGGCCACCGCGTTGATCGATGTCTGCCGCGCCCGCGATGAGTACTACGAGGAGACCGGCGTCTACGTGCCCGTGTGCTCCGACGGCGGTATCGTCTACGACTACCACATGACGCTCGCCCTTGCCATGGGTGCCGACTTTATGATGCTGGGTCGCTACTTCGCCCGCTTCGACGAGAGCCCGACCGAGCGCGTCAACGTCAACGGCCAGTACATGAAGGAGTACTGGGGCGAGGGTTCTGCGCGTGCTCGCAATTGGCAGCGCTACGACCTGGGCGGCGCCGCGAAGCTCAGCTTCGTCGAGGGCGTCGACTCCTACGTCCCGTACGCCGGATCCCTCAAGGACGGCGTGGGCGGCACGCTCTACAAAGTTAAGTCCACGATGTGCAACTGCGGTGCCCTCTCGATTCCCGAGCTCCAGGAAAAGGCACGCCTAACGCTGGTCAGCTCCACCTCCATCGTCGAAGGCGGCGCCCACGACGTAGTCGTGAAGGATTCTCAGCAGAGCGTTTCCTATCGATAAGGTAAGAGCTGCATATCAAAGGTTGATTCTCAGCCACGTTATTTAGATAAAGCGAGATGCCTGCAAGTTGCAGGCATCTCGCTTGTTGTATTTGCTATCATCAGTCAAGTTAACCTTAGGGTCGGTCGGCTTGGCTTTGTTCGCTACAAGTTCCGCACGCAAAGAAGAGCACTTAATGTGCTCTTCGTCTTGCGCAGGACTGTCCGCAGTAGCGAATAAAGCCAAGCCGACCGACCCCAGCTAAGATTAAAGGAGCTGATATGTGCGATTGCACAGATCATAAGGACGAGATCCCTGCCTACGACGCGCAGGCCATTGAGTCCCGGTGGATGAAGGCCTGGGAGGACTCCAACCTCTTTGCCGTCGACACCGACGACAGCAAGCCCAAAAAGTATGTGCTCGAGATGTTCCCGTATCCGTCGGGCGACCTGCACATGGGCCACGCGCGCAACTATACTATCGGCGATGCCATGGCCCGTCAGGCCCGCATGCGCGGCTTTGACGTGCTGCATCCCATCGGCTTTGACGCCTTTGGCCTGCCCGCCGAGAACGCCGCCATCAAGCACAATACGCAGGCTGCCGCCTGGACGTATAAGAACATGGATCAGGCGCTCGCCACGATGAAGCGTATGGGCTTCTCCTACGATCTGGATCGCATGGTCAAGACCTGCAGCCCCGACTACTACCGCTGGGGTCAGTGGATCTTTGAGAAGATGTGGGAAAAGGGCCTGGTCTACCGCAAGAAGAACCCGGTCAACTGGTGTCCCACCTGCAAGACCGTTCTGGCCAACGAGCAGGTGACCGAGGGTAAGTGCTGGCGCTGCGGCACCGAGCCCGAGAAGCGCGACCTTGAGCAGTGGTACTACAAGATCACCGAGTACTCTCAGGAGCTGCTCGACGATCTGGAGAAGCTCCCCGGCTGGCCCGAGCGCGTCAAGCAGATGCAGGCTAACTGGATCGGTCGCTCCGAGGGCGCCGAGGTCGACTTTACCCTTTGCGACCAGGATGGCGAGCCCATCGAGGGCGACGAGGGCAAGATCACCGTCTTCACCACGCGTGCCGATACGCTCTTTGGTGTTTCCTTCTTTGTCCTGGCTCCCGAGTACGCCGGCCTGCACGAGCTCGTCGAGGGCACGGAGTACGAGGAGGCCGTCACCAAGATCGTCGAGGACTCCAAGCATATCTCTGCCGTCGAGCGTGCCCAGGGCACCCTCGAGAAGCACGGTGCCTTTACGGGCCGCTACGTGGTGAACCCCGTCAACGGCGAGAAGGTTCCCGTGTGGGTTGCCGATTATGTCGTTGCCGACTACGGCACCGGCGCCGTCATGGCCGTTCCCTGTGGCGACCAGCGCGATTTTGAGTTCGCCCGCAAGTACGACCTGCCGATCGTACCGATCATCCTGGACGATGACGATCGCGCTGCCGTCGAGGCCAGCGGCGAGACCATCGATACCTTCCATGCCGAGACCGTCGACTGGGATTGCGCCCACGCTGCCGAGGGCACGCTCGTCCAGTCCGGCAAGTACACCGGCATGCGCGGCGGTAAGCACTCCGAGGGCGAGGCTGCGATCGTGGCCGACCTCGAGGCCATGGGCTGCGGTCGTCGCAAGGTCGAGTTCCGTCTGCGCGACTGGCTCATTTCCCGTCAGCGCTATTGGGGCAACCCCATCCCGGCCATCCACTGCGAGCACTGCGGTATCGTGCCCGTGCCCGAGGATCAGCTGCCGGTGACGCTGCCCGAGAACCTGGACCTGGGCGCCGGCGAAACCCTTGCCGAGTGCAAGGACTTCTACGAGACCACCTGCCCGGTCTGCGGCCGCCCGGCCAAGCGCGAGACCGATACCATGGACACCTTCACCTGCTCCAGCTGGTATTACCTGCGCTATACCGATCCGCACAACACCGAGCTGCCCTTCTCCCGCGAGGCCGCCGACCGTTGGATGCCCGTCGATAACTACATCGGCGGCATCGAGCACGCCATTCTGCACCTGCTCTACAGCCGCTTCTTTACCAAGGCACTGCGCGACCTGGGCCTGCTGAGCGTGGACGAGCCCTTCACTAACCTGCTGTGCCAGGGCATGGTCAAGGACGAGAACGGCGACACCATGTCCAAGTCCAAGGGTAACGTCGTGCCCCCGAGCTCGGTCATCGAACCTTACGGCGCCGACACCATGCGTTTGGCGATCCTGTTTATCGCCCCGCCCGAGAAGGACTTCGACTGGGATCCCAAGGCCGTCGAGGGCGCCAACCGCTTTATCAAGCGCGCCTGGCGTATCGTTTGGCAGCTCGTCCAGTCCGGCGATGCCAACGTGGCCTTCGACAAGTCCGCGCTCGATGAGGTTGCGATGAAGCTCTATCGCGAGCGTCACCGCACCATCGCCAAGTGCACCGAGGACTTCGATCGCGGCCAGTTCAACACCGCCATCTCGGCCGTCATGGAGCTCGTCAACGCGGCGAGCGCCTACCTCAACGCCACCGAGGGTACCGCCCGCGACAAGGCGCTGTGCTACGGCGTGGCCAAGGACATCGTGAGCGTCCTTGCCCCCATCTGCCCGTTCTGGGCCGACGAGCTGTGGCACGAGGCGCTCGGCTGCGAGGGCAACGCCTATACCGCCGCCTGGCCCGAGTTCGATCTGGCCGAGTCCGTTGAGGACACGGTGCAGATCGTGGTCCAGGTGCTCGGCAAGGTCCGCGGCCGCGTCGACGTTGCCCGCGATGCCTCTAATGAGGATATGCAGGCTGCCGCCGAGGCCGCCGTCGCCAAGTGGCTCGAGGGCAAGACGGTCGTCAAGGCCATCTGCGTGCCCGGTAAGCTGGTCAACCTGGTGGTCAAGTAAGCACTGCGCGCTTAGCTGACGTGCTATAGGCGAGGGGCGATCCGGCTAGGTCGCCCCTCGTTTTTTCATGTACCTGTCCTGGTGCCTGCGGTCAATTGTTCTATTCTTGTGGAGAACCTGTGCTCCCGCTGACCTGCAGGTTCGTACTGTGCTTGCACGTTTCCGCAGCTATTGGTATAGTTTGCTTGCAAATGAAGTTGTAATTGAAAGAAGTGGGGTTTCGGCCCCGCTTCTTTTTTGTATGGATGGAGGTGCCGCAATGGTCAAGACCAAGACCGAGCAGGCGATCATCGACGCGCTCGAGGCCGTCGCTCCCCAGCACGATATCGATATCGTCGACGTCGAGCTCGTGGGTGCCACCAAGGCCCCCTGCGTGCGTGTGCGTATCGAGGGTGCCGAGGGTCAGAGCCTGTCGCTCAACGACGTCACGGCCAACACAAAGTGGGTCGGCGATGTGATTGAGGAGCTCGATCCCATCTCTTCGAGCTATACGCTCGAGGTGTCGAGCCCGGGCATGGCGCGCCCGCTGCGCCGCCCGTGCGACTTTGCCCGCTTTGTGGGCGAGAATTGTGAGCTCACCTCCACCGCCACCGAGGGCCGTCGCAAGTACGCCGGCAAGATTGCCGCCGCCACTGAGGCTGACGTGACCCTCGAGCTCGAGGACGGCGAGTCCGTTACCCTCGATTTCTCTGATGTTAAAAAGTGCAAGTTGAAGCCCACCTACGACTTCAAGCCCGCGAAGGAAGGAAAGTAAGATGGCAGCATCCGACATGATGTCCGCCCTGATGGAGCTTTGCCAGGAGAAGCACATCGACCAGCTCTACTTGATCGACCGCCTGGAGCAGTCGCTCGCCAAGAGCTATGCCGAGATCCTGCATCTTGAGTGGGGCGCCAAGGTGACCATCGACCGCACCACCGGCAAGATCTACGTCTACCGCCTGGAGCCGATCGACGATTCCATGGACGAGGAGGGCAACTTCACCGAGTTCGAGGAGATCGACGTCACCCCCAAGAATACGAGCCGCATCGCTGCCCAGCACGCCAAGGCCGAGATCAACGCCATCGTGCGTAACTCCGCCCGCGAGCAGATCTACGAGGAGTTCTCCGGCCGCATCGGTGACCTCATCAGCGGTACCGTGCTGCAGTCCACGCCCGACTTCACGATCGTCAAGATTCGCGAGGGCGTCGAGGCCGAGCTGCCGCACTTCGACCAGCGCCGTTACGAGAACGAGCGCAACGAGCGTCCGATGGGCGAGCGCTACCTGCACAACCAGCACATCAAGGCCGTGATCATCGACGTTCGCGACCCCAACTCCAACCTGCAGCCGGTTCGTGGCGAGCACAGCCGTCCGCCGATCGTCATCTCCCGTACCCACCCCGAGCTCATGCGTCGTCTGTTTGAGCAGGAGGTGCCCGAGATCTATGAGGGCACCGTCCAGATTAAGTCGATCGCCCGCGAGCCCGGCCAGCGCTCCAAGGTCGCCGTCCACTCGCTCGACGACCGTCTGGATCCCGTGGGCGCCTGCGTCGGCCCCAAGGGCAGCCGTGTTCGCGCTGTCGTGGGCGAGCTCCGTGGCGAGCGCGTCGACGTCATCCTGTGGGATGCCGATCCTGCCGTCTATGTCGCCAACGCGCTGTCGCCCGCTAAGGTCACCCGCGTCCTCATCGACGAGGAGAAGGCCTACGCCGGCGTCATCGTGCCCGACGACCAGCTGTCCCTCGCCATCGGCAAGGAGGGCCAGAACGCCCGCCTCGCCGCGCGCCTGACCGGCTGGCACATCGACATCAAGTCCGAGACGCTTGCCGCCGACATCCTCAAGAACGTTCCCGTTCACGAGGAGCCCGCCGCCGACCTGATCGGTGACGAGGAGGACGAGGACGTCCGCCGCTGCAAGTATGTGTCCGAGGACGGCATCCAGTGCCGCAACCAGGCCCGTCCCGGCTCCCGTTTCTGCGGTGTCCACGACACCGACGCCTTCGATGATGCGGAGGACCTGATCTAGCGCGCGGTCGCGCCGGGCGGGTCCCAGCGCATACCCCACGCTCGTTCAGTCTCTAGGCACCCAAGGTGCCAGAAAGGGTAGGTGAAGTCATATGGCAAAAGTCCGTGTGTCCACCCTGGCCAAAGAGTTCGGCATGACCTCCAAGGAACTGATGGGTCATCTCGCCGAAATGAAGATTCCCGCTAAGTCCGCTTCCTCCGCTCTGGAGGACGCATACGTCGCCATGGTCCGCAAGCAGCTCGCCTCGGTGATCGAGGCCCGCGCCCAGGAAGTCCAGGCCGCCAAGCTGGCCGAGGAGCAGGCCGCTGCCGCCGAGGAGGCAGCACGCGCTGCCGAGGCAGAGCGCGAGCGCATCGCCGCCGAGAAGGCACGCGAGGAGGAGCGCCGCCAGTTCGCCGCTGCCCAGGCTGCCGAGGAGGCCGCCCGCGCCGAGGCCGAGGCTAAGAAGAAGGCCGAGCAGGAGCGCCTTGCCCGCGAGAAGGAGGAGGCTGCCCGCGAGGCCCAGCGCCGCGCCGTTCCCGCTTCCGATTCCGGTTCGCGTTTCCGTTCGCTGCTCGACCAGATCGCCGCACAGGAGACCGTCCTCAAGGAGAAGAAGGACGCCGAGGAGAAGGCCAAGGCCGAGCGCGCTGCCGAGCGCGGCAACCGTCGTGGCGGCAACAACGATCGTCGCGGTGGCCGTCGTAACGATCGTAACGCCTCCGACAACAACTCCGAGCGCAACGCCTCCGAAAACCGTCCACATAGCCATCGCACCAATGCCAGCAACAACGTCGCTGCTGGCATGGACTTCCCCAACCCCGACAAGCAGGGCAAGGGCAAGAAGCGCAAGGGCGGTCACAACAACGAAGAGGACCACTACAGCCGCATGGCTCGCGAGGCCGAGGAGTACAGCCGCGAGAAGGTGCTCGAGGAGGCTCGTGCCGCCGTCGAGGAGGCCTCTCGCGAGTCCACCGGTCGCCGCAA
>JAUMNV010000054.1 GCA_031295725.1 Collinsella sp.
CGCGCCCCCTGCGCGATGCGGTCGCCATGCGATATCGACACATTTTTAAGGAGGTCAGCGGAGGATGAGAATCATCGGCGGCGAATGGCGCGGTCGTAAGATCGAGGAGCCCCGTGGTCGCGATGTCACCCGCCCCACGACTGATCGCGTACGCGAGGCGTGCGCATCTATGGTCATGTCGGCATTCGACTTCGATCTGGACGAGGTCCGTGTGCTGGACGCCTTTGGCGGCTCCGGTGCCTTAGGGTTAGAGATGCTCTCTCGTGGGGCTCGCTTGCTCACGACGTTTGAGATCGATCGCAACGCCGCGCGGCTCATTGCCAAGAATATCGAGTCGCTCTGCCGTGACCGTGCGCGTTGGCGCGTGGTCACGGGCGATGTCCTTGCGAGCGCTTCGCGCGGCCGCGTGCCGGGCGGCCCCTTCGATCTGGTCTTGCTCGACCCGCCCTATGCTTTTGGTGCCAAGCCGGTCGACGAGCTGCTGCAGAACCTGGCCCAGCAGGGTCTGCTCACCCCGGGTGCCTATGCTCTGTTTGAGCATGCTGCCGCCGACGCGGGTGCACATCCTGCCGGCTTTGTAACCGTGCGTGAGAAACGCTATGGCATCACCTCGGTCGACCTGCTCCGTTGGGTCGGCGAGGGCGAGGATGACGATACCGCCACCGATGCCGATGACAGCGACGGCACGACGTTTCAGGGGGATGCCCATGAGTGACACCATTAACCGCGTCATCGTTCCGGGTACCTTCGATCCCATCACGTTTGGCCATATCGACGTCATCCGCCGCGCCCGCCGCATTTTTCCCAGTGTGATCGTGGCCGTTGCCGAGTCGCAGGGCAAAAACGGTGTGGGCACCACGTTTACGCTCGATGAACGCGTGGCGCTGGCCCGTGAGGCACTCGGTGATATCGATGGCGTCGAGGTCCTGCCCTTTACTGGCCTCTTGGTCGACTTCGCTCGTGATCAGGGGGCGGGGGCCGTGGTCAAGGGTCTGCGCGCCATGACTGACTTTGAGTACGAGCTGCAGCAGGCCGACCTCAACTACCGCTTGGATAACGAGCTGGAGTCCATCTTTGTCATGAGTGCGCCGCAGTACGGCTATATCTCGAGCTCGGTCGTTCGCCAGATCGCCTCGCTCGGCAGCGATGTATCGACGTTTGTCCCACCCAACGTGGTTGAAGCGCTCAGACATCGCTTTTCGTGACGTTTTTTATTGCCTGGTGGCATGTGGTAAACTAGCACGATGATATGTTACCTATGAAAGGAGACCGGATGCCGGGCGAGAATTTTCCTGGCGATAGGATCGTCAGCTTGGTCGATGAGCTCGAAGGGCTGATCGAGGAAGCCAAGCCGCCTTTCGGCAAGAACGCTCAGTTCAAGGTCATCGACGCCGACGTGTTCTTCAACATCCTCGACGAGATCCGCATGAGCTATCCCGAGGAGTGGCAGAAGTCCCGCCGTATCCTTAAGGAGCGCGAGGAGCTTATGGCTTCCGCCGCCGCTCAGGCCGATTCCATCATCGCCGACGCTCAGCAGCAGGCCCTCACCATTGCCGGTGAGCAGGAGATCGTCCGTCTTGCGCAGCAGCAGGCCGACGACATCCGCGATCGTGCCCAGCAGTACGAGCGCGAGACGCGTTATGCTGCCGAGGACTACGCAGAGCAGGTCTTTACGCACCTGGAGGAGAACCTCAAGAGTCTGACCGGCACCGTTACCCGTTGCCGTCAGCAGCTCAACGAGGGTGCCGCCCAACAGAATGGTCAGTGGTAATGGCTGAGTTCCCGAGCGTTACCGTCGATCTTTCCGAGCAGCTCGAGTTTCCTGGAGATTCGTATCCGCTGACCGGTAAGGTCGATGTCGCCACCTACACGGTAGGCGAGAAGGAGTACCAGCTTCAGGACGGCATCGACTACGACGTTGTCTTTACCAATGCCGGTACCGGTGTCTTGCTCACGGGCATGGTCCGCGCGCACGCCACCGGCGAGTGCGACCGTTGCCTGGAACCTGCCTCGTTTGATATCGCCGGCGAGATCGAGGAGTTCTACCTCTTTGAGGAGCCCGAGGATCCCGAGGCCTACGAAGACGGCTACGAGCTCCTGGGCGAGGATCGCATCGTCGATCTGGGAGAGCCCATCAACGACGCGGTCGTCATGGACACGCCGTTCGTTGTCCTGTGCAAGCCCGATTGCCGCGGCCTTTGCCCCACTTGCGGTTGCAATCTCAACGTCGAGCAATGCGATTGCGCCGCCCAGGCAGAGGCAGAATGGGCCGCTGCCACGGAAAATCCATTTGCAGCATTGAAGAATCTCAAGCTTGATGAGTAAAACTGTGGTAGTATCGCTACTTGCGCGTAATCGCCACACTGGATAGTTCATAAGGAAGGTCACTATGCCCGTACCTAAACAAAAGCAGGGTCGTATCCGCACTCACACCCGTCGTTCCGCCAACATGAAGATCTCGGCTGCGGCTCAGTCCACGTGCCCCCGTTGCGGCGCTGTTAAGCTTCCGCACCACGTGTGCCCCAGCTGCGGTTTCTACAAGGACCGCGAGGTTATCGTTACCGAGTAACGGTATACTCTGGATGCGATGCCGTTCCAAATGGAACCACAATGGCCGGCTCAATGAGTCGGCCATTTTTGTATAAGGAGCATGTATATGAGTAACGTTCGCGTTTGTGTAGACGTTGTGGGCGGAGACGAGAAACCTCAGGTTGTTCTCGATGGTATCGAAGCTGCGCTTGCCGCCGATCCCGATATCGAGGTCTTGGCAGCTGGTCCCGCCGAAATCGTCAATCCCTTTGCAGCTTCCCATGCACGTGTTGAGGCCCTTGAGGCGCCTGACGTTATCGCCATGGATGACGATCCCATTCGCGCCGTGATGACCAAGCGTAAGTCGTCGATCGTGCTTTCTTGCCGCGCCATTAAGAAGGGCAACGCGGATGCGTTCTTCTCCGCCGGCTCCACCGGTGCCATGACCGCCGCCGCCACCGCCTATGTGACGCCGTTTAGGTATCAGGCCGAAGACAAGAAGCAGCCGGTGCGCCCCTGTCTGACCAATGCGCTGCCCAATCGCGCCGGCGGTCTGACGGTGCTGTGCGACATGGGTGCCAACCCCGATGTGGAGGTCGATGACATGGTGCGTTTTGCCCAGATGGGTAGCGCCTATGCCCGCGTCGTCCTGGGCATCGAGCATCCTCGCGTGGGCCTGCTTGCCAATGGCACCGAGGATGAGAAGGGCTCCAACTTTACCAAGGCCTGTTTCCCTGCTATGAAGGCCGCCGTTCCCGGCTTTGTTGGTAACTGCGAGGGCACTGACCTCACCTCAGGCAACTTCGATGTCGTCGTTGCCGATGGTATGTCGGGTAATATCGCTCTCAAAGCTACCGAGGGCGCTGCCAAGTTTTTGCTGCAGGAGCTCAAGGGCGCCTTTATGGCCTCGCTCGGCACCAAGATCGCCGCGCTGCTCATCAAAAAGCAGATGCGCGAGATTAAGGCCAAGCTCTCTGGCGACGCCAAGGGCGGCGCGATTCTTCTGGGCCTGCGCGGCGTGGTCCTGATCGGCCATGGCGCCACCTCGGTCGAGGCTGTCAAAAACGGTACGCTCGCGGCGGCCGAAGCCGTGCGCGCCGGGCTGGTCGAGAATGTCGCCAACTCTATGGACAGTATCGTTTTGTAAGAGCGAGTTAGAGCGCTGTTGTGTGCTTCGCGGCGCACGTCGTGGGGTAGAATCAGAACCGTGTCTTGGTACCGCCCGGGCGGTACCATTCTTTTGGTATTCATGCACTATGAGAGGAAGCGCTATGGACCGCTCCGAAATCTTCGACAAGATCGCCGAGGTCGCTGCTGACGTTCTGGGCGTCGATGTTGCCGAAATTAGCGAGGAGACCACCTTTGACGACCTCGATGCCAACTCGCTCGAGCGCCTGCAGCTGGTTACGGCTATCGAGGACGAGTTCAACCTCGAGATCGATGACGAGACCCTGCTCTCGCTCAACTCTGTCGCCGACGCCGTCGACGCTATCGAAGCTGCCAAGGAGGCCTAAGTCTTGGCTTTATCCGAACGACTTACGCGCGCCCAGGAAATCCTGGGCCACGAGTTCAACAATAAGGTGCTGCTGCGCGCGGCCCTTACGCATCCCTCGGCAGTCGAGGGCCAGCCGGTTTCTGCCAGCTATGAGCGCCTTGAGTTCTTGGGCGATTCCATTTTGGGCGCTGTGGTCGCACGCTCCCTGTTTGAGTCCTATCCCGAGTTTGACGAGGGCAAGCTCACCCGCCTGAAGGTGTCGCTTGTCTCGGGCGCTACGCTGTCCGAGGTTTCCCACGAGCTGGGCATCGACGACATCATCATCTTTGGTGCCTCCGAGACCGGTACCGGTGCGCGCGGCCTGCATTCGGCGCTCGAGAACGTCTACGAGTCGCTCGTGGGCGCACTGTACCTGGATGCCGGCTGGGATGCCGCAGCGGAGTTTATCCATCGTACGCTTAAGCCGCATTTGGCTTCCGAGCGTGCCGAGCATCCTGCGAATCCCAAGTCGTTTTTGCAGGAGTGCGTGCAAGCCGACGGTCACGAGCCCCCGGCGTATAAGCTCGTTGGCTCCGAGGGCCCGGCGCATGCGCCCACCTTTACCGCCGTGGTGTTGATCGATGGTATTCGCCAGGGTCGCGGTTCCGGCTCCTCAAAGAAGGAAGCCGAGGGAGCCGCCGCGCTCGAAGCGCTCGACCGCATGGGTTACACCACCAACGGCGTGATTCTCAATAAGAAGCACGTGTAAGCGAGGAACCGTGTATCTCAAGTCCCTCACGCTCAAAGGGTTCAAGTCGTTTGCCGACCGCGCCCATATGACGTTTGAGCCGGGCCTGACCGTCATCGTCGGTCCCAACGGCTCGGGAAAATCGAACATCTCCGACTCGATTCTGTGGGTCCTGGGCGAGCAGAGCGCCAAGCAGCTGCGCGGCCAGGCCATGGAGGACGTTATCTTCTCGGGCTCGTCGGCTCGCAAGCCGGTGGGTGTCGCCGAGGTCACGCTGGTGCTCGATAACTCGGACCATATGCTGCCCGTCGACTTTGACGAGGTCGCCATCACCCGTCGCATGTATCGCTCGGGCGAAAGCGAGTACCTCATCAACTCGAGTCCGTGCCGCCTGATGGACATTCAGGACATCCTGCACGATTCGGGCCTGGGCAAGGATACACATTCCATCATCAGCCAGGGCAAACTCGACGCCATCTTGCAGAGCCGCCCCGAGGAGCGCCGCGCCCTTATCGAGGAGGCCGCTGGCATCTCCAAGCATAAGCGCCGCAAGGAGCGTGCGCTCAAAAAGATTAAGTCGATGGACGAGCATCTGACGCGTGCCCGCGACATCAATAAGGAAATCGCCCGTCAGCTGCGACCGCTGGGGCGTCAGGTCGATCGCGCGCGCAAGTACAAAGAGCTGTCCTCGCGCGCGAACGAGCTTACGCAGATGCTGGCTGTCGACGAGCTTCGTTCGCTGCAGTCGCAGTGGAACGACCTGGAGAGCCGCTCCAAAGAGGGCGCGGCCGAGCTTGAGCTTGCGCAGTACCGCTTGGGTGAAAAGGAGCGCGAGCTCGAGAAGCTCCAGGTCATGCTTGAGGAAAAGGGCCTGTTTGTGGGCGACCTGGGCGAGCAGCGCCGCCATATGCAAGATGTGGTCGGCCGCATTAACTCCGATATGCGCCTGCTCGAGGAAAAGGGCCACAACATGGTGTCGCGCCTGTCCGATATGCGCGGGCAGATTTCGAGCTCCGAGCATCAGCGTCGTCGCGTGGTCGAGGAGCTCGAGGACGCGCGTGCCCAGCTTGAGGAAGTGACCGGTGCGCACATGCAGGCCCAGGAGGACGTTGACGCCGCTGG